>DALYED010000029.1:0-2254 GCA_031972735.1 Minisyncoccota bacterium | reverse complement strand
GGTGAGTAGACCGGTGGAACCTCCCCACCAGCCCCTCTCAAAACGGAGCGTGAACCTCTCGACTCACTCCGCTTCCACTAAGCAAACGCACCTGGTCTTCCTCTATCCCAATGTACAAATAATCTTGGCTTTTCCTTAGCGAGATTACTCAGAAACTCGATTGCTTGAGTTTTATTTAGCCGTGTGTATTTTCGCATTGCCCATTTGACCAGTGATTGATTGAAATGCCGAAAGACTGATTCCATTTCAGTGATATGATACTGACCATAATAATTAACCCAACCACGAAGGCTTGGATTACATCTTGCAGCAATATCATGTATAGATAGTTCCGTTCTTCTACCTAATCGACATATCTTGATCTTTGCTCGCATTGATTTCATCGCCGTTTTACTAGCAGCCGGAGTGAAGCTTGTGAATCGCATACCATTTACTTGATTCTTTGCTTCCCTCGGTCTGAAGGTGAACCCTAGAAAATCAAACGATGTATTTTGATGTTTCCGTTTTCGATTACTGTCTTTGCAATAAACAATCTTTGTTTTGTCTGGGTGCATTTCCAAGCCACATTCAATAAAGCGTATTTCTAACTTGCGCTTGATTTGTTGGGCTTCGAACTCTGTTTTGCAGTGTACTAAACCATCGTCTGCGTACCGGCACCATGACATCTTTGGAGCATTGCGTGTCATCCATGAGTCAAAAACATAGTGCAAAAACAAGTTACTTAATACTGGGCTGATGACCCCGCCTTGCATCACACCTTTAGTTTTCTCTTGAAGAGTCCCATCAGGCAATTGCATAGGTGTCACCAACCATCTTTTTATGTAGAGTAGTACCCATTTATTGTCTGTATGCTTCATTACCGCTTTCATCAGAAGTTGATGATCAATGTTATCAAACAGACCTCGAATGTCATACTCAAGAACCCAGTCGTACTGCCAACATCTCTGTCGTGTGATGCCGACAGCATCTAGTGCAGATTTGTTTGGCCTGTATCCATATGAGTCCGGATGAAAATGAGGTTCAACAGAAGGTTCAAAAACTAACTTAACCACCATTTGCGCTATTCTGTCTGCTACAGTAGGAATGCCAAGTATCCTTTCTCCACCTGATTTCTTAGGGATAGGAACAGCTTTCACCGCGGGAGGAAAATAGCTTCCTGATGACATTTTATTCCAAAGCTTGTAGAGATTGTTCTTCAGATCTTTTGCAAAATCCTCAAGAGATTCTGCGTCAACACCAGCCGCACCAGCATTTGCTTTTACAAGTTTATAGGCTTGTACAAATAGTTGTTTCGGAATGTTAAATGGTTTTGTCTTTTCCAACTATTTCCTCCTGAGCGAATCAGTTGAATATTGAATTAGACTGCTTAGCACAGCCCCTTTGCTCCGACGCCATTACAGTGTCTTCTCCGCTACTACGAGCTGTTCCGTCCCAGTGCTTTGCATCGGTACTCTCATCCTCGTGAATGTGTCACTTGGATTTCTCCCTTATCATCAAAACGACTGGTTCCCACAGTTCCATAAGGAAGCCCAGACTAGAATCACGCCACCTACATGCCGGATACTACTTGCGCAGCCTTCAGGTCTACCCGCAAATTTATCGTGGAGCGCAGCCTAAGCCCCAGTTTTAGTATCTTGTTTAAATCTAACGACACTTCATCGATGGTTCATTTTTATTCGTCTTTTTAATCTTTACTTGCCGAGTTTCTCTCGACTTTTCTTCAACGCTCACCACCCTTGCTCTTAACAAACGCAGCTTGAAGTAGTTTGATGCCTGCTCCTGACAGCCGACACCGATGGGCCTACCATCATCTTCCTTATAGCTTTACCAATGTAATGCTTAATCCTTAAACATTATTGGTGTGCCTGTGGCACACAGGCATACTGCATTTTTTTGCTTATAAAAAAGGCAAGTGTACCATAAAAAACCATACATGGCGTTGATATCACAATGTGGGCGGTATAAACCCCGCGACGAGGCCGATCCCACACATTAAAATAGCAAGCACCGGAAGTGCCGTATTCCATAGTGATTTCGTTCGTGCTCGCAATAATTTAATCGCTGCGCAAAATAAAATAATATAATACAACAATGCAAATTGTGCAGTCGCAGCCGACAAAATCCAATAAGAGTGATTCAAACTAGGAAACAATAAAAAGATACAGAGTAGTAACGTATATACCCCACCTTGTAACCAAAGAATGCCAGTGGGTACGCGATTGGCATTCAATTTTTGCATCCATTGCGGTGTGAT
>DALYED010000028.1:0-4784 GCA_031972735.1 Minisyncoccota bacterium | reverse complement strand
TGATCCATATGTCGGACAACTTGCATTCTTCCGCGTCTACTCAGGAACACTTGAGTCTGGTTCGTATGTATACAATGCGACTAAGGGAAAGAAAGAGCGTATTTCACGTATTTTACGTATGCACGCTAATGAGCGAGAAGAAGTTAAAAAAGTCTTCGCAGGTGAGATTGCTGCAGCGGTCGGACTCAAAGATACACTTACATCAGACTCACTTTGTAGCGAAGAATCTCCAATTATTCTTGAGCGAATCGTTATTCCTGAGCCAGTGATTTCGATGCGTATTGAGCCAAAGACAAAGCAAGATCAAGAGAAGATGGGTATGGCACTTTCTCGTCTTTCCGCTGAAGATCCAACTTTCCGTGTTACTACTGATCCTGAGACTCTCGAGACAATCATTTGGGGTATGGGTGAACTCCATCTTGAAATCATTGTCGATCGCATGAAACGTGAGTTCAATGTAGAAGCAAATACAGGAAAACCTCAAGTTGCATATCGTGAAACTATTCAGGGAGAGTCAGAAGCTGAGTGTAAATATATCAAGCAGTCTGGTGGTCGCGGTCAGTATGGCCATGTCAAAATTAAGGTTAAACCAATGGACCTTACTGTAAAAGAGGAAGATCTTCCAAAGAATGCAAAGCGCTCACCTGGATTCGAGTTTGTAAATTCAATCAAGGGAGGTGTGATTCCACAAGAGTATATTTCTCCTATTGAAAAAGGAATTAAAGAGGGCATGGAACGTGGAGTGGTTGCTGGATACTCACTTGTGAATGTTTCTGTCGAACTCTACGATGGTTCATTCCATGAAGTTGATTCATCGGAAATTGCCTTTAAGATCGCTGGTTCAATGGCGCTTCAAGATGCAGCAAAGCGTGCACGCCCAACCTTGCTTGAGCCAGTGATGCTTGTTGAGATCGTATTTCCAGACAAGTTTATGGGTGATGTCACAGGCTCTGTCGCATCACGCCGTGGACAAGTTAATTCAATGGAAGACCGTGGGATGCTTAAGGTTGCAACTGCAATCATACCGCTTGCAGAAATGTTTGGATATGCGACCACACTTCGTTCAATGACTGAAGGTCGCGGAACATTCACTATGACACCAGCAGAGTATGTTGCAGTGCCAAGTAATGTTGCTGCAGCAGTAATTGAATCGCGCGGCAAATAACTTAATTTACCCAGAGAGGTATAAGAAAACAGAGCGAGAGCTCTGTTTTCTTATACACAGCTAGAAATCAAGCGATGTCTGCTATAGTCAAAATATGTGTAGATTACTCTTGGCTTATATCCCCGACAGTGACACTGATAGAGCTGAAGTGTTGCGCAAATTTCTAGAACTTGCTGAAGTGGGTAAAGTTCCCAGTGGAACTTCTTCTGGTCATCATGACGGTTGGGGAATAGCTACATATGCAAGAGGAACCCTCCTTCGCTATGTTCGCTCAAAGGAAAGTGCTGCAACGAGCAGTGCTCGCGATAAAGAGTTTTTTCTTGTTGCAACCCATAAGCCAGATGTCATACTTGCGCACGTACGCAAGATGTCAGTTGGCATGCTTCACGAGGTGAACAGTCATCCGTTTGTCTCGGGGCGTTTCTCATTTATTCATAACGGGACACTTGGAAGTATTGATCAACAGATTTTTGATCCTGTGCGAGGAAAAACATTTGGAGAAACTGATTCCGAATATTATTTTCATTTAATTATTCAAGGGTTAGATGTAAACGAAGAACATGACAAAGAAAAAGTTGCGTTGGCAATTATAAAGACAGTTCACGCACTTCGTGTTGGAGTTACTCATGATGGTGGGAGCTTTACTTCAGCATCGTCAATACTCACTGATGGAAGGTATGCGTATGTACTGCGTGAGTATAGTGAACAACATCCGTTTGCTATAAAAAATAGTTCACATGAATGTTTCACACTCTATCTTGGTCAAGGTCCACGTGATGAACGGGTTATTTGCTCTGAAGAACTCCATCTTCCTGAAGTAAGGTGGGAATTACTAAGGAACCACAGTCTTACTGTTGTCGATCTTGCAACAGGTGCATATGAAACTCACATTGTTTGACCCAACCAGCGTGGTCGGTATACTGAATGTATGGAAAACTTTGATGCAAAACCACTTACAATACATGAATTACTCGCGGAGCGAGATCGAATTGTTGATGCGCTGCGATTTAAAGACGAGCAGACTGCTGCTAATGTAGCTGCTGGGGTAGTGACTGAAGGTGATCGCGATGAAGACAGAGAAGCACTCCTCGAAGAACTTTTGCTTATTGAGCATGCAATGAGTGAGGCAAATAAGGAGGCACAAGATGCACGGATGGATGCAGTCCGCCAAGTCCCTATTGAGGGAATGGAATAATCTCAAAACACCTACAATCTGCAGGTGTTTTGCTATACTACTGGTATGTACGATGAAGATGAATTTGAAGAAGATGAAGGTGAAATTGGTCTTGATACTCCTACTGATGCATATGCTGAAAAAGGTAAACAAGATCGTGCTTTTGTTGATCAACAAGCAAAAGACTACGATGAATTGAAAAGAAAGAAACGCGAAGAACTCAGTCATTTAAAAATCCATCGCCAAGAAGCGCAGTCAAAGCTTGCTCGCAAAGAACGTGAATTACACACGCTCGATCTTTCAATTCGAAAAGATGAATACCTTGAGACCCGTGAGCGAGTTCAAGATGTACGTGATGTTGTGATGCAAGGAAATGAAATATCGCGTGAAATGTCAGCAGATACTGAAGTTGCTGCAATCAATCTTGCCACTGATCGCCATGATCGCGAAGATGAGCGAGCGAGGCTGGCTAAAGAATGTGCATTACTAAAGACAAATGCTGATGAGGCTGCACGCAAAATATCTTTACTGGAATATGAGATTTTACGCTTGTGATGTTCATGCAAGAAGTATCTGCATGATATAATACCTTTGTATGCCAACACCAAACCACGATTTTAGCCCGTCACACACTGCAAGCACTACACACATGAGTCAACTTCAGGTGCAGTTGCAAAACAAGATGCGACTAAAGAAAAACTCAAAAATCGACAAAGAGAAAATTATGCATGCTCTCGAAAAAGACATGCAGGCAATTGGGGATGAATTGCACCGTATTGAAAATGAAGAGAAATTCCTTTCCGAACAAATTCGAAGGAAAACAGAAGAATTGAGTGGTCAGACGGGTACCCAAAAAAATACAGATATCGGGATGAAAGATATTGATCAAGCGATTGTGTTAAAGGAAGAGAAAATACACGAACTTAATCGTGAGATTCGTACATTGAAAAAAGAAGTACTCGATAAAGAGCACGAAGTAATGGCAATAAAAGAAGAAGAGCGTCGCCTTGGGCGTGACAAAGAAGATCTTCGCCGTACACGTGAAATCGATTATTTTGCTGCACAGAGTGGTGAAGGTGAGTTACAGAAAGAGCAGGTAAAGATCAGGCTCTTGTCTCAGGAAAAAGCTCGGAAAGAGGGTGAACTTAAGCACAAAGAAGAGTTACGAATGGAAATACATCGAGACATAAACCTTATTGAACAAGATATTACGCAAATTGAGAATGAAATTTCTCGTGCAACCCACTCAAAATAGACTCCAAATTTTTGAGATATTCGAATATTTCCAAGATTGTGCGTCGGAATGTCTGCCAGGTGAGTAACTTCGGCTGGGGTTGATATCATGAAATTCACTTGTTTTAGCTCAAAATGAGACATTGTGGAGAAAGCTGTGGATAATATGTGGGTAAACTGAATAACAAATACTTATTGTATGTTGACGGTTGAGCCATATCTGGTATTCTGTCATGACGTTGCATTGAGTGAGTTTTTGTTTGTCTAGCGATTTGCTAGTTCAAACGGGAGGAAACGAACAATAACGCACGTGGAATAACGTAATGAGCCCATCGCCCATTACCTCTTGTTTATTGTCGGTTTAATAATATTAATTGAAAAACTATGGCAGAAGCTCAAGTTTTCGATCGTTCAAAACCGCATGTGAATGTCGGTACCATTGGTCACGTTGATCACGGTAAAACCACACTCACCGCTGCGATCTTACACGTGCTCCACATGGCTGGTAACAAGGTGAAGATGAAGGGTGTTAATGAAATCGACTCAGCTCCAGAAGAGCGCGAGCGCGGTATCACTATTGCTCTCTCTCACAATGAGTATGAGACCAAGACTCGTCACTATGCGCACATCGATGCGCCAGGTCACGCAGACTATATTAAGAACATGATTACCGGTGCTGCTCAAATGGACGGCGCTATTATCGTTGTTGCTGCAACTGATGGTGTGATGCCACAGACTCGTGAGCATATCCTTCTTGCAAAGCAGGTTGGAGTTCCACGCATTATTGTCTTCCTTAATAAGGTTGACATGGTTGATGATCAGGATCTTGTTGAGCTCGTTGAGGAAGAAGTTCGTGAGCTTCTCACCAAGCAGGGGTTTGATGGAAAGAACTGCCCAGTTATTCGCGGTTCAGGACTTAAGGCGCTCGAGTCAACTTCAATCGAAGATGAGTGGGCAAAGAAGGTCCTTGAGCTTGCTGATGCTCTCGACACTTACATCCCAGTTCCACAGCGTGATACTGATAAGCCATTCCTTATGCCAGTTGAGGATATCTTCTCAATTGAAGGACGCGGTACTGTTGCAACAGGTCGTATTGAACGCGGTGTTGTAAAGGTTGGACAGGAAGTTGAAATCGTTGGTTTCACCAAGACTGCAAAGACCACTATCACTGGTATTGAAATGTTCAATAAGTCACTCCAAGAGGGTATGGCA
>DALYED010000027.1:4152-5150 GCA_031972735.1 Minisyncoccota bacterium | reverse complement strand
TGAAGCCACTTGCCAATGCAGTGGGGAAGAGTGGAAATGTGTACATGTGTGAAATTCAAAAGAATCTTGTCGACCTGCTTGGTATTAGTGCACGTGAACAAGGTCTCGGTAATGTGCATCCCGTATGGTGCGATGTAGAAGCACATCAAGGTACGAAATTTAAGGACGGATCACTCGATGCAGTTCTCCTTTCAAACATTATGTTTCAATTTGAGAACAAGGATAGTGCACTTACTGAAGTTGCTCGCGTGTTACGAAAAAACGGAAAGTTACTTCTCATTGATTGGACGGATTCATTTGGTGGTCTGGGCCCGCTTTCAACTGATGTGGTACGAGAACAAGATGCGCGAAGTATTCTTGAGCGCGTTGGATTTTCATGTGAGTCCACTTTCCCGGCAGGCGATCACCACTACGGTCTTATGTGTCACAAAAAGTAGTATTATTTCATTCTATGTATTACACCTATGCGTCCATTTGAAATAGCCCTCATCGCATTTTTTGGAATAGTCGCAATTGGATCACTTTTTGTGTTTTCAAATTACAAACCAAATGCTGACCCTAACGCAATAGCGTATGGAGAAAGAGTTGCTATCTGGGGAACGTTTGAAAGTTCTGCAATGGAAGCACTATTAGCAGAACTCACCTTAAACAATGATTCGTTTAAGGTCGTTACCTATACACAAATTGATGCACAATCATTTGGAAATACACTTATTGATGCGATTGCAGAAGGGAAAGGTCCAGACCTTGTCATTATTCCAAATTCTCTCCTTGTGAGCTATCGTTCAAAATTTGCCGCAATTCCATTTGAGACACTGAGCCAGCGTACATTTGCTGATACCTACATAGATGGAGCAGGTATTTTTATTCGTAGTGATGGTACGTACGGTATTCCAATTGGTGTTGACCCACTTCTCATGTACTGGAACAAAGACATATTTTCGAGTAGCGGGATATCCGCTCCACCAAAAACATGGGAGGATCTCATATCAAAAACA
>DALYED010000027.1:1077-4142 GCA_031972735.1 Minisyncoccota bacterium | reverse complement strand
TTGATGGTTCAAGTAATCTCACCCAGAGTACCATTGCATTCGGTCAGTATGGAAACGTGAAGAATGCAAAAAATATTTTATCAATGCTCTTTTTTCAAGCGGGGAGTGAGATTGTTGCCGAGTCAAACAATTCGTATGTAATCACACTCGACAGAACGGTAAATAACGGATTGTCGCCAGGCGTGGCCGGTCTTTCTTTCTATTCACAATTTTCGTTGCCAAATAAAAAAGCATATTCATGGAGTCCAGCAAAATCAAGCGATCGTGCTGAATTTATTCGAGGAAGACTCGCACTTTATTTTGGTATGGGAAGTGAGCAGAAAGTCATTGAGCGAGATAATGCAAACCTCAATTATGATGTTGCTGTTGTGCCTCAGGGGAGCGGTGCCACTATCCATAGAACGTACGGTGATTTCTATGCATTTGCAATACCTCGTTCTTCAAAAAATACTAATGGCGCATACGCAGTCGCTTCATATCTAAGCGATGGTCCACAAGCAAAAAAGATCTGTGATGCATTCGGCTTGTCACCGGTGCGTCGATCATTGTTTGCGGAAAATCAAACCGACCCGTTTAAGAGTATTCTCTATCAGTCTGCGCTCATTGCACAGGGATGGCTTGACCCAGATCCACAAGAGACTAGTCAAGTATTTCGAATGATGATTGAAGATGCACAGTTACATGAAGCTCAGATTCAAGATAGTGTGCACGATGCAATTGAAAGGATGAGTGGCTTATTTAAGTGATTTTATATAGTTATGCATACACAACATGTTGTAGATAGAATGTTACCAAGACTCCTCGCGTTGGGAGTTGTACTTCTCCCAATGCTCCTAGTCACATCCCACCTCTGTCTTGCAGAAAGCACCAAGCTTGTAAACCCCATCCAAGCAAGCAACATTCAAACATTTCTTCTTAAAATCATTGATGTCCTCCTCATCTTTGCAATACCAATCATCATCCTCTTCATTATGTACGCAGGGTACCTCTTTGTTGTTGCACGAGGAGTTCCCGCTAAAATTGAAGAAGCCCGTTCAGCACTTTTGTGGGCGGTTATCGGAGGGGTGATTGTACTCGGTGCGAACGTCATTTTTGCGGTTATTAATGGCACAATTAAGGCACTATAATGAGTATGCATATCTATATTACCGCACTCATCTGTTCAGTATTCATTGCACCGATTGTTGTTTTTGGAGCATCAGCTCCGACTGATTTTAAGAGCTTTGTCGCGCTCATTAGTAATCTCATTGGCGTTCTCGTTATTGTTGTTTTTGCACTCACCCTCATTGCGTTTATTTGGGGCATTATCAAAGGATGGATAGTGAATGGAGGCGATGCTGAAGGTATACAGAATGGAAAAGATGTCCTCATTGTTAGTATTATTGCGTTGACTATTATGATCTCTATATGGGGAATTCTCGCAATGCTCCAATCCTCGCTTTTTTGAGATTTGTAAGGGGATTATACTATCCACATAATCCACATACGTTCTTCCTATACACGAGTAAAAGGGATATAATTAATAAGATTTTGTTTAGTATTATAAATAATCATTTCGTAATCAATCATATGAAAGCCATTAAAACTCTTATAAAAATAATTCCCGCATTTGCTTTTTTGCCTCTTCTTGCATCTGCACAAGGACTTGGTAATTTTTCAGGAATCACCTCAATTTTAAACAGCTTCATTACTATCATTAATTCAGTACTTGCTCCACTCGTATTTGCACTCGCATTTCTCATGTTTCTCTGGGGGATGTTTACTACGTTCATTCTTGGAGGTACTGATGAGGGAAAACAGACAGAAGGAAAGCAACTCATGCTCTACTCAATACTTGCATTCGTTGTCATGGTCTCTATCTGGGGAATTGTCAACCTTGTTACAAGTGGATTTGGCCTTTCTACGACAGTGCCAGCTATACCACCAACCCCAGGTTCTTAAAGACATAATATTTTACTGAAATGATTGCTTACGCCGCCGGCGCTCATACCGTAGCAGCAACCGCGATGCTTGTGAAGTTGCAAAATGCAATACTTTTTCCACTCATGACGCTCATGATGGCTGTTGCGTTCTTCATATTTCTCTGGGGCGCGTACGAGTATGTACTCGGTGCAGCAGATCAAGCATCTCGCACGACAGGGAGGTCGCACATGCTCTACGGTATCATTGGTCTCCTCGTCATGATTTCAGCAATGGCTATACTTTCACTTGCAGCAAACACCTTTGGAGTGCGAGTATAGTAATAAATCCAAGTCGTATAAAATTAAGCATAAAAAAGGGCGCGGTAATAAAACCCGCGCCCTTGTGCGTCCAGTATTTCAAGCTGGACACCTTTGAATTACTTCAAATCCCCCTTTGCCTTCAATGAGGATCATGAAGTAGTACGTCTTGACGTTTCCGTCAAGACGTACATATTCTTCGCTACTCAGATTGAGGGGTTTTTCATTACCCCCTGTCTTTATAGCGTACCACCGACCAACCCCCACGTCGGAGTAGTACTCACAACGAGGGTCTGCGCCCCGTGGTTTTTCCCATGGGGCTGACCATCTTCCGGGAACATATGCCCCCCCTTGACCGTCAACTGTATCCAATTGTACGGGGAGGTTGGTCACCACCCACTCAGTCCTGTCGGCCTTTTCTTCTTCCGACTTAGACCTTTTGCTTCTTCCTGAAGACCCACCACCAGAATTTTGGAACTCTTTGTAGTTCCTTTCCTGTTGGGCCTTCAAGACTTCAGGCGCTTTTTCCCCGAAAGCGACGTAGCTCCCGAGATAAAGGACCGCAACCACCGCCACAATGACGGTGAGCCATTTTGAGCCCTGGCCGGCATACCGCATGCCCCAAACCGCTCCTCCGATGACAATTACAGAAGCGATCCACTTGCTCCAGTCAATATCATTGATGGAGGAAAGACTCGGCATGAGATACACCCCCACACCGAGGACAACGATGACACCAGCGCCAAGCAACCAGATTGCGTACGGTGCCAGTGCCTCTTTAAAGGTCTTTGGTGCTGGTTTTGGCGCTGCAGCAGGTGTAGATCTCGGTGGTCGCCGTATCATTAA
>DALYED010000027.1:373-1067 GCA_031972735.1 Minisyncoccota bacterium | reverse complement strand
CCACAATGGTGGTAATAAAGAGAAGGAGAATGACTCCGACTCCAATCATGATGCTTGACATATCATTTCCTTTCTTCCTCTAGCCGAGGATTTTTTTGGTTAGTGCAGTAAGGAGTGAGTCAATTTGACCACCCTTCGTAGCCTTGACAAATGCTTCAGCATTTACCTGTGCCGTTGCAATATCTTTCTGTGTTGCAAGGCCAGCGAGCACCTCTTCATGGTACTTACGGTCACCTTTTCCTTCGAGTTCACGAGCTTGTGCGAGCCTTCTCGCAATTGCAGGAGCATGAAACTGTACCAGCTCCTCTTTAGTGAGTTCGGGTATATAGTCGATGATTTCGAAGCTCTCGATTTCGATCCCGAGGACAGCCAAGGTATCACCACGCTTTAGTTTGTATGCCATGAGCGCATCGAAGATTTTTTGGATGATACTCCTCGAACCACGTTCTGGTAGCGTCTCGTTTCCTATGTGTTCCTTCCACACATCTCTGCTCACACCGCCAACAGCGTCATCGAGGGTCGCCTCTTCCAGAATTGTTCCCCGCGCTACTGAATAAAGTGCTTGATCGAGCAACACATTCCATGCTTCGGTGCCGAACCAAAGTGTCGGTATCTTGCTCTTATCGCATCGAACATTGGTACCACACACGACTGTGAATGGAATACCCTCAATGTCAATGCTCGGAAAGACACT
>DALYED010000027.1:0-363 GCA_031972735.1 Minisyncoccota bacterium | reverse complement strand
CAGGTGCTTACTTGAGTCCGAAGGTGATCGGTGCGATATCCCTTGTCAGTAGGTTGTACTGGCAAATACTCATATCTCACTCCGACCTCGACCTTTTTGTAGCGAGGAAGGATCTTCGAGGGCACTGAATGAATACCGGGGACGCCGATGAGCCTAATCCCGAAAAACTTGAACACATACGCGTCATAAGCGCGCAGGTATTTGTTTTTGAATTGTTCAGCTTCGGTGAGACCTTCCCCATACTCTTTTCCGTGGACTGGATGTTCGATGCGATTACCTCGCATGATGATGCTCGAACGCCCCGGTTCTGGCGCAGTGAAAAGTGCCAGTTTATTTGGATTGTCCGGGTCATTAAGCAACAAT
>DALYED010000026.1:0-7146 GCA_031972735.1 Minisyncoccota bacterium | reverse complement strand
ACCAGCGCATGTATCACAGGTAGAGGTTTTACCAATCACTACTTTACGAGTGACACCTTGAATACTTTCGACAAAATTGAGTTCAATGTCAATCGAGATGTCGTTGCCACGTTCGACACGACGCCCACCTTGGTTCGCAAAACCACCTCCAAAAAAGTCGTTGAAGATATCGCCAAGATCAACTCCGTCGAAGCCTTGCCCACCTCCGAAGCCACCATATCCTGCGCCACCTCCTTGTGGGCCAGCACCGTCAAAAGTTTGCCCATACGTGTCATACTGACTGCGCTTGGTGTCGTCAGAGAGTGTTTGGTATGCCTCGTTGACTTCTTTGAATTTTGCCTCATCGCCACCCTTTTTATCTGGATGATATTTGTGCGCCATCTTATGGAAGGCTTTCTTTATCTCGTCCTTTGTAGCTCCTTTTTCAATGCCAAGGGTTTTGTAAAAATCTTTTGCCATGTGTAGTAGTTACCAGTTGTCAGTCCTAGATACTAGGAAATACAGCCAATATAAAAGGTATTATAGCATATATGACGAATTTGACAAGTTACAAAAATGTATCATTGTCATTTTTGTAAAACAAACAAGGTCCCATACATTATGAGACCTTGTTTGTTTTGTGATGACTTGTTCTAGATGTCGTGCACCTTTCCTTCGGGTGGTGTGTCATCCTTCTTTTCTTCGCCAGCTGGTGCTGATCCTGCTGCTTCGTGCGTACTGGCTTCTTTTGCCATTGCCTCTCCAATCTTTTGCATGTGACTTGAAAGTTCTTCGGTTGCTTTCTTAATTGCCTCAAGATCATCTTCATCTTTTACTTTCTTGACCTCAGCAATCTTTTCTTCAACATCTTTCTTGATGTCTGCAGGAACCTTATCGGCATTATCTTTGAGTGATTTCTCTGCGGTGTACACGAGTGACTCTGCAACATTTTTTACTTCAACAGACTCCTGTTTCTTCTTGTCTTCGTCAGCATGGAGTTCTGCCTCTTTTTGCATGCGTTCGATGTCATCTTTTGAGAGTGATGAGCGGGCTTCGATACGAATCGACTGCTCCTTACCAGAAGTCTTGTCTTTTGCCTTCACATTAAGGATACCATTTGCATCGACGTCAAAAGTGACCTCGACTTGTGGCATGCCACGTGGTGCTGGTGGGATACCATCAAGCATGAAGCGTCCAAGTGATTTGTTGTCGCTTGCCATAGAGCGTTCACCTTGCACGACATGGACCTCAACTGAAGTCTGGTTATCTGCTGCAGTGGAGAATACTTGTGAACGAGATGCAGGGATAGTTGTATTGCGCTCAATCAATTTGGTCGCAACTCCACCCATAGTCTCGATGCCAAGTGAAAGTGGGATCACGTCGAGAAGAAGAATATCTTTGACGTCTCCCTGGAGAATTCCACCTTGGATAGCAGCGCCGAGTGCTACTACTTCATCAGGGTTCACTGACATGTTTGGTTTTTTGCTGAAGTATGTCTCAACTGCTTTTTGAAGCGCTGGCATACGTGTCTGTCCTCCAACAAGTATCACTTCACTGATTTCGTTTATCTTAAACGGCGATGCTTCCATTGCGCGTTTGGTGATGACCATTGCCTGGTCGATGAATTCTTGAGTGAGTTCTTCGAGTTTTGCGCGTGTGATCTTGATCACTAAGTGCTCAGGACCATTTGCACCTGAGGTGATGAATGGAAGGTTAATTTCTGATTCCATTGCGCTCGAAAGTTCGATCTTTGCTTTTTCGGCAGCTTCATCAAGGCGCTGTTTGGCAAGTGCATCAGTGCGGACATCAATACCTGAAGTTTTCTTAAATTCTTCTGCGAGCCAATTGATGATTTTCTGGTCGATATCCTTTCCACCAAGGTGTGAGTCACCATCAGTAGATTTTACTTCGATCACATCATTGCCAACTTCAAGAACTGAGATGTCGAACGTACCTCCTCCGAAGTCAAACACCACGATTTTCTCATCCTTCTTTTTGTTGAATCCATATGCAAGTGCTGCTGCCGTTGGTTCATTGATGATGCGTTTTACTTCAAGTCCTGCAATCTTACCTGCATCCTTGGTTGCTTGGCGTTGCGAGTCATTGAAGTATGCTGGCACAGTAATCACCGCTTCGGTAATAGTTTCACCTAGCTTTGCTTCTGCATCTGCCTTGAGTTTCTGGAGAATCATTGCTGAGAATTCTTCAGGGCGAAGCCACTTGTCACCCATCTGTACCTCAATACCTCCATTTGCAGAGCGTCGCATTTCGAATGGGACCAGTGACTTATCCTTCTGAACCATCTCTTCTTCGAAATTGTGACCGATAAATCGTTTGATTTGATAGATCGTATTTTTTGGATTGGTCACAGCTTGGCGCTTTGCAGAAAGTCCAACAACGCGCTCCCCCGTTTTTGCGACTGCAACAATAGAAGGAGTAGTACGAATACCCTCTGCATTTTCAATGATGCGAGGCTCGCCACCTTCGACGATCGCCATTGCTGAATTTGTTGTTCCTAAGTCGATTCCTAAAATTTTTGCCATATACGTTTCAAAATAATTAACGTATTAATAATCAAAGTGTAATGTGTCGCACGTGCGTATACTTATGTTACGCTATTTTTCTCCATTTGGTTGCATCTCATCGATTTCGTAGACACGCACTTTTGGAGATCTGAGTAACTTTCCATTGAGTCGATATCCTTTCTGAATGACTTCTGCGATTTTGTGCCCATCTGTAGGGTTTGTTGTTTTTACAGTTCCAATTGCAGTGTGTTCATTTGGGTTAAATTGTATACCACTTGGATTAACCTCAACAAGACCATTGTCTTTCATGATTGTTGAGAGTTGATTGTGAATATACTCTACCCCAACACGCCACGAGTCAGGAACTTTTTGCCACGCTTCTTTGTTGGCAAATGCCATGTCAAAGCTTTCAAGTACAGGCAAGATGTCTCCAATAATTGACTCGCGTGCAAATTTCATAAATTCGCCCTTACCTTCTTCTTCGCGTTTTTTATAGTTTACAAAATCTGCTTTTGACCGTTGCCATCCATCAAGATACTCAAGTCGCTCTTTCTCTGACTGCTTTAGTTTCTCTTTGAGCTTTTTGATCTTCTCTTCTGGTGATGTATGTATTCCACCAATATCATCATTATACGACTCAAATTCAATGTCGTCAACTTCTGATTCTTGAGGTATATTTTTGTTATTTGGTTCATCTTGTTCTGTCATAGTGAGGATAGTATACAGAATATCAACTACTCCATCAATAACTCGGCTTCATAGTAAATATAGTATAAAAAAACCCACAACGTGGATTTTTTTATAAAGCTTGTCTTTACGACTAGCGCTTTGACCATTGGCTGGCCTTGCGAGCCTTCTTCAATCCAAAGTGCTTGCGCTCCTTCTTGCGTGAGTCACGCTTGAGGAATCCAAGCTTCTTGAGCTCTTTCTTTTGAGTTGCATCCTCCTTTACAAGTATGCGTGAAAGTCCATGACGGATAGCCTCTGCTTGTGCATGAATGCCTCCACCAGAAACCTTTGCGGATACGCTATACTTGATCACGACTCCTTCGCGAGTGAGTGGTGAAAGTACGATATCGCGAAGTACTGGAGTTGCGAAATATTCCTCAACAGTCTTGCCATTGACTGTATATGCATCCTTTGCTCCGACAGATGCACGTACGCGAGCGATGGCAGTCTTGCGACGTCCTACAGCTTCAACGTACTCAGACTTTGTGGTTTTTGGCTTTACAGCCTTAGGTTTTACAATTGCTTCAGTACTCATATTATTCTTCAACAGTTAAATTCTTCATGCGTTTATCGCGGAGTGTGTTGCCTGGGAGCATGCCTTTCACAGCGCGCTTCACCGCTTCACCGTATCCCTTCTTTGCGATTACGTCCTTTAGTTTATCGGCACGATCAGAGCCTGGATAACCACTGTGGCTGTGGTATGTCATCTGTACCATTTTTTTATCAGCGATAACAAGTCCACTTGCGTTGATGACGCGTACAGTGACTTCTGCTACTGCATTCTTCTTTACCGAAGCGGTATTCTTGCCAAGTAAAATCACTGCAACTTCTGTTGCTACTCGTCCGAGTGATTTACCTTTTGCATCTATTGTGTGTTCCATATATGTGTTTGGTTTAGTCAGCGGTATTATACCAGCTCGATTACTGCCATTTCAGCAGCATCTCCAGTTCCACCACGCTGACCAAGCTTGGTGATGCGGGTGTATCCACCACTGCGACCCTTGTATTTTGGAGCGATCTCCTTCACGAGCTTCTCAGTTGCAGCGCGATTGTTTCCAAGGCGCGCTTTGATTAGTCGTACATCTGCGATGCCTGCTTCACGAGCCTTTGTAATCATGCGCTCAATAAGTGGGCGAAGTGACTTTGCTCGAGTCTCAGTAGTAGTGATCTTCTCGTGTTCGATAAGAGACACCGTCAAAGAGCGCAAAAGCGCGAGTCTCTCACCTGCTTGTCGTCCGAATTTTTTGTTCTTGTTGTGGTGTCTCATACGCGTATAATTACGTTACAGTTTATTGGTTATTGCTTCAGTGTTACTCCAAAATTTGAAAGCGCACGCTTAATTTCTTGAAGACCCTTTTCTCCAAGTCCATCGAGCTCAAGGAGGTCTTCTTCCTTTTTGCGAACAAGTCCACCTACAGTGCGAATATTGGCACTCGTGAGTGCATTCTGCGTTCGTGCTGAAAGATCAAGGCTGTCGATACGAGTCTTGAGGAACTCTGTGTCCATCTCACCGTTCTCGTCTTCTTCAGATTTATCACCAGTACTCATGGTGTCTTTTGGGTCCTCATGAATGAGTTCCTCCTCTTTAAATCCTACGATAGCTTTGAGTTGATGAATCATGACCTCAATAGCAGTTTCAAGTGCCTTTCGAGGCTCGAGGGTTCCATCAGTCTCAATTGAAATCTTGAGGCGATTATAATCAGTGCGATCACCAACGCGCATTGTCTCTACTTCGTAGTTTACACGACGAATAGGAGTAAATGCTGCATCAAGTGCGATCATGCCAATCTCTACTTTCTCTTTTTGAATCGCTTCTTTTGGAAGATAGCCGAGCCCAATCTCAATTTTCATTTCGATATTAAGATCTGCATTTTTGTCTGTTACTTCACAGATGTACTGCTCTGGGTTGAGTACTTCAACCTGACCACTGACTTCAATGTCCTTCGCAGTAACAGACTTTACTCCCTTCACAGAGAGTTTTACAGTCTGAGGTTCGTCTGAAGTGACCTTGAAACGTACTTTCTTGATATTAAGAATGAGTGAGATGACATCCTCCTTTACACCATCAAGTGTTGAGAATTCATGCTGAACTCCATCAATCTTGAGTTGGGTAATTGCAGCACCTGGAAGTGATGAGAGAATGATGCGGCGCAGAGAATTGCCGAGCGTGTGCCCGTAACCCGGATAAAGACCTTCTATTTCGTACACGCCCATGAAACCTTCCTCGCGGACAGGCTTTGGTTTGGACGGCAGTGCAACATTATGGTCAAGCATGGCTATTCTAATTATGGCTTAGTAACAATGGAAAACTGATATTAAATATATCACAGGAATTCTATTCTCGCTTATTAGCGACTATAGAATTCTATGACTGACTGAAAGTTGAAACCCATTTCATTCTTATCGAATTTCGGTGTACCTTTTACGGTTGCAGTAAGTTTGGTTGGCTCAGAAAGAATCCAGTTTGGAGTCGAGTGCTTTGAGAGAGTTTCTTTTGCAGTGGTGAAGAGTGGTGATACACGACTTCCTTCGCGAACCGTCACAATCTCTTCATTCTTCATTTGGTATGATGGGATAGTGACCTTGCGCTTTCCGACTACGAAGTGACCGTGTGCAACCATCTGGCGTGCCATGGTGCGGCTTTTTGCAAAACCAAGACGGTACACAACATTATCAAGTCGTCGTTCGAGCTTTTCGTAGAGTAGATCTACAGGGCTCGCACCTTTTTCTGCGGTAGCCTCTTTTACATAACGAGCAAATTGCTTTTCTGAAAGTCCGTAGACATTACGTACCTTCTGCTTTTGTTTGAGCTGGATACCATACTCTGTAAGATTACTGCGGTGCTTGCGCTCATTAAGAGGCTTTCCTGGAGGAGTCGGGCGTTTTTCAAAAATACATTTTGGTGTAAAACACTTTTCTCCTTTTAAGAAAAGCTTTTCACCAGCGCGACGACATACTTTGCATTTTGGGTCAGACATGTTGATAGTGTGGATGAATAAGTATTAGATGCGTCGTGGCTTACGAGCACGAGGTCCATTGTGAGGAACTGGTGTCTTGTCTTTGATCGAGTGTATCTCTACCCCCTTTGCGATAAATGCACGGATTGCAGACTCACGTCCTGAACCAACTCCGCGTACTACCGCATCAATTGACTTGAGTCCCATCAACTGCGCCTTTTCAGCAAGTAACTCGCCAATCTTTGCTGCAGCGAATGGTGTACCCTTCTTTGCACCCTTGAATCCGAGAGACCCTGCTGATGTCCAAAAAAGAGTGTTACCTTCTTTATCAGAGAGCACAACCTTTGTATTGTTGAATGTTGCTTCAACATGGAGTGTTCCTGCAACGATTTTCTTCTTTGGAGCTTTTCCTGTTGCTTTAGGAGTAACAACCTCAGTTGATTCTGAAGTTATTTCTGCTTTTTCTTCATTTGTGACTTTTGCTTTTACCACGTGATTTTTGTTTTATTTTATAACTTTCAATCTATCTTATTGATTACGTCTTACTTTCTTTTCGTCGTCCACTTCCCATAGTCTTTCGAACATTTCCACGAACAGTTCGTGAGTTAGTCTTTGTACGCTGGCCATAGACAGGGAGCTTTCTCATGTGACGAACTCCGCGATATGCTTTGATATCTTTTAATCGTTTGATGTTAGCAGAAATTTCACGCTTGAGCGTACCTTCGATTGTCATCACTTCTACGATCTTACGAATAGCGTTTTCTTCATCTGCTGAGAGCTCTTCACTCTTTTTTGATGAATCAACACCAGCTTCTTTTAAGATTCGAGTAGCTTTTGAGCGACCGATACCGTAGAGGGCTGTTAAACTAATATCAAGTCTTTTGTTATTTGGAATAGTAATACCGAGGATTCTCATAGATAATTTTATTGTTTCTGCTTATGTTTCGGATTATCGC
>DALYED010000025.1:5757-8045 GCA_031972735.1 Minisyncoccota bacterium | reverse complement strand
TTCCTTTCTTTGCCCAGCGCACATTTTTGAAAAAATTATTCGTTGTTCTTCCGAACATGCGTTCTGGCCTGTGGTAGGGTATCCCTGTTTGATTAAACCCAACCCACGCGCGTAGTCCTCGGATAAACATGTCGCTCTCAGGCATGTGTATGAGAATATCGACAACCTTCCTGTCAATGAGCGAAAAATCTCCTGCATCACGAGGGACATTCACATATGAGAGCTTATTGAACATGTGATAGAAGAGTTTGTATGCAAAACGAAGGAATAGTGTTGCATCTCGCTTTACCCGTACTCCATACACCACATCAAAACCCTCATTCCATTTTTTGATAAACTGAGGAATGATTTCTGGTGGATCTTGCATGTCACCATCAAGTAGGATGACTGCGTCGCCAGTTGCGACGTTCATACCGCTTAAAAATGCGTTCTGCGAGCTGAAATTGCGTGAATGGGTGATTACTGTCACCTTGCTGTCTTTTGATGCTATTTCGCGAAGTACGCGCTCGCTATCGTCTGGACTGCCGTCATTTACAAAGATAATCTCATAGTTTATCCCAATCTGCGCAAAAACCTTCGAGAGGCGCTCGTGCATATGCGGGATAGCTTGCTCATCTTTATAGCAGGCAATAATTGCGGAAATTTTTTTTTCGTGTTCTAACACAGAATTGAAGTTAGTTGTAAAAACTATAGCATAGATATAACTTGGTAGAAAACCATACGAATTGTGTTACTAAAGGCATTTGCTATAATCTCTCTGCATGAAAAGTATCCTCGAATACAGTGTAATAAAGAAAGTTGCCAACATTCCTTACTTTTGGAATATTGCTCAAAATGTTATTGGCGCACGAGCATGGAAGGATTGTATGTACCCATCTGTTTTTGAAAAAAAAGAGGGAACATTTCTTGATTTTGGATGCTCAAGTGGGAATGAAACAGGAATGTTTCTTGATTTTGATTATTATGGAGTCGATATTGATGAAACTGCGATAGCAGCTGCAAAAGAAAAATTCAGCGCATATCCACGTGTCCAGTTCTTTGCCACAGACATCATCGCACATGGATTTAAAAAGGACTTCTTTGATCATGTCCTTTTTGCTGGAACCGCACATCATCTTACCAACCAAGATTTCGAGAACATACTTGAAATTTTGATAGAGAATCTCAAGCAAGGTGGGCGACTTCATTTTTTTGAGCCAATCAGCCAAGAGGGAAAAGATAGTGCAATGACTAAATTTATCATCAAGTCAGACCAGGGTAAGCATACTCGCACTGAACAAACTTATAAGGATATATTTGCACGAAAAAATTATCACATTACTGATTGGAAAATATTCCAAAGCCCTGATCGTTTTATCAAGTTTCCAGATTTTTTGTACGCAAGCATTACAAAATGATTATGAATATCGAAAAAAAGAATGTTGGAGAATTTAATGACGATGTAAAAGGTAACGATGGGTATCTCTATACCACGAACCAGACGCTTTCTTCTACACTTGCAAATAAGCGAATTTCAGATGCTGTTGCGATGCACATTCTCCCTGAATATAAAACGCTCGTCGATATTGGTTGTGGGGATGGCGCGTATACGAGTGAAATAAAAGCACGGTTCCCTAGTCTTCACATTGTAGGATTTGACCCTGCTGGCGAAGCGATCGCACTCGCTCAAAAAAAATATACAAATATCACATTTCAGGTAAAAAATATTCTCGCAGTCGGAGAGGGTGGTGAGCAGGAAGTTTATGATATTGCCATCTTGCGTGGAGTGCTCCATCATCTTCCAGATCAGGCACTTGCAATAAAAAATGCGCTTGCTCTCTGTAAAACTCTTGTGATCATTGAGCCCAATGGTAATAATCCTATTTTGAAAGTGATAGAAAAAGTTTCTCCATATCATGTTAAGCACGAGGAACAATCATTTAGCTATGCGCAATTAAAAAGCTGGACTCATTCATCTGGCGGAGAAGTACTTGGGCACGAGTATATTGGATTCATTCCATTCTTCTTTCCCACCTTACTCACAAAAGTGATTTATTTTTTTCAACCATTACTTGAGAAAATTCCCCTTATTCGTGAGTTTTTTAGTGCCCAGATTGTCATCGTCTGTAGGCTGTCTCTCAAGTAAGCACTCTTGTCATACGTATTATTATGAGCAGTATCAAAGACGACAGAGGGTATAATCAAGGGTTCACACTAGTAAAAAGTACTGAAGTACGAATGCGAAGACGAGCAGATTTACTACTGTCTGAAATGAAACATACTGAGCACACGCGAATCCTTGAGATCGG
>DALYED010000025.1:0-5714 GCA_031972735.1 Minisyncoccota bacterium | reverse complement strand
CAGCAGTCAGATGCATCAATACTGGGGACTGATCTCTGTACTCCTTTCATCGAAAAAGCCACGCAAACATACCAGCATAAAAATTTACGCTACGCAGTTCTCGACTTTAATAAAGCAGATGAATTTCAAGGTGAAAAGTTCGACTACATTATTGGAAACGGCATTCTCCATCACCTCTATCAACAGCTTGATGATGCATGTTTGCACATGAAAGATTTACTGAATGAGGGAGGGAAGATCATTTTTCTAGAACCCAATTATCATAATCCCTATGTTTACAGCATTTTTACTTTTCCTTGGTTGAGGAAATTGGCGAAGCTTGAGCCTGATGAAATGGCATTCACAAATGGGTATATAAGGAAGAAGCTGTTGAAAAACAGTTATGTAAATATTCAGATAGACTATAGAGATTTTCTTCTTCCTGGTATTCCTGAGTTTCTGATCACTCCTTCTATTATTCTGGGAAATATTCTTGAGAACATCCCATTCTTGAGGGGTCTGTCTCAGTCTCTTTTTATTCGAGCAGAAAAATAGTTTTTTCTACTTGAGGTGGTATACCGCTCTTGTACCACTATGAAATACAGGAGTAAGGTGGGTCGAGAGATCCTGCTCTGCGTTTGGAGTCATATGGTCTTGAGTAATAATATAGTCGATACGATATTCTTTGAGCGCAGTTGCAAAATCTTTTTCAAGAAATACACGGTACTCTGCTGAAAGCGTGGGAGTCAAGGTTGCAATTCGATCACTTTTGAGTGGGCTAAGCAATTCAAGCCAGTCTTTGTAAAAGTAAATTTTTACTGCATCTTCGTTATTATTTAAGTAAGTCTCAACTGTGCTACTGCTTACACCAAGTAGTCGTAATTTTACAAAAAAATTGTGAGTGATACGTGAATCGGGAACAATGTTGGTGATATTTCCAGTGAGGTACACATTGCAGTGTGTAAATGATGGTACAAAATTAGTGAATGTGTCACTCCAACCTTCATCAACAAGCACTACGCAGTCATGTTGTGTGTTTGCATTCAGCCAGGTAAATATTGGCGCAAATTGTTGAAGTTTTTCATATTCTTCCATTTGGAATCGATATGTCGTAGCATTCCATATCCCCATTAAAAGTGAAATCACAATTGCTGAGTATGCGAAAATATTCCATACGAATTTTGCATGTGGTCGGACCAATATGAAGCCATATACGCAGAGTGCAACGAACGAGAGGGGGATTGTGTACTGTATATAGTGGTACGGCCATATTGCTCGACCGGTGAGGATTTGTTCGTTGAGCGCTATGAAGCCAGATATCGGCAGAGCCATGGTAAACCAGAGCATGCGATAAGTATTTTTCCTTGAAAATATTTCTTTGTCTTTGTATATACGAATCCATGCAAGTATTACTGTGAGCACAAGTAGTGTTGCAAGTATAACTTTGTTTAAAAGTGGAGTGTGCATGTACAGCATGCCACTTCGTTCCGCATTCGATCCTCCCAAAAGTGAAGGAATGATGCTTGTCCAATAGAGAGCATCAATCCCTATTCCTACTACTGCGACAATGATGAATTTATTGAAAGTTTCATACTTTTTTTCAAACAGTAATAAAAGTCCCCATGCACCAAGGATTGTTATTCCCAGTACGAATGTGAAAATATAGCCACATGAAAGTGCGAGTACTATACCAGCTGAAATGGCGTAGGTCTTTGAATTGCTACGGAGCACCTTCATAAGAAGGAGAAGATATGAAAAGAGAAGTAATGCCCCTGTGATGGGATTTACGGAGCGTACCCATACTGACAGTATAAGTCGGTCAGACCCATGCAGTAATCTTGAGAAGAGCGTTTGATAATCAATTACATCAAAACCAAGTGTAATTAATAGTCCTCCAGCAATTGCTCCGAGCATGTTGCCACTGCCTTCATGTTGGTACTCGCTGATAGTGCGAATAAGAGCATATGAAAGCAAAAACAATATTGCTGGGTATAGAAATTTTGCAACAAGTAAAGTTGTTGGGAGTGATATGTGCAAAAGTAACGACAAAAGAACATAGCTCCACTCACCAACTGGTGGGACTATCGGTAGGCTACTTTTATATTCAGAAAAATATGGTGATCCAACAAGTGGATGTCCATCAGTAATTTCATTGATACGCGAGAGGTAATAGTCCTCATTTGCTGAATACAAAAATGGAATTCCTTGATAAGCATCTCCAAGTGCATGCATCGCAAACAAGTGTGGCATGACCGAGAGTATGCCTACTATGACCCCAAATAAAATTGCCCATGCATGTTTTTTTACAAGCAAATAGAGTTGCGCCCACAGCTTCTTCATACGGTAATTATTGCAGAAAGGAGAGTAAATGAACATGTCTTGCATTCCCACACAAAAACACTATCTATTATGACTTCGGTCAAGCATCTTTTGGTGTGATGAAGGGTTATATGATACATTAGGCGATATTGTGCCATCGTATTGGGGTGGTGGTCAGTTGTGGAAAACATTCATCATATGCAAACATCTAAAAAAGTTTTAATTACCGGAGGTGCAGGTTTTGTGGGGTGTCACCTTGCGAAACGCCTTGCTCAAAAAGGATACACTGTCGTCATTGCCGATAATTTTTTTCGGAGTGAGCATGACACTGACCTGAAAGAACTTCTCGCACTTCCAAATGTAACTCTCCTTACGCTCGACCTCACAGTACAAGATTCATGGAATAAAGTAGGGACTGGATATGATTATGTCTACCATCTTGCAAGTATCAATGGAACAAGACTTTTTTATGAAATACCTCACGAGGTGTTGCGTATCGGTGTCGCTACAACAATGAATGTGCTTGATTGGTTTCATACTAAAAATGGTAAGCCTGACGCAAAGATTCTCTATACTTCTTCCAATGAAGCATATGCTGGTGCGCTCGAACGATTTAACCAGCTCACCATTCCCACACCAGAAGATGTCGCTCTTGTCATCATTGATCCTTACAATCCGCGTTGGTCATATGCAGGACAGAAACTCATCGGTGAACAATTTTTCATTCATTATGCAAAAGCATTTAATTTCCGCATGTCGATTGTTCGCCCGCATAATTTTTACGGTCCTCGCGAAGGACACCACCATGTCATTCCTGAAGTTGCTGAACGGATCATTGCAAGAGTTGAACCATTTCCTATTTTTGGACCAGATGATACTCGCTCATTTTGCTATATTGACGATGCGGTTGAAGCGATGGATATGGTCATGGAGTCCACAAAGACTGATGGTGGCACATATCACATCGGATCTCATGATGAAACAGTCATAAGTGACTTGATCAATACGATGTTTGATATTATGGGATGGAAACCTTCCAAGCTCGATTTAAAGAGTTCTCCAGTTGGAAGTGTGAAGCGTCGTCTCCCTGATGTTTCAAAAATTGCACGAGACACAGGATGGACTGCAAAAACTGGAATACGCGAAGGACTTACCAAGACTATTGAATGGTATGTGAAAAACCCTAGAGAAAAGAAGGTGTGTAAAGCATGCGATGGAGAAATGAAAATCGCTTTTATTACTGACGGAAATACTCACACCTCAGCTCCTGCATATCAGTGCACTTCTTGTGGTGCGACTGAAGTGCCTACCCAGAAATAACTTCGCAATAAAAAAACCCTTACACGTAGTGTAAGGGTTTTTTTTATGTTCGGGACTATGCATTGTTTGCATAGAAATTCTTCACTTCTTTACAAACACGGAGAATATCTTTGTCAGTGAGTGTAAATGCAGATGGGAGCCACATTGAGCGAGGGGACATCTCTGAAGAACCAGTCAGCCCTTTGTCACTCTTTTTGTAAGCAAGTTGTTTATGAATAGGAAACCAGTAGTTTCTACTATCAATCTGCTTTGAGCGTAGGTATGCAACAAGTGCGTCGCGATGATCTGTTGCAATATCAGTCCACTGAGGAACTTCTCCTTCGCGACTTGGGAAGAGATAGATGTCACCAATGCCACGCAGTTCTTGTTTGTAAAGTTCGTAGTTTCGTTTCATTCGCAAAATTCGCGTATTGAGGTGAGTGAGTTGTCCTAATCCGATCGCAGCTTGCAAGTCAGTCATTTTGAAGTTGTATCCGATTGTATTGTGGAGATCATCACCACCTGTTCCACGCACAGGTCTACCTTGGTCTTTTAAGGGGCGTAGCGCCTCATAGAGACGCTTGTCATTCGTAACGACAATTCCTCCTTGTCCTGTAGAGATAGTCTTATTCGGTGAAAATGAGAAGCATCCGGCATTGCCCCAAAGTCCAAGATATTTCCCCTTATGCATTGAAAGAAGTGCTTCTGCAGCATCTTCGATAACAATAAGACTATGTTTTTTTGCAATTGCAAGAATCTTTGTCATGTCCACTGCGCGACCAGTAACATGCACTGGGACAATAGCACGGGTTTTTTTACTAATCGCACGGGTCACCGCTTCAGGGTCCATAGTCAGGGTGTCTGGATCAATATCTACCAAAACTGGAGTTGCACCAAGCAAGTCAACAGCACTTGCAGTTGCGATGAAAGTAATGTCAGGAACAATGACTTCGTCACCACGTTTGACCCCAGCTGCCTTTAGGGCGAGGAAAATTGCCACAGTACAACTATTTGTCGCTACTGCATACTTTACTCCAAGGAGTTTTTTTATCGCATCTTCAAACTGCACAACAAGTGGACCCTCATTGATGTAGTTGTTGTCGAGCGCACTTTTAATAAACCGGTAGTCTTCTTTTTCGATGTGTGGTTGCCACCAAGGTATCTTCTTTTCCATATGATGTATTTAGTTGTCTATCACGCGAGGGGTGGGAAGTGGCATGATAAATTTGCCTTTGTATCCAAGCTTGCGATAGATCTTCATTAATTCTTCTCCTATATGCCACGAGAGGATTAGTGCATATTCTGGTTGCTCTTTAAATATCTTTTGCTCATCAACAACAAGGATATGTGTGCCTGGAGTATAGAGTCCAATCTTTGGTGAACCACTTTTCTCTCCTGCATATGAGAGGAGATGGGTATTGATTTTCGAGAAACCAAGCAGAGTATTTGAGCGTGCTGCACTTGAAACTCCTGCAATGGTTGCTCCTGACTTCTTTATTGAAAGCAGAAGTGCAAGTAGATCATTTTTTGCAAGGATAACGCGCTGTCCGAATTCACGAAGTTTCTTGGTGTCATAAAGGCCGAGAGCAATTTCTTCTTTGAGTATCTGTGCGACTCGCGCAGAAGGTGAATGTTTGCCAATTTTCATTGATACCCGTATTGAACCGCCAGCTGCATCAATCCGCTCTGCATCGATAATACTCATTCCTGCATCTGTGGCGAGACGGATAAGTGGCTTCAGTGCATAAAAGCGTAGGTGCTCGTGGTAGACGGTATCAAACTCAAGCTTCTCAACAATGTCGCCGAGGTACTGTGACTCTGAGACAAAGATACTATCCTTACCCATCATCGCTTTTACTGCACGAATTAATTTTGGAGTGTCATCAATGTGCGCGAATACGTTTGTTGCGGTTATGATCTTTGCCTTGCCGTGTTTTGCTACAATTTTCTTCGCACTATCAATCGAGAAAAATTCCTCATATGTCTTAATTTTGTTCTTGTTTGCAACACGCGCAGCTTGAGTGGGCTCAACACCTACCACTTTCATTCCACGCCGCTGAAATGAGGAAAGGAGGGTTCCATCATTGGAACCAATATCAACAATCAAATCACCATCG
>DALYED010000024.1:0-8080 GCA_031972735.1 Minisyncoccota bacterium | reverse complement strand
GAGTCTTGTACTCACCGCCCATCAACTCAAGGGAGCCGGGAATGCCCGACGTCCGCACTCGTTGCGGCCCACGGTAAATTCGGTGACAGGGAGTAAGTCGTAACAAGGCACGGGTAGCGGAAGCTGCTCGTGGATCAATTCCAATTTGGACGTCTCATCGAAAGATGAAACTTATTGTCGATTGTATCTTCCAAGATATATGGTCATAGTGATACACCATAAAGGTCACTACCTCACTCGCTGGTGTCGCGAGTCGGATTGTCCCCCTCAAAACGTTAAGGGGGAAAATGAAAACGAGACAAAATAAAACATGTTTTTCTGAATGTTTTCTCGATTTGCATAATTCTCAAATAGCACAAACTATCGGCTTTCAAACAAAACACCCAACTCATATCGAGTTGGGTGTTTTGTTTAATGAATGATTATGTTCTTTTTTCATGTACATACACATCACATAAGTAAAACCCCGCAAGTTGTTGCGGGGTTTGTTTGTGATAGCTGAGTTATCCAGCGTGGGGGATCTTTTCGCTTAGTGCATCCACAGCACCAAGGAGTTGGATCTTCCAGTCTTCTGCGATGTGTGCAGGTTTCACTACTTCACGACCATCGCTGTCGATCGGCATTCCTTTGTAGGGGTGTTTGCCTTTGCGTTCAATCTGGAAAGCAATCGTATGTCCGCGCCTGCTCCATTCGTGTGGTGAAACTGGTGGCGAGGACTCGGTGTTGCGTGCAGATTTTGCCATTTGAAAGCAAAACTCTGGAGTCCAACTCGCGGGATCAGAAAGTGTGGGATTTTTCGAACACTGAGTTTCTTCGGTTTGCGTGTCAGGAACGAGTGTGAGAGTTGGTGTGCTGTTTTGCTCATGTGTCCTACCGACACGCTTCTCACGTGCATGATTTGCCATATGGAG
Organism: Minisyncoccota bacterium; assembly: GCA_031972735.1. GTDB lineage: Bacteria > Patescibacteriota > Minisyncoccia > Phycocordibacterales > UBA6899 > MHLP01. The sequence goes on along the minus strand of DALYED010000024.1, from coordinate 7,169 downwards.
TAGTGCTCCTGTGAAGTAGTGATGAAAAGGTGCGCGTATAACTCTATACATAGTAGCGAACTTGCGTAAAATGTCAATATGTGATATAATATGTTTGCGATCCTGAATTGTTCTTTTCACACTGTCACGCCTAAATAAGGAGATTTATATGGAAAACGTAGCACAGCGTCGTTTCAACATGCTTGCAAACATCGCGCTTGGCGCACTCATTGTGCTTGGCTTTGCATATGCAGTACCGTACGCATTTCAGCACAGTCAACTCGCAAGCCCCATGAATGGCCCTGTGCGCTTCATGTGGCACGAGAATGGTCTCCTGCAATGTCTCATCCTTGAGAAGGGGAAAGCACCTGTTGCATGCAGTACGCTCACTTACGATGCCCGTCAGCAGATTCAAGTGCTGTATGAGAATCCAAAACTGACATTTCCTGCATTGCTCAAAAAAGACGAAGGCGCACATCCTCCACTCATCTACGGAAATACTACCGCACGTTTGTGAGAAGGTGTGGTATGGGCGAAACCAAGCATTGTTGCTTGGTTTCTTTTTTTCTTGCACACCATCTAAGTTATATGTTACAACTGATATCCACTGTTCTTTTGATTTGGAGTGTTGTGCATGATAAGAAAAATTCTTTTTAGTTTGATCATGGCTGTGGTCACATTGCTTGTCAGTGTTACTTTTGCAGGGATGATGTTTTCGACACCGCAAGTGTATTTCTCACATGAAGCATATTTGCGAGGCAGGGAAGTATGCACCAAGGTCGTGATGCATGATGGTGAAAAGCCATGTAGCACGCTTCGTACTATCGTTCACTATGAACGAAATTGGTCAGAATAAGAACGAGTAAAAAAGTAACGCCGAGCTCTGCTCGGCGTTTGTTTTTTTAACGTGTCTTACGTTGTTTGTGATATGTATGCGTCTTGCTTTGTTGCTTTATGCTCTTGGTGTTTGGGTTTTTTGATTTACCTCGTGTATTCTTTGTGTGCAACATCCGCTCGTACGGATCTACTCTTTCATGATTACTCACGAGTATCACCACCTCTCCTTCACGAATGGCATGCGGATTCATACGTAAGAGTGAAGCAATCATATCAATTTGCACTCTTTTACGGTTCATCTTCTCACCCAACCTTTCTTGTGTACTTTCATTAGTCTACTTACAAAGGAAAATTTGTCGACAATTGCGGTTTTGCTGACTTTTTGCTATATTTCTCCTACTGTCTGATGGATTTGGTCAGAATATTCAAAAAGCTCAGGAAGAGAAGTACTTTAAAAATATGGTCGACAAGGTGCGCGTGTGAGGTGTGGAAAGGGGACCCATTCTGATGGGACCACACCGCAAGACCTTTTGAGATTTTTTCTTCAAAATCCAAAAGGTGTACAGTGTCTGTAAGACAGCTCAGGTGGTGAGAGCGGAATGACAGATGCGCACACTCCTGTCATTCCTAATAACGACAAGGTTTTGGTTTTATTTGAGTCATCCTTAGTGTGCGCGTGTAGCTCAGGTGGTTAGAGCGCGTCACTGATAATGACGAGGTCCCAAGTTCGAGTCTTGGCATGCGCACACTAAGTGTGACTCAAATAAATCTAATTGGTCCCAAGTGCGAGGAATTGTGAGTGAGAGTCAAAACAAGTCCTCTTGTTATTGACTTGAATGATGCAATTCTCCCTGTCTTGGCACGCGCACACTGGTGACGACGCAATTGGTGCAGATGCATTTCCAACTAGTCGTTTCTATTGCATGAACATAATTCTGTGTTGCATTGAGGTGACACATGTCACCTCATGATATACTTTTTCCACTACCCACAAGGAGAGCTGATGAAGTGAGGTGTAATTCCTCCACTGTCGCGCAACGGTCATAGTCCGGTCTCAACTTTCTTTATTGAGTTGTTAATCAAGGTAATGCACGCGTCATGCAACACAAACATAAATTATTGCTCGCATTTAGTCTCGTTATCGTCGCTACACTCGGTCGCTTGATTCCACATCCATGGAACATGACGCCTGTCGCAGCAAGTGCGATTTTTGCCGGAGTGAAACTTGGAAAGCGTTATGCGGTGATTGTTCCACTTTGCGCGATGCTCATCGGCGATGCTGTCATAGGATTTTATAATTGGCACATGCTTATTGTCGTCTATAGCTCCATGGCACTTGCAGGAGTGTTTGCATATCTCACTCGCAGTCGATCAGGGTTGGCAATGTTTGTTGGTCGCCCAGTCTTTGCCTCTGTGTTTTTCTTTTTGACCACCAACGCGGCAGTGTGTGTGTTTGGGACAATGTACGCACACAGTATGCTCGGGCTTCTTACTTCATACACTGCAGGATTGCCATTCTTTGCGCGAGATCTTGTTGGGAACATCGCGTATACCGCACTCTTCTTTGGTGTGTATGAATATGCGCTTGCATATACGTCTACTCGCATGAGTCAACGTCATCTTCAAGCACAAACGCTCTCTTAATTTGTATTATTCAAGATGAAAAAAACGACAGGATGCTGTCGTTTTTTTGTTCACATTAGTGAAGCAGAGCAATCAGTGGAGCATTGTTTCTCCTGATTTCATGGCATTTTGCAAGCAATACAATCTGTGCGATCGTATCGCTTGTATAGCCTACTTTGCCATCACGCATGAGCATTGCCATATTCATCTTTGCTATCGGGTCATCAAACAATGCAAGCATAAGCAGAGAGAGGCGCTCACCATGTAGTTCTGTAAGATAAATGAAGGGGAGTACCATTCTCGCAATCTCATTCTTCACTGAGCTATTGTTTCTTGGGTCCGCGGCTTCGAGCATGATTCGCTCGGCAAAGTGAAGATAGTTGAGTTCAATGGTTTTTTGCGACATGCTTAGCCCCACACTCAGATTGTGAAATTGTTCGAGCCCCATGACGTGACCAAGAAAAACGAACTTCGGCTTCTCATCTTCGTGCATCTCATTCTCCTTGTTGGTTGGCAGACACTTCAAAGAACAACTTTCGTATATATGAAATAATAGTCCCACAAAACACCCATCGTCAAGCAATAGATTCGACTTTTTCTGTTTCTGCGCTAAGCTACAGATGATGATTACAAAACTCTATATTGTTGCTACGCTATCATTCTGGACGGAATCGAAGACGCTTCCTGAGTTTCGCTTCGCGAAAGTCCAACTTCACTCTTAAGTATTATGACCACAAAACTCTATATTGTTGCTACGCCGATTGGAAATTTAGAAGACATCACACTTCGGGCACTACGTATTCTCAAAGAAGTGGACACTATCCTCTGTGAGGATACTCGTGAGACCAAAAAGATTCTCTCGCGTTATGAAATCGACAAGCCGACCTTGTCGTATCATTCGCAGTCAAAGCTTTCTAAGGTTGAGAAAATATTTGAATTGCTTGAAGCAGGGAGAGACCTCGCACTGGTTTCTGACGCTGGTACACCCACTATCTCGGACCCTGGTTGCATGCTTGTTGACCAAGTCCGCGCGCATTTTGGAGAGCGCATCGAAATCATTCCTGTCCCTGGTGCCTCTGCTGTACTCTCTGCACTTTCGGTTTCAGGGTTCCCATCTTCTGAGTTTGTCTTTCTTGGATTTCTCCCACACAAAAAAGGAAGAGAAACACTTTTTCGAGAGATAACCTCTTCAAAGCGTACCGTTGTATTTTATGAGTCTCCACACCGCATGGAAAAGACACTCGCTTCACTCGCCGAGCATTTAGAGCCTGAGCGCCAATTACTCGTCTCACGGGAGATCACCAAGATCTATGAGGAGCATGTGCAGGGGACGCTCCTTGAGGTGGTCGCACATTTTCATGCCCATCCCGACCGCATCCGTGGTGAGTTCGTGGTGGTGGTAAAGGGGGTGTAGGAAACCCCTTTCTTTTTGGAAGATATACACAACATGCGTTGTTTCCAATCCTGAGCTATAATTTAGGAACTATGTTACGAACTGTCCTGATGTTCCTCGGCTTCATTGTTGCCGTACTTCCATATGTGGGCATCCCTTATGATGTCACAAAATGGATCTGGACAATCATTGGACTCTTGATCGTATTCATGCTTTTTTTCTCTCAAAAAGGAAAGCTCCATTATATTCCTTACTCACTCGATGAAGAAGACGAGCCAGTGCGCAATCTACCTGTCATGCATGATGATCAAGTAGAACGACCATCAATGCATATTGAACGCGACGTTGTTCGAGAAGTAATGATTGATCAAATTCCTGAAGAAGTAATTGAGCGCGAGATTCGTATTGAAGAAGTTGTTCGTCCGCCAGTGCGACGACGCAAGAAAAAGATGGTGGAAATGCTCTCAGGGGAGAGTGATGAAATAAGAGGAGGTGAATAATATGTCACCCTCCCAGTTGATTATCGTGAAGATTTCTGTGGCTGTACTCATTGTGGGTGGGCTGTTTTATGCATTTACCCACGAAGCAACTTCTGTTGAGTATCATTCTGGGATGCGCGCCTCTACTACAGTAATTTCAACGAGTACCGCAGGAGCTTTGGCAACTCGAACAAATGCCACACAAACGCCCACCGCCCCCACTCAAGTCATCGTAACCCACCTGCCTACACCAGCTCCGCTCTATGGTGTGTACATGACGAGTTGTATTGCAAGTGGAAAGAAGCTCCGTGCACCACTGACAAAACTAGTTGAGACAACAGAACTTAACGCACTCATCATCGATATCAAAGACTATACGGGAATGATTTCGTTTGATGCAGGAGATCCTCGTTTTGTCCTCAATAAAAACGGCTGTACTATTTCTGATATTAAGGAATTTATTGCTGAGTTGCATGAAAAAAATATTTACGTCATCGGTCGCATAACGGTAATGCAAGATAGTACTTATACGAAGTCGCATCCTGATGCTGCAGTGAAGCGTAAGTCAAATGGTGAAACATGGCGTGATAAAAAAGGACTTTCGTTCATTGATCCTGGTGCAACGGAATACTGGCAGTATATGATCGATTTAGGTAAGGCATCGTATGCAGTAGGTTTTGATGAGATAAACTATGATTATATTCGCTATCCTTCCGATGGTGATATGAGTGATGCAAAGTACACTCGGTCTGGCTCATCCACAAAAGCTGAGATGATGAAAAAATTCTATTCGTATCTCGGTGGCGGGATGAGACAGGAGCGTATTCCAACTAGTGCAGATTTGTTTGGCATGACGACAACCAACACCGATGATCTTGGTATTGGTCAGGTGATTGAAAATGCACTGCAGAGTTTTGATTATGTGGCACCGATGGTATATCCATCACACTACCCAGCTAATTTTAATGGCTGGCAAAATCCAAATTTGGTGCCATATGAACTCATTAAATTTGTCATGTCACGTGCAGTTGAACGCGCAAAGGTCATGGAAGAAAAGGAAGCAGGTTTCGTCACGTCATCATCAACTCCAGTATTCACTGGAACAGGGAAGTATGTGAATCGCCTTCGCCCATGGCTCCAAGATTTTGATTATGGAAAAGTCTATACAGAGAAGGATGTTCGTGCACAAATAAAAGGTACATATGACTCAGGTCTTACTTCCTGGATGATGTGGGATCCTTCAAATAAATACACCCCAAGTGCGTATGATGCACCGGTAAAAACAGAGTCACAAGCAACACTCCCACCTCAGTAAACTGTATCAACAAGACGTTGAACGAAGAAAAGATTAACAAAAAAGCACTGCTCATCTTTGTTGCCATCATTCCTTTTCTTGCTGAGCTACTCGATGAAAACACTTCTTTTGCAGTTTTTTGTGAACCTTATGATAAATGCTTGTGTTCAAAAATAGCCTTATAAAGGCTTATTTTATCTATTGATATAATTGACAGATTATGTTATAATATGTTCTGAAATTTCTTGTTCTTCATTCACAACGAAAGGTATAACAAGTGGAAAAATCTCAACCACAGTTTGGCGCTGTTCCTAATTGGTATGTTGGTCACAACACTCGTACACAGGGAAGCTACTACGGTTCGACTGCGTCTCTTTTCCCAGCGGAAGTGTTTGTCACATGGGATGGCAAGTGGATTGTTACGCGTACCGAACATGGCGAAGTTTCTGTCGTGCAAAATGTCTGTCTGCATGCAGGAATGGAAATTTTGCCACAGCGTGGTACACAGCACAGAGCTGAAATCCGTTGCACGGGTCATCAGTGGCTGTACGATATGCGTGGCAAGGTGCTCGCTACTCCAAAGTTCTGTAAGTTTGAAGGGCACCTCATTCGACCAAAGTTTTCGGTATGGAATGGATTTATTCTTGGATACTCCAACGAAGAGCTCTGTGCGCTCAATAACTTTGGTGCATCGCTAGGTCTTCCAAAAGAATTTCTCTCTGCAGATCAATTCTGGTTTGGTAAAGAAAAAGCATATGAGCTTCCGTATCCATGTGCACTGATGGGAATCAACTACCTTGATGGACTACATGTGCCGAAGTATCACGAGACCTCGTTTGGTCCTGTGGTCGACGAAGAGCGCTATGAGTGGGAGTTTGGTCGAGCAGACACAAGTCTGAGCTACAGTACGCAAGTTGTTTACGTACGACCAAATATTCGTTCTCATGTCGATCAGCTGATGAAGCGACGCAACATGGAGCAATCAGAGCTTGGTTGGGCTGACTTGCATTTCTGGCTTGAAGAAACATTTCCTGAAGCAGTGACACCTATCGATAAGCATATCTTCGCGGTGTGGTCGCTAATCTATGGGGATGGCTACATCATGCCCGAACTGTATGAAGGTGGTCGGTTTCTTGCGCTGTCTTATCTATGAGCAAAGTGCCAGAGAAGACGATGAAATTTGTCTGAAGCTCTGGGCAGCACATCGCCGTAGTGACGTTTCCTTCAATCGTATCATTCATGAAAAACTTGAAGCAGGGGACGCTCACTTTCGAGATTGGTACTTGCGACATTACGTGACTGAGTAATCTTTTCAGATCCTGACATTAAACATGTCAGGATCTTTTATTTTTTTAATAATCCCTCGCTGTCTGATGTTCTTTTAAAGATGAGATTGGTTTATAATAACAAGAGTATGTCTGAGCCAATGAACAATCCTGATAAAGTTACGTACTTCGCTGAGACCGATTATCGGTCACGGCGAATTAAGTTTGGTATCCGCGATGATGATCGTGCGCGCCACATGTATATCATCGGCAAGACAGGCATGGGTAAATCAACCTTG
>DALYED010000023.1:9494-9734 GCA_031972735.1 Minisyncoccota bacterium | reverse complement strand
TACTTCGTCAGTTGGGGTAGCTCAACAAATTGTTCGTGAAAAAGAAGCTGGGCGATTTGTTGTACTCTTTGCTCACTGGGGTGAAGAATATTCAACATCAACACGAACAATGAGTGATGATGCCCATCTTTTTGCATTGCAAGGCGCAGGGTTGATTGTGGGAGCACATCCACATGTTGTTCTTCCTCACGAAACTATTGGGGCAACCCCCACATACTATTCTCTTGGAAATTTCATGTT
>DALYED010000023.1:0-9484 GCA_031972735.1 Minisyncoccota bacterium | reverse complement strand
GTCAGGCATGGACTTGTGCTGAGGGTAGAGATACATGGTGATGTCATCACCACCTCGGAGTATCAAGTGGAGCTTGGTCGTGATGGGCGTACTTGTGTCGTAGTATCGCCTCATCTCAAATAAAAAGTGCATCAATTGAATTTCAATTGATGCACAGTATTCACGTATTGATTACGTGGAGTAATTCATCATGAGCTTTGCCTGATGCGATAAAACTCTGGCGCGGATTTCGTAGAAGTGATGGGTGGTCATGGTAAAACCATTCAAGTGAAACTTTGCGCTCATTGCCTTTTGCTGTAGGGAGATGTTGTGCATATCCGTAGAGTGCGACGGCAAGTTGCATTGCTTTGCGTTCAAATACAAATGGTGCACGCTCTTTTGCAATCAAAAGACGCAGTGAGTGAAGTGCGTCACTGCTCGTATAACCAAATGCATGTGCAACTTCATCGAGGTCGAGTTCAAGAAATGCAACAACAACTGAAAAAAGATCAATCAGCATGCTGTCATCTTGATCAACGGGATGCAGGTGCTCTCTTGAATGAGTATTGCTCCATGGGAGTTTCATATGATATGTCCTTTCAGAGTAAGGAATTGTAATGAGCAAGAGCTTTCTGTATCATAGTGCTGAATTTAGCACTGTCAACGTTTTGCATTGCTCTCTTTATTTGTCAGTGGGATACTTCAGTCATGTATTATGTATACATATTGCAGTGCAATGACGACTCGCTCTACACAGGAATCACCACCGATATCTCACGTCGCATCTTGGAGCACAAAAGCGGAAAAGGCGCGCGATATACGCGTGCGCGTGGGGTAAAAGAACTCCTCCACACTGAACGAAAGAAAAACAGAAGTACTGCCTCTCTGCGCGAAGCGCAAATCAAAGCGATGACCCGTGCCGAAAAACTCACTCTCATTTCTGTGCGAAAAAATAATACATTGGACGGGGTTAGTAAAAAACACTAGAATAAAAAAATGAAAGATGAAACTCGTAGTTCGCATATCTTTTCGCTTGATGGACGAAAGGAGTCGTCGCTTGAGCGATTTGCTATAGGATCAACACGTTACATTGGCTCTCCAACTTCGCTGGTGGTCCATACCATATTTTTTATTGCCGTATTTGGACTACAGCGATTTGGGTTTTCTTTTGACCAGACTATGCTCATTCTTACCACCGTAGTTTCGCTCGAAGCTATCTACCTCTCTTTGTTCATACAAATGACGGTAAATCGCCAAGCCCGTAAAATCGAAGAGGTGAGTGATGATGTCGATGATATCCAAGAGGACGTCGATGAAATCTCGAAAGACGTCGATGGTATTCAAGAAGATGTTGAAGAAATCTCGAAGGATGTTGATGGTATTCAGGAGGATGTTGAGGAGATTTCTAAAGACATTGATGAAATGCTCGAAGATGTTGATAGTATCCAAGAACACACCGAAGAGATCAATGCAGACATGGAAGGGATTCATGAGCACATAGAACATATCAAAGAGAATGTTGAGGATTTAAGTGAAGAACTTGAGCGTGATGATTTTGAAGAGAGCATGGACGACCAGAAAGTTGAAAAAATCGAGCGTGTCCTCGAAGAACTTCTCCGTGAAGTAAAAGCACTTAAAAAAGTGTAGTTTGATGAAATATGCAAATCACTAAAATCGGCCACTCATGTCTCTTGATTGAAGAAAGTAAGTTGACCATTTTGCTTGACCCTGGATCTTTTGCAACTATTCCCACATTCAAACATGTTGATGTGATCCTGCTTACTCATGAGCACCCCGACCACTTTGACCCCGATGCAGTTAAAAAAATCCTTTCTCAGCATCCCGAGTGTGAAATTATCACCCACAAAGCGATGCGTGCGACACTTCTTGCGCTTGATATTCCGTCAACAGAGATTGCAGAAGGGGAAGTGGTAATCCGCAAGCGTATTGAAATCGAGAGTATCGGACATGATCACGCATGTATCCATCCCGACCTTCCACTCATTCATAATTGTGGATTTCTCATTAATCAGCAGTTCTTTTATCCTGGTGATGCATTCACATTACCTCACAAAAAAGTAGCAGTACTCGCTCTCCCTGTTGCTGGACCATGGATGCGTCTTGAGGAGTCGGTTGAATATGCGAAGAAAGTTCTACCAGAAGTAGAAATCCCTGTGCATGATGGGATGCTTCGCCCTGATCGAATGACTCCTACACGCCGGATTCCTGCACTTCTGCTTGAGCAGGTGGGAATTCGCTTTGTCGATATGCAAGATGGGTGGACACATGAGTTCTAGTTTTTATATTTCCAGTCTCCTGCGTTATAATAAGTGAATATGCATCACCATGTTGGAATTCGTAGCACTTCTTTAAAAAGAGGATTCACACTCATTGAACTCCTCGTTGTTATTGCGATTATCGGTATTCTTGCGTCAGTGATTCTCACTTCGCTTTCAACTGCTCGCGCAAAGTCTCGAGATGCAAAACGCATCACTGAAGTAGGTCAGATTCGTAAGGCGCTCGAGCTTTTCTATGATGCAAATCAGACTTATCCTTCCACAACTCCAACAGGGTATAGTGGCGAAGATGCAGGAATACAGCTTCTTGTCGCAAATGGCGTGCTTCCGAAAAATCCAATCCCACCTGCGGGAACAAATGCCACATATCTCTATCGTGGTGTGATCAAAGATCCGGATACTGGCGCGCTCTCTGAGTGTGTTGGAGTATCTGCGTGTAATAGTTTTGAAATTGGTGTCACCCTTGAACAATCAGATAATATTGTCTTGCAAAAAGATCAAGATCAATCTGTTGGAGTATTTTATGGTGCAAATCCCGACTGTGCGAGTGTGACGCTTGGCAATGAGCAGTGCTACGATATCGCTCCATAATACAAGAGAGCGCTTCACTTATCGCGTTAAATAAGGTAACCTATGCCAGACATGGCTCAAGGAGAAGTTATTCTACGTTTTGAAGAAGTCAGTTTTGAACACGGACACAATAAACCTATATTACAAGAGGTGAGTTTTCCTGTGCGCAGGGGAGCAAAGATCACCCTGTTGGGTCAAAATGGTGCAGGAAAATCAACACTCTTTTCACTGATTACAAAAACTGCAAAGCCTGAGTCAGGAAGTATTCATATCAGCAATGGTGTCTCTGTCGCTATCTCGCGCCAGGTGATCCCAGCTGTAGAACTTGATCTTACGATTCGAGCATTCTTTGAAAAATGCTTCAAACAGAAAGTCTATGATATCGACCCAAAGATAGATGCAGTACTTGAGGTGGTCAATCTTCATGCCCCACATGATCGGATTGTGCGCTCATTTTCCGGTGGTCAGCAAGCGAGACTACTCCTTGCCTCAGCCCTCATCCAAGATCCAGACCTTCTCCTTCTTGATGAGCCAACAAACAATCTTGATAAAGCGGGAATCGCGCATCTTACTGATTTTCTCAAGAACTACACCAAAACAGTTATCGTCATCTCTCACGATGCAGATTTCTTGAACTCATTCACTGAAGGCGTGCTCTATCTTGATGTGCGTACTCAGAAAGTCGAGCAGTATGTCGGAAACTATACTGATGTAGTAAAAGATATTTCTGCGCGTATTGAAAAGGAGAATCGCGCAAATGCATTGCTTCAAAAAGAGATACAGCGCAATAAAGATCAGGCAAATGTGTTCTCTCACAAAGGAGGAAATATGCGTGCGCTTGCAAAGCGTATGCGTGAGAAGGCTGCTGATATGGAAGAAGAAGTTGTTGAGGTTCGTAAAGAGGATAAAACGATTCGCCCATTTGTGATTCCTGCCCAAACAGACTTTATCGGTAACGCACTCACCATTGAGTCACTATCGATTATTAAAAATCATAAGCCTGTTGAAAAGAAGGTGCATGTTGCACTCCGCAAGAAACAACACCTCTTACTCCAAGGTCCAAACGGAATAGGGAAGTCGACACTGCTTGAATCGCTTGCGAATGGTACTGCAAAGGGTGCAAAGATCACTGAGGGGGTGCGTGTGGGGTATTATCGCCAAGATTTCTCGACGCTGAACTTCGAAGACACTGTATATCAGTCACTCGCTGGGATCATGGTGAAAGTAGATGAAGAGAAACTTCGCTCAGTCGCGGCAAGTTTTCTGATCACCAAAGAATTGGTGTATGCAAAGATCGGTAGTCTCTCTGAAGGACAGAAGGGGTTAGTTGCATTTGCACGCCTCGTTCTTGAAGTACCTGGACTCCTTATTCTTGATGAGCCGACCAACCATATCAACTTCCGACACCTCCCACTTATCGCAAAAGCACTCGATCAATACGAAGGCGCGATGATCCTTGTTTCCCATGTGCCTGAATTCGTCAAACAAATACGTATTGATGATGTGCTTGATCTTGAGAAATAGGCAGACCTCCATATTTAGTGGAGTCTTCTGCGTAACGGGAAAGAACATGAATTGAGAAAATAGGGTTTTTTGCATTCAACTCAAATACACCGTATCATCGGAGCATGACTCAAGATACCGCGCTCGAAATTCTCAAGACTGGTGCAAATGTTTTTCTTACAGGAGAACCTGGAAGTGGTAAGACACATACTGTCTCGGCATATGTGCGCTATTTACGTCAGCACAATATCGAGCCTTCAATCACTGCATCGACGGGTATCGCAGCAACTCATGTGGGTGGCATGACGATTCATGCATGGAGTGGTATTGGCATTAAGCGCTATCTCACTGACTATGATCTTGATGCACTTGCGTCGAGAGAGCCACTGGTCCGAAGGGTCGCCACGACGAAAGTGCTCATCATTGATGAAATCTCAATGCTCGATGGTGTCGTGCTTGGGCTTGTTGATAAAGTCCTTCGCTCGATCCGTCGGAGTGAAGAACCGTTTGGTGGAATTCAAATGGTATTTGTCGGTGATTTTTTTCAGCTCCCACCGATCCCTGAGCGACAAGCAGGTCTTGAGCAACGGATGATGCCACAGTTCGCTTTCACGTCTCCTGCGTGGAAGGCTGCAAACCCACTCGTTGCATATCTCACCGAACAGCACCGCCAAGATGATGAGACGTTTCTCTCTGCGCTCTCGATGATCCGTAGCGGTGAGCTTGATGAGTCGCTTGGGGAAATTTTTGAAGAACGACGTGTTGGGGGAGAGCTTGAGGTCCCGAACAATATTCCACTGCTGTATACCCACAATATTGATGTTGATAAAAAAAATGAAGAAGAACTCGCAAAGCTCGAAGGCGACCTTGCTGAATTTCATATGACTTCACGTGGGAAAGATACGCTTGTCGAGCAGATGAAGCGTGGCTGTCTTTCGCCTGAACTCCTGCGCTTGAAAGAAGGTGCATCAGTGATGTTTACCAAGAATGATTTTGAGCAAGGATATGTGAACGGGACACTTGGTGTCATCGATCATTTTGATGAAGATGATGGACTTCCTGTTGTGCAAACACGCTCAGGAAATATGATCAAAGCTGCACCTGAAGAGTGGTCAGTCACTGATGGTGATAAAGTGCTCGCGAAACTCTCGCAGATACCACTGCGTTTGGCATGGGCGATCACGGTACACAAGTCGCAAGGTATGTCACTTGATGCTGCTGTCATGGATCTCTCACGAGCATTTGAATACGGACAAGGATATGTCGCACTCTCACGCGTACGCACTCTCTCAGGGCTATATCTTGCTGGTATGAATCGTCGCGCATTTGAAGTGCATCCAATTGTGCTTGAGCGTGATCGCGAGATGCGCACGCGGAGTGACGAAGCAGATGAATATTTCCAACATCTTCCTGAAAAAGATCTTACGCTCATGCATGAGAATTTTATTACTGCATCAGGGGGAACTCTTACCGCAACAGTCATTCCAGATGTCGTTGATCAATTTAATGAAGAGAAAAAAAAGAAAGGGGATACCTATTTGAAAACAAAAGAGCTCATCCTTGAACGTCGAACACTCGTCGAGATTGCAACCATGCGTGGAGTAAAGACAGGAACAATTATCTCGCATATTGAAATACTTAAAGATGGAGATGATACGATTGATTTCAGTTATATGAAAGGGGAGATCGATGGTGAGAAGTTACGCACGATCCACAAGGCATTCCAAACATTTGAAGGGAGTGATAACGAAGGGAAACTTACACCAGTAAAAGACTTGCTTGGTCCAGTCGCGACTTTTGATGAAATTCGTTTCGCACGATTGTTTATTGAATAGTATTACTGTACGAAGCATATTTCTCGTGCGATAATTTCGACATGCAGAAGTACTATCACATCATTCGCAGAGTGCTCCTAGGGCTCCTTATTGTTGGTTTTTTGTATGCAGGTGTCATGAAGTTGCTTGGAAACGATACGAAAATGTTTCTCACATGGGGTTTTCCTGTTTGGTCTGTGTATGCGATTGGTGGGCTTCAATGTTTTGCTGCGCTCAGTCTCTGCTATCGACCGCTTGTGAAGATGGGGATGTTTTTTCTCACCACTATCATGATTGGAGCGATACTTACGCTTGCAGGTAAACATCTGTTTTTCCCTGACTTACTCGCACCACTCGCATTTTTGCTCGGACTTTTTGGTCTCATGTATTTGAAGGCAAAACGCCCAGAAGAAGAGGAGGAGGGACGCTGGGGGCTCATTTAATTTTGCAGGAATCATCTATCCGCGCTATCGTGGTGATATGGATGTCATCTTCTCGTTTATCGGAGTGTATATATTTCTCAAACTCACGGATCACTTTTTGGCAGCGCAGGGTTATCGTGGTGAAGAATCAGATCATTTCAATGGGTCGATTTTTTTCAGCTACGGACTTACTGCAGACAAACATCATCGCGACCACAGTCGAATGAAAATGTTCAAGTGGCTGTTCTCGCGTAAGCGCTATAGTTGGAAGTGGCGCCAAGTAGGGAGTATGGCAAAACCTGCTGCTCGCGTGGAGGGTGCTCGATTGGTGGTGACCTTTGTGAATCATTCAACTGTGCTTATTCAAACAGAAGGAAAAAATATACTCACTGATCCCGTGTGGTCTTCACGCGTGAGCCCATTTTCTTTTGTGGGTCCTAAGCGTTTTCAAGATCCTGGTATGCGATTTGAAGATCTCCCTGACATTGATGTGGTGCTGATTTCTCACAATCATTATGACCATATGGACTTAGCAACACTCCGCCGAATAGAAGAAAAATGGAATCCACCAGTATTGGTTGGACTTGGAAATAAGAGTTACTTATCTTCGAAAGGTTTTACGAATATCACTGAAATGGATTGGTGGGATGAGTATAGCCTTGGTGCTGAGGTGACTATTGCATGTGCGCCTGGACAACATTTCTCATCACGCGCACTCTCTGACAGAGACAATACACTTTGGTGTGGCTTTTTTATTGAAACCCCACACGGAGATACCTATTTTGCGGGCGACACTGGATATGGAGAATTTGTGAAACGTATACAAGAAAAATATACTTCATTTCGTCTTGCACTGCTTCCAATCGGAGCGTTTCGTCCACAGTGGTTTATGGGTCCAGTTCATATTTCACCCGAGCAAGCAGTGCTTATCTACGACGAATTAAAGGTAAGTACCGCAATCGGAATTCATCATGGTACGTTTCATCTTGCCGATGATGGTCAAGATGAACCCAAAGAGTTGATTGAAGCTGCAAGAAGTGCACGCGAGATTACTGCGCTAAATTTTCATGTACCGCAAAATGGTGAAGTCATTGAAGTCGACTAATGAAATAGATCGAGAGCTCAGACTTGATGCAACTCAAATAGCTCTGTCCGTTAAACGACTCTCTCGAGATAAACGTTTTTCGGTCATTGCAAGGCGGATGGAACAACCAGTGCTTACGTATTCAACAAATGCGTTTCGTGCGCTTGCGAGGGCGATCATTCATCAACAGCTCTCAACTAAGGCAGCGCTTACCATAGAGCAACGGTTCACTGCACTCTATCGACCAAAAAAATTTCCTGCTCCAGTAGATGTGGCAAGTACACCACTTGTACAACTACGTAGTGTTGGTCTTTCTGGTCAAAAGTCAGGATATCTTTATGATCTTGCGCAGAAGTTTATCGATGGAACAGTAAACCCAAAACAGTTTCATAACATGACCAATGAAGAAATCGCTACTCATGTGATCTCGGTAAAGGGGATTGCACAGTGGTCTGCAGATATGTTTTTAATCTTCGCACTCAATCGCCGGAATGTCCTTCCTGTCGGTGATCTTGGAGTAAAGAAAGGGGCACAGTTATTTTTTAAATTACCCACGCTTCCAACGAGTGATGAGCTTCTTTTACTCGCTACTCCATTTGACGGTGACTACACTGTATTTACGCTTTATCTGTGGAAGCTTGCTGATGAGGCAAAAATAAAAAACAAAAAATAAGTATCCTATGCGTCAACAGTTCCTGATGCATGGGTGCCTGCTACCCAGCCAGTCGTCCAGCAGAGCTGAAGCGAGTATCCGCCGGAAGGTCTATCGATATCGAGAATATCACCAACGACATAGAGGTTCTGGTGGAGCGTTGAGCGCATGCTCTTGAGTTCAATTTCAGTAAGCGAAAGCCCTCCAGAAACGACAATCGCTTTCTCAGGTCCAAGTATTCCTGTAACCGTAAGTGGTATCGCTTTTAGAAATTTTACCAATGTGAGGCGTTCAGTCTTACTCACTTTGTTGACCTCTTTTGCATCATCAAGTGCAAGTAGGGTGGGGAGTTGTTTTGCAAGCAATGCCGGTACGATATTTCCGAGTACATTTTTCAGGAGTTTGTTTTGTGCCTCTTTAAACACATCTTGGATATGTCGATCAAGCATACCGTTGTCCATTTTTGGAAATAGGTCGATTGAAAGTGAGACTGCTCCATACTTGAGTAATTCGCTGATGTTGCGACTCATGTTGAGAATAAGTGGTCCAGACATTCCGACGTGAGTAAAAAGAATTTTACCAACAGCTTTCCCGTGCAGTCGATCATGTTGAATGATACTTACTCGTGCTTCTTTGTGAGATAGTCCAGCAAGCTCATGTGCCCACTTTTCTTTCGTGGTAATCGGTACTAGTGAAGGTTCAGGGAAGCGCACGCTGTGTCCGAGTTTGGTGAGCCACTTAAACCCATCTCCGGTTGATCCAGTTTCAGGACGAGATGATCCACCTGTCGCGAGGATGTAGGCATGACCATGTATCATCTTGCCGTCACTGAGCTTTACTCCCGCAATCTCTCCCTTTCGTATGGTAAATCCGGTCACTTCAGCATTTGATCGCACGGTCACTTTTCCTTCACGAAGATAGTCAATGAGAGTATTCCATACGGACTCTGCTTTTTCTGAAGCAGGAAACATGCGCCCCTCTGCCTCGAGCTTGGTGTCCATGCCATGCTCGTGGAAAAATGAGAGTGTTTCCTTTACAGAAAATTGAGAAAATGGAGAAAAAAGAAACTTTGACTGTTCTTTAAACTTCTCGAGTAACTTTCGATTATCGAGCTCATGGTTGGTGATGTTGGAGCGACCACCACCAGTGATAAGTAATTTTTC
>DALYED010000022.1:0-10755 GCA_031972735.1 Minisyncoccota bacterium | reverse complement strand
AAGATCAAGTACTTCTTTGAGTACTTTATTTCCACAGACTTGGCATTTGTTAATGTGACCAATTCCTACTCGTTTTTTATTTTTCTGCATACAGCAATAGATTATTATCTGGAGTTTACTCCTACTTCTTTTTACTCAGTAATCTTATTAAAGGTAGCAATTATAGTAGCACTATCTGAGTGTAAAATCATCATATATTTGACTGTTCCTGTATTAGGTGTCGGCATGTAGTTATTTCTTCACTACCTTACTGTTTCATTTGATTTAAAGATGAAACCTTATTAGAATTGCTTAGTTAAAACTACCGGACGATTTAATAACAATATCAACTTCTCCTATGGCAAAGCCAGAAAAAAATAACATCAATAAGCTCGTTCAGGATTATTGGGAGCAACCCAAAACTGTTTCGATTATCGATAAAAATTTGCACAAGATAGAAATCGACATCGCAAGTCGCTATCTTCAGCGTGGTGATGTGATGGCAGATGTGGGATGTGGTAATGGCGAAGCCACTGTTGAATATGCAAAACGGGTTACTTCATGCACAGGATTTGAGCGCTCAAGTACTCTGCGTGCAATTGCGACCAAGAATGCAAAAGATTCTGGTTTGAAAAATCTCACAATCAAACCGGGAGACATCATGAAGTTTGGCAAAGCGAGCGAGAAAGGGAAGTATGACGTTATTGTCACACAGAGACTCGTCATCAACCTGCTCTCATGGGAAGAACAACAGGAAGCACTCATGAATATTCACGCAGCGCTCAAGCCAGGTGGACGATATATCATGATTGAGAATACCAATGAGTCATTTGTCGCTATGAACGATATGCGCGCAGACGTGGGACTTGGACCAGTACCACAGCATTGGCACAATCGCTTTTTTGATTATGATAAGCTTGAGAAATTTATGGATGGGAAATTCCAGCTTCTCAAGACTCATGACCTTGGACTCTACTACTTCCTCACTCGTGTCTATGTGCCTATGTTCGCCTCGTTTAAAGGATGGGGTATGAATGCAGTGAAGGATCCCATCTTTGACCACTCGGATGAGGCAGCGCGCATCATTTTTGAAAAATATCACGATCAAATTAAGATTGGAGATAACCGCGTATTCGGACCAATTCAAGTGCTTGTCTATAGACGCGAACGCTAGCAATGAAAATTACATTCGTCACTTCGAAGTTAAATTTCCGCACCTCGGGTGGATCAGTCGAAGAGATCGACTACATACTTCGTCGTCTTCTCGACCAAGGACATGAGATAACCGTCATTACAACAGCAAAGGGTAAGAATGATATTCCAAATCCACTACCATATAAAGTAATTGAGGAGTCCGTTGATTTTCTGCATTATTTTTCTATGCAGCGTGGTATATATCGTATTCTTAAACAATACGAAGGGGCTACTGAATTTTATCTCGTCGATGCGCATAATTTTATGTATGGTGCGGGGTGCTACCGACTCTTTGGAGGAAAGATTCCCGTTGGCGCACTGGTCAACCAATTTCTCACATGTATTCCTCAGCATGTATCAAGTCTATTTCCTCAAACAAAGGATTCGCTCTTACTGCAACTAAGAAAAAAGAATCGCTATTTTATTGAGCGGTATATAGGTACATGGTTTGCAAATCATGTTGATATTTTTGCATTTGTAAGCCCAAATGTCAGAGTATTTTATGAAGAATTTTGGAGAAAAAGCCGACCCCAAGATTTTGTTATTGGTGACCCAATTGATATTCCACTTTTAATGAGGGAAGGAAAAGTTACCGAGGACTCATATCGGAAACGTATTAAGTATGACGGGAAAATAACGATATTTTATTCGAGTCGAATGTCACCAGGAAAGGGTTTTGATATATTACTCACAGGTTTTTCAAAAGTTAAAAATAAAGATAAATTTCGGGTCATCCTCGGGGGAACTGGTCCTGAAACTCCATATGTTGAACAAATGGTAAAAGATCTTCAACTCAGTGACTATGTCACTTTGCCAGGATGGGTTGATAAAGAGCAGTTATTCCAGTATTACCGTGAAGCAGACATATTCATACAAGCTGATTGGTGGGTAGCGGGTACATCGATTTCAGTTCTATACGCACTCTTGTTTGGTGTCCCCATGATTCTTCCAGGTGGGGGTGGGTTGCAATGGAATGCAGGTGAAGGAGCTCTCTATTTTCCGTACCGTGATACGGACAGTCTCGCGAGGTGTATTGAGCAGCTTGGGGATGATGCAGTACTACGTACGGAACTTTCTGAAAATTGCTATAAGAGAATAAAACAAGATGACATGAATTATCCTCAGCGAATTAAATTGTTTGCGGAGCGCATGCAGGAGATTCGACACACATCATCGCTGACTTAGATAAAAAATGATGTGATTTTTTTTATCTTACAAATCGAGACACGATGAGTAGTAGTGTCTTTGCTGGACCTTTATGCAGTGTTTTTCCGATAAAAAATATTGCCAACAGATAGAGAATACTAAACAGCGCACAGGTTAAGAAAAATCCTGTTACTGATTGCGCAGAAATCTGCAAAAGATAGAGTGTGAGCGGAAGGGGAATAAGCGTGGCAATGATCACAATACTCGTGCTCTCGATGATGCGCTTCCATGTTAGTGCGATTGTGTGGTGAATAAGTATAAGTGCGTACATGTTTACTATAACAGCAGTGATAAGCAGTGAGAGTGCAGCTCCTGCAATACCATGGGTAATCACAAGATATGGAAGGAAAAGTGCAGTTGAAACAAGTGATGCGATATTGAGTTTGAAATAATGTTGCGGTTTATTAAGGGCATTAAATGTCATTCCTGAGAGGCTGAGTATTGAAGTATTGAGTGCAGAAACCACGACCAGTGTTTTAAGAAGTGGAATGATGCCAGCCCAAGCAGACCCAAGCACAAAGAGGACAAGGTTCGTCCCTCCAATCCAAATGATGACAATGAAGGGGATTGCAACTGATATCGCAAGATCAAAACTTTTATAAAATCCTTCACGAACATGTGCAATTGAACCCCCCGTTGCGACAAGTGCAGAGAAGCCGATTTTACTAATGATATTTGAGAGAGGGCTTGTTGGTGCATATGCCAACGATTTTGCTTTGCTGAAATTTCCAACACTTGCAGTGTCAGTGAATCGACCAACGAGCGTATCTTCAAGTGTTTGCGCTATACGCATGGTAAGTGCTTGCCCAAATACCCACTCACTGTAAGTAAGGAGTGGTTTTAGTTTACTAAATCCTAGATCAAGTTTGGGTCGATGGGAGTTGAGAAGGTAAGTTGCAATACCTGCCATGAATATGCCAGAAGCAGTTCCAATGAAGAGTGCCCAATATGTATGGAGCGTCAGTGCCAACGTGACTGAAACTACCGCAGCAGTGCCATAGTTTGCCATGTCGCGAAGAAATACTTTCTTGAATTCAAGTCGTTTAAAGAAATATATTTGTCCTATGTTTGTAAGACCTTGAAAAACAATAGGAAGTGCACTCAATTGGAATAAGAGTACTGCATCGGATACATGAAAAAAGTCAGCAAATAAGTACGATCCAAAAAAAACGATAACAAAGACTAGTAGTGTGCGTAGGAGGTTAAATGTCCATACGACATTGAGTAGTGACTTCTCTTCTCCTTCTTTCTTTTGCGTAAGTGCAGTGTCGAAGGCAATTGCAGTGAGCGAGTCGAGTAAATTTGGAAATACCGCAGCGAGTGCGATGGTGCCAAAGTCTTGCGGGGTGAGTATTCGTGCAGTGATAAAGAATGCTCCAAAAATGAGCACTTTTTGCATGAGAATATCTAGTGAAGACCAATATCCAGCAGTAAGCGAGCGGTTGAGGATACCCTCCACTTCTCGCACCTCTTTTTTACTACCTATTGTGCGTTCTTCAGTCACAATAATTACGACATCTTAATAACTCCAATTTTTTGAGCAAGGAGATGTGACAACTCTGTCATACCTTTGTTTTTGAGAATTACTTCTATTGGTGCTGCGTCGTTCCACATTGCCTGAAAATCCGCAGAGACTGAATCTTCGAGAAGGGCACAGATGTAATCGAGAAGTACCTGATCATCACTTTTCCATTCTTCAAGTTGCTTCTTTATAAGATATGGAAGGTCATCAAACGCACGACAGCGCTCAACTCCTGGGATGTCATTGAAATACGTATTCCCAAAAGTGAGTGAAGGTTTTCCGCAGAGCAGTGCTTCCCATGCCGCAGTACTAGTGATGACCGTGGTAATGACTGCGCGTTTTGAAAGCTCACTACCTGGAATATTTGGGCTAATTAATCGTATGTTTGGAATACGGAGTATTTCCTTATAGTACTCTCGGGTGCGATAACCAACCATTCCAGGGTGCTCTTTTATATACAGGTACATGTCTATTGGAAGTGCGCGCGCTATGTTTCGAATTATTTCTATTTGATTTGTGTGGTATGGAGCATAACGCATGATTGCAATTTCAGGCTCTATGTGAAGCGGAAAGTATGCAAAACGTTCCTCCCAGTTTGGTTTTGTATACAAATCTGAATATCCAACGATTGTTCGAATTGAGCGTTTGAATTTATCCCATACCGCCCACCAGACAAAGATATCATTGTAGTCGTGTTTTCGAATTTTTTTCACATCACTAACGACTGTTTTGAGGTGCCAAGGAATACTCTTTGAAAGCTTAGAAGGATGTAAAAATTTAAGTGCTGTAAGACGCCCCTTCTTGCCATAGAATTCTTTCATGTAGCTTGCATCATATGGTGCTGGTGCATTTCTAAATTCATCAAGGAATTTTTGTGCGGATTCGCGTTGATTTGATTTTCTTCCTTTGCGAATTTCATCAAACCGCTTCTTGACCCAAGTGAATGTCATATCATCTTCTGAGAATGCAATACGGTTTCCTATTCGAGCAAATTCCATATTTACTGTCTGAATGCCTTTCTTTTTTGCAATATGATAGAGCATCGTACTTGCAACAGAACCGATAACAGAAATGACAATTGCATCAGGTTTCTCTTTCTCTAGAAAGGCAATAATTGCTTTTGCATTTACTTGAACATCACGAAGCATCTCGTCTCTCGAGAGTAATGGGCTGTTGTACGGGTATTCACGAAGTAACTGTCCATTCATCACTACTCTATCTATGTATAAGTATGGCCAAAGGTTAGGGACGCCATATTCTTTCTCTAGCCATTTGAGGTAGGTGTAATCTATTTTCTCATCGTAAAGAGTGCGATGAATATCCTCATCAAAAATGATTGATGAATATTTAATGTCT
The DNA here is from genome assembly GCA_031972735.1 of Minisyncoccota bacterium. GTDB lineage: Bacteria > Patescibacteriota > Minisyncoccia > Phycocordibacterales > UBA6899 > MHLP01. The sequence continues at coordinate 5,498 of DALYED010000022.1, read as the reverse complement.
TTCTGCTTATTAATAAAATCTAGACTTGGTCTTGATTGCACGACTGCACAAAACTCTGTTTCTGGAGCGATATCCTTGATGTTCATCGCCATCGCATGTCCAATAAACACAAATCGTCTCTGAAGAAAAAAACAGATTTTCATAAATTATTGAGTGAGTCAGAATGAGGCAGTTGTGCTCAAGTTATGGCTAATGATCGGCGACTTTATAGATACCATATACGAAAAAGGCGTATATATCTACAACAGGTATATATGCGCTTTGGTTGCAAGCTAATTTGTTGGGTGTGAAATTGCATAGCCAGCTTTTTCGGGGATATGTTTTTTTTCACGTAGATAGTCTAAGAAGTTCAGTAAGAGGTAGTCGTTGTATTTGCGTGCAACTACCTGCATTCCAAAGGGAAGACCGCTGGGAGAAGAAAACTGTGGCACGCTCACCGCAGGAAGGTGGGTAAGTGTCCACATTAAGGCTGGGTCAGGAAGCTCTACTTTATCACGGTCAGGTGCTTCACCTGCAGTTGAAAGTGAGATGAGCACATCAAAGTCTTTCAAGTAATCATCCATCGCGTAGAGCATCTCCATCTGCTCATTCACTGCATGTTGATACTCCTTCACTGAGATAAGTTTACCTTTCTCGATCAGCTCGTTCATTATCGGTGAGATTTTCTCAGCTTCTTTGTATTCGTTTTGAAAATAATATGACAGTGCTTTGTTGTAGATGGTCTCGTGTACGACATGCGTTTGCTTCATTATTTCTGGAAGTGTGACGTCTGTAATTTCGATATCCGTATCAGCACCCAGCTCTTTAATGTATAGCTCGATTGCTTGTCGTGCATACTCAGGAGTGCTATCCCATGTGTGAGTGCGAACAAATCCCACTCGCCATTTTCTGTTCGTAGGTTTTTTTTGTCGCGTCTCATCGCTCAGTGCGCTATCGCTGATAGGGTAATTTCGTCCAGAAATTCTCATTGAATCGAGGGCACGCTTGAGGTCTGTTTGATAGATGGTAAAGAATCCTGGTGTGTCGAGTGAGTCCGTGGTCTTGAGCATTCCCGTGCGAGGAATAAGTCCAAATGACGGCTTCATTCCATAGACTCCACAGAAACTCGCAGGGCGAATGATTGAGCCTGCTGTCTGTGTGCCAGTGGCGAGCGGAACTTGTCCAAGTGAGACTGCAACCGCCGAGCCACTCGATGAAGTGCCAGGAGTTTTTGTCTCATCCCATGGATTTTTTGTTTTTTCAAGTGCGTGTACAGCAAATTCAGCAGTCACTGTTTTTCCAACAACCTTTGCTCCTTGGCGCTTGAGGTTATATACCGCACGCGCATCATTACCTGGAGTGAATCCTTTCCATAGAGTACTTCCCATTTGGGTGGGGAAGTCATAAGTATTATAAATATCCTTCACACCGATAGGGATGTGCCTTAATAACCCTTTCTCATTCATAGGGACGAAATCCATTGCTGCTCCTGGGGTGGGAGCTACCCATCCTTTTTCTCGGTACACCTCCCATGCCAGATAGGTACTATCAAGAGTGGAAATATTCTCAGTAGCTGTATCGAGCAATGCTTCTGGCGTGAGTTCTTTGGTGTCGATCTTGCGTATGAGTTCTCCAATTGAGTTGTCGATGAAAAGCTTGTTCATAATTTAGAATTTATCGATATAGCTACGTTTTGCTGGACTGTGATTGAATTTGCCAATGAGTTGCTCTGGGTACGGTAGAATTCGCTCTTCGTTCTTGTGGGTTTTTGTGTGCACTGGGATTTCGATGCCCTTCATGCGAGGGTGGCGAATACTTTCCATTTTGGCATAAAATTCTGCCTCACTCTCACCAGTGACTTCAAGATAGTAATCTAGAGCTTCTGGTCGCTCAGGGTCATGCTTTTGAATAAGTTCAAATGCCTCATCGCGCGTAAGTAGTCCATTGCGCACGTCGAGGCTTGCGAGCTCAGTGGTACGCCCGTAGCCACGTTTAAGGTAGCAGGTGAAGTCGTGCATGCCGTACATGATATCTTCGACACTCTTGTAGCGTTTATAGGTACCTTCCATCTGCGTTTCTTTCCATCCATAATTGTCGACAAGGAATTCAGTTTGACGTTCGTCATCCCAGAATAAGTAGTCACCAAGGTGCAGTCCCCACACACCAACTGCATCGATTTCTTCTTGGGAGGGAATCGTGAAAGGGAACATATCTTTTGTAGTAATGTCTCCTCCCACCATTTGATCTGCAGTGAGTTTGGCAGATTGTTTAATGAAATACTCACGATCAAATTTATGCACTGGGTCTTCGTATGACGCACGCCCAGAATTTTCTGCTAGTGATTCTCCCCAGATAAGTAGTGGGATTTTAAATCGCACAGCAATTTGGAGTGGAAACGACCCGACTCCACCATGATCATGCCAACTCACATCACCTATCCCTGCAACTGAGCGTTTTACTAATTTATTTATCAACGCTCGATTTGGTGTGAACGTCACATGGTCAACATTAAACATCTCCAGTGAGTTTTGCAGGTTATACCAACCTGTCTCACTCCACCAATTATGACTAAAGGTTACTGCGAGGGGTTTCATTCCATATACTTTCGTAAGAACATGGAGCTGGAAGGTACTATCCTTGCCGCCACTAATTGGGATAATGCAGTCGTAGTTTGAGCCTGCCTTTGCATGCTCCTCATCAAGAATTGAACGAAGGGTTTTTTCTCGTTTTGTCCAATCGATATGAATCTTTTGTTCAGAGGATTGGCAAGCTTGACAAATACCCATTTCATCAAATTTTACTCCTTCTTGGGTTTCAGGAATACAACAGCGGGTGCAATACTGGAGGTGGTCAAATAATGGTCGGGAATCTTTAGATTTCATGAATTGCTTGAGTATTGAGTGGTTTATATCTTAGATTAACATAGCTTCGCTACCTAGAGAACGATTCATTTGTTTGCTATGATACATCTATGTATAACGCGAGAAAAGAGCGCATTGTTGCAACAATTGAGGCCCGCATGACCTCCTCTCGACTCCCAGGGAAGGTACTTCTTCCTGTTGGGGGAATTCCTGTTTTGGAGATGATGATAGAGAGACTCAAACGCAGTCATTACCTTGATGTTATTTGTGTTGCCACCACTATAAATACAAATGATGACCCAGTTGAAGCACTTGCAAGGCGTTTAGGGGTAGAGTGTTTCCGTGGCAGTGAGTCGGATGTACTTGGGCGTGTGCTTGGGGCAGCGCAAAGTGTAGGGGGAGATATTATTGTAGAGGCGATGGCGGACTCACCATTTGTTGATCCTGAACTCGTTGATAGAGGTATTGAAGAATTCTTTACCCACGATGTGGACTATGCGGCAAATTGTATCAAGGATACCTATGCTGTGGGATTTGAAGTGCAGGTGTTTCCAACCAGAGTCTTGGCGGAAGTAGCGAGCCTCACGAGCGATATTATCGATCGAACTCATGTGACATACTATATATATAATCACCCAGAGAAATATCGCACGTATAACTGGGAAGCTCCTGCTGATTTGTGTGAGCCGAAATTTCGCATGACCCTCGACGAAGCCACTGACTATAAAGCCATTACCAGCGTTGCTAGCGCACTCTTGCCAAACAATCCACGTTTTACTGTGCGTGATGTCACGGAGTACCTTCGTGCACACCCAGAAGTTGTAGCCATCAATAACAATGTCAGACAAAAATCTGCCGAAGAACTTTAATACCATGAATTCAAAGAAACTCACTGCCGTTATTATTGGTGCTGGACGTATTGCGTCAGGATACGATACTCCGAAATCAAAAGCCGTCCTTACGCATGCGCATGCACTTTCGTGTCACCCAAAAGTTGCACTTGTTGGTATTCATGATACTGATAGCGTGCGCGGTGAAGCCGAAGCAAAGAAATGGAAGACAAAGTATTGGCAGTCGCAGGGTGAGATGTTGAGTGTGGCGCCTGATATTGTGGTTATTGCCACTCCTAGTGAAACGCACAAAGACCTGCTTATCTCTGCTATGAAGGTTAAACCAAAAGTGATTATCGTTGAGAAGCCTGCTGTGAATGCAAAAAGTGAAATAGCTTCCATTCGCAGTGCGAGTAAAAAATACGGAGTGCCGGTGATTGTAAACTTCCGTCGTCGCTTCGATGCATCAGTCAGTCTCGTGCGCGATGGGCTGATAAAGGGGAAGTATGGAGCAGTGCTCTCAGCAAGTGGGCTCTATACGAAAGGTATTCTCCATAATGGCTCCCACATGATGGACCTTGCGCGCTATCTCTTTGGGGAAATGACATTTGGAAAAGCCTTGTTCTCGGTACAAGATTTTTCATCATCCGAACCTACACTAGGTGGTATTGCGACATTCGAGCGTTGTCCACAGTTTCACTTAATAACAGGTGATGAAAGGAGTTTTTATGTATTTGAAATGGCAATAGTGACCGAAAAATCGCGTATTCGTTTTGTTGATGAGGGGAGAAATGTCATCATTGAAGAAGTCGTGCACGACAAGGTTTACCCTGAAGATCGTGTACTTGCAAAAGGAAAGGAAAAGAAAACACAGCTCGCCGATGCGATGGTTGCTATGGTAGATCATGCAGTACAAGTTGCCGAGGGGAAAGCACTTCCACACTCATCACTTGAAGAAGGTCTCAAGACACAAGAAGCATGCTATAAATTATTAAACTCATTTAAGTAATAAGACATCGTATATGAAGAAACTTGCAATCCATGGAGGGACACCCGTGCGCCCAAAGAGTAAATTATTCCCTGCCTATAAACCAATCGGTGAAGAAGAGAAGCAGGCGGCAATTCGTGTGATTGAAAGTGGTGCACTTTCGAAATTCATTGGCTCATATGGTGAGCAATTTTTTGGTGGCAACGAAGTGCAATCATTTGAAAAAGAGTGGCGAGAGAAGTTCAATGTAAAGCATGCTATTTCAATGAACTCTGCAACATCAGGATTGATTTCGGCCATGGGTGCAATCGGGATTGAACCAGGGGATGAGGTGATTGTCACTCCATATAGTATGTGTATTTCCGCAACCGCACCGCTTTTCTATGGTGCAGTGCCAGTTTTTGCAGATGTTGAACCTGAATACTTTTGCCTTGACCCAAAATCTATAGAAGAAAAAATTACTCCACGTACCAAGGCGATTATTGTTGTCGACCTTTTTGGTGGGGCGCATGATGCAGAGGCAATCAATGCGATTGCAAAAAAGCATGGACTGAAAGTCATTGCTGATAGTTCTCAGGTCCCAAGTGGAATGTTTAACGGAAAATATTCCGGCACACAGTCAGATATTGGAATCTATTCACTTAATTTCCATAAGCACATTCATACTGGCGAGGGGACTATGGTGGTGACTAATGATGATGAGCTTGCACAGCGCATGCAACTCATTCGCAATCATGCTGAAGCAGTGGTTGGAGACATGGGAGTCACAAATCTTGTAAATATGGTTGGCCATAATTTTCGCATGACCGAAGTCACTGCAGCGATTGGTCGCGAGCAATT
>DALYED010000021.1:4428-11387 GCA_031972735.1 Minisyncoccota bacterium | reverse complement strand
AAAAAGGGTGTGAGCAATAAAACAACCATCATTATTACAGATAAAAACGCAATTGCTCCAGTAATTTCAACTTCCACACCTGCAATTGGGTTTAATGGAGCGGTTGTAACTATTTTTGGAGAGAATTTTTCAAAAGAATGGAATGATGTTGTGGTCGGTGGAAAAATTATTGCTGGAAATGTATCTTCCGATGGAAAATCATTGAGTTTCACTGCAACGCTACCAGTGCCTGGGGTTGCAATTGGTCAAGATGTCCCCAATGTTGATGTGAAAGTACCACTATGGTTCTATATTATGAATCCGAATGGAGTCTCAAATAAGGGTGTATTTACCATGGCATTTTAATAGCATAATTACTTATCAAGATATTTTATGAAATACACTTTCCGCCTCCGTCAGTTTGGATTCTTTAAGACTCTCAATATTGCACTCGGGGTCTTGTTCGTACTTAGTGCTGGGTTCATAGGTCTTGTTCGTGAAAAAAAAGTCGAAGCACAATTTATCTTTGGACCGGTTTCTTCTGCTGCTCCCGCTGTATCTGCGAAACCTGCCATATCAACAACTCCGTTTGGTGGTCTTTCAACTGAAGTATTCTACTGCGATTGTTCTGATAATATTGCGGTAACAATAAATGACCTCACCATCTCGCCCCCCCTTGCAGAGCCGATCATTTATCAGCCTGGGGTGACAACACTCTATCCGTTTGGGCAGATTACCACGGTGGGTGTATGGACACTCGGACTTTGGCAACCAGGTGGAGAGTGTCGCTATTCAGTGGCAAAAGGTTGTTCAACATTGTCTACTCAAGGAACTATGACTATGGTGGGAACATCAATGGTCGGGTCTCCTCCCCCACCACCCGTTGAACCCCCTCCTGCTCCAGGAATGTGCCCTGCTACACCTCTCGATGATACTTGTATGTGTAAAAGTGGAATCCATCCACTGTGGGTAAGAGAAGGATACTGGCTCTGCCCTGACTTCTACGGATTCTAAGTATTCAAGATTTGTTATAAAAAGACCGCAAGCACGGTTTTTTTATATGTTCAATAATTTAATGAGTGCAAGCCATGTTCCAAAAGGAAGATCTTCTCCGCGGATTTGTCTATCAATAGCTAGTGTTGTAAAAACCTCCTCAATTAGTTTCCGATGTTCTGGGAATGCTCGAGTGAGATTTCCTAAAAGCATTTTTCTGCGTGAACCTAAACCAGCTTTGATAATTTTAAAATAGGAAACTTCAAGTGATTTTGGCACTCTCAAGTGATTGATGTTGGTGATGTGAAGAATTGCGGAGTCTACTTTTGGTGGAGGTGAAAAAGCCTCTTTTTTTACTTTACACACATAGTGAGGGTCGCCATATGCTTTCACAGAAAGTGAAAGAATTCCCTCCTTTCCATCACGCGCAACTACTTCTTCTGCAACTTCTTTTTGCACAAGAAAAACAATATCGCTCGGCTGGCGAAGTGTTTCAAGGAATAATCGGAAAAGCATTCCCGTAATATAGTACGGGATGTTTGCAATGAGTTTGTACTGGTGGTCATGAAGGTATTGGGCGTCAAACAGCAGTTGATGGACCTCTTTGTTGCGGATGTCACCTTTCAAAAGTAGAAACCTCTTTTCATTGATCTCATTTTGAAATTCATGTTCAAGTAGTGTGATACATCGCTCATCAGTTTCAACAGCGACCACTACGCCACCACCAGCAAGTAGTTCGCGAGTAAGCATTCCCTCACCAGGACCAATTTCGAGCACGACAGTCTCTTTGCTGAGGTTCGCAGCATCAACAATCTCCTTCAGTGTAGTTTTTGAACGAAGAAAATGCTGACCGAGTGATTTTTTTGCTTGAATATTGCCCATACTCACTTAGCCTCTATTAAATTATCAGATGTTGCAAGTGTCCTCAAGGAGAAAGCGTTACAAATACACGACATCATCATTATTCTCATCCCAACCAAGCAGGCTAATTTTCCCAGTTCGGGATGGCTTCTCTCTCACTGTTTCTCCTGTGTGTGATTCGAACGTGAGCAATGTGCTGTCAATATCAGAAATAAACTCCGAAGGTGAGTTTATTTGTCTCGCTCCATATATTGTTCGGAATGATGCATAGGAAAGAAACACACGTTTTGCTGCTCTGGTGAGTGCAACATAAAAAAGACGTCGTTCTTCTTCGCGCTCTCCAGTGTCACGTGACTCATCTTGGGAGCGACGTGATGGAAAAAGATCTTGCTCCATTCCAGAAATACATACATAGTCAAATTCAAGACCTTTTGCAGCATGTACTGTCATGAGGCGTACTGCATCTTGCTCACTTTTCACATTATCTTGATCTGATTCAAGTGCAATGTCAGCAAGCAATTGATCAAGACCCTCACTCCCCTCAAAACCATCATAGCGAGTCGCCACGGTCACTAATTCTCGAATATTTGCCAGTCGCTCAGTGTCTTCGTCATCACCGTCACTTAGGGAATTTTCCATTCCCGTCTCTTTAATAATGTAACTAATGAGCTGTGAAGGCTTTAGTTCTTTTGATTTTTCATTGATGCGTGTAAGTAGCTGGTAAAATGCATCAACTTTTGCACGCATTGTCAGTGGAAGCTTGTCCTTGTCACCCGAAAAGATTTTCTCAAGTGTTACTTTGCCTACCCCTCGCGCTGGTACATTAATAATTCGCTCCACATCAAAGCGTGAGCGTGGGTTTAGTCCTGCACGCAGATATCCAATCACATCCTTCACTTCTTTGCGTTCATAGAATCTTACTCCGACTACCTGATATGGCACCCCAGAATGGAGCAATGCTTCTTCGAGTACACGAGACTGAAAGTTGGTACGATAGAGAATTGCAATATCACTTGGTCGTACACCTGTTTGCATCAGTGATGCTATTTTTGACGCAATGTATCTTGCCTCATCGTTCTCGTCATAAGCTTCAAATAGTGAAAGTTTTTCTCCTTGACCGTTTTCAGTAAATAGATTCTTTGCTTTGCGCATCGTATTTTTACTGATTATCGCATTCGCCGCTGAGAGGATTGTTTGTGTTGATCGATAATTTTGTTCGAGAAGTATTACTTTTGTTCCAGGATAGTCATCTTCAAATTCAAGAATATTTTCGATTGATGCTCCTCGCCATGAATAAATATTCTGATCACTGTCACCAACAACACAAATATTCTTTCCCTTTCCCGTAAGGAGGCGCGCAAGCTGATACTGCACTTCGTTGGTATCTTGATACTCATCTACGCTGAGATATTTCCATGTTTCATTGTAGTAGTTCCGTACCTCCTCGTGTTCAGTCAGAAGTTTAACTGTTTTCTCCAAAAGGTCATCAAAATCAAGTACATTTGCCTCCCGCAATGCTACTTCATAAAGACCAAACACGCGTTTGAGGCTTGTCGCTAAGTAGCTATTTTGTGTCATGCGTTCGATGTTCGCAACGGTCCCCATGTTCCCCTTATGACGTGAAATCAAAGATTGGATTTTTCTTGGTTCGAACTGCTTTGGATCTACCCCCGATTTTGCCATTGCTTGCTTAATGAGCTTCAGCGAGTCACCTTGATCGAGAATAGTTGATGCTTTCGAAATTCCTATCAACTCTCCTTTTTCACGGAGAATAAACATGCCTAATCCATGGAATGTCCCAATAAAAGGCACTCCCTTTGCTCGTGCCCATGCTGGGGGCATATGTGAACGACCAAGAATGCTATATACCCGCTCGCGCATTTCTTTGGCAGCCTTATTGGTAAAGGTGATCGCAAGAATTGACTCACCCGCAACCCCTGAGTCAATCAGGTGTCCAATTCGATGAGTGATTGTCTTTGTTTTGCCTGCTCCTGCTCCTGCAATAATCAATAGTGGTCCTTCTGTTGTGAGGACTGCTTGTCGTTGCTTGTCATTAAGTTCGTCGAGTTGTGTGGTCATTGTGATAAATATAGATATGATCAAATGCTTTTACCCCTGTTTGCTCTAGTAATTACCAAGGGGTGACTGGGTAATTTGGTATCGGTATAAAAAATTTTACAACTTCATGTATTGTATAAAATTCATTAGCCATCATATTAGCATCTGATGCAAGATTATTAAAAAAAATTAAATAGCCATATTTATAGCCATATTTTAGTAAATCCCAGAAGCATCAACGTGTATCCAAAATACGGCTTAAATTCTAGAGATTTTATGCTATTGCTTTTTTTGTGATTGAAAATATCCTTATTTTGATTGATATTTTGACACTTTTGCAAACCACAATAAGGTAAAAAAGTGCTCAAAATTTGTTGACGGATGTATTTTATGTTGAAATAATATTTACATACGGTTGAAGATGAATGCATGATGACGAAGAGCCCACACTCGACGCACGCCTGAACGACAGAACGAATAACCAAGACCTAGGCTTATACAAGAAAAAATAAAAAATTCCGGACCGCTCTATATACGCGGGTCAAAACGGAGACATATGATTTCCCCAATTACGCTTTCATGGAAAAAGCTTGTTTTTTCCGTAACCATACTGCTTGTTCTCCCAGCCACAGTCGCGTATGCAGGTTTTTTTTCCATGTTTGGCGACATGTTTTCTAAAATGAATACTGTTCAAAAACCGATTACCTCACAAAATATCGCATTGCTTGCTGCGGTCTCGACCTATGACTTGGGGGTAAAAGATGTGCAGTCAGATGTAAATATAGTTGGTGGTAGCGCACTACTTCCTGATGCAGGTCCTGAGGGTGCAATGGCAGATGTGAGCGAGCAGGATTACGATCACGGTCAGATTAGTATTTACTCAGTCCATGAGGGGGACTCACTTGCATCCATCGCAAAAATGTTTAATGTGTCTGTAAATACCATTCTATGGGCAAACAATAAAGCAAAAGGAGCAAAACTTGCTATTGGTGAAACACTCGTTATATTACCTGTCTCGGGTATTGAGTATGAAGTAAAGAAGGGAGACACGATTGAGGCAATTTCAAAAAAGTACAAAGGAGACCCAGACGAAGTTCGCTCATTCAACGGACTTAATGATGGTGAGCAACCCATAATAGGCGCAACAGTGATCATCCCTGATGGTGAAATGCCTACTATTGCACCGAAGAAAACAAAACCAGCTACATCGAAACTTCGGGGAGCAACGGGACCTGATTTTTCAAACTACTATCAAGCACCACTTGCGAGTTATCGTAAGTCACAAGGCCTCCACGGTTATAATGGTGTCGATCTTGTCGAGTATGCAGGTGCTGCTGTTCTTGCCGCCGCTTCGGGTGATGTCGTTGTTGCTCGTCAGGGTGGCTACAATGGTGGATATGGTAACTATGTTGTGATTCAGCACGGAAATGGAACTCAGACACTCTATGGACACTTGCAATCCGTTTCAATTTCCCCAGGAAGTCGTGTTGTGCAGGGGCAAGTAATCGGATCACTTGGAAATACAGGTCGCTCCACTGGACCACACCTTCACTTTGAGGTGCGAGGTGCACGAAATCCATTCTAGTATTTCTTTTCCTACCCTTTTATATCCTTCGCAGTGCTGTGTAATATAAAGCACTGCTTCTGATATACTGTTTTTTATGAAACGAAGCATAAGAAATACATTTTCATACCTGACTGATTCAGAGTTCAACGTTCTCTATGATTTGAATTCTCCACAAAAAATACAGGATTACATCTCTGCAATTCCACAGAATTTTGAAAAGAATGGAGATAGTTGTATGTCAGTCCGTGAAGTGCTTAAAACAAATCGGGCACACTGCATCGAGGGTGCGCTTGTGGCCGCGCTTGCGTTCTCGATTCAAGGAAAAAAACCGCTCATTATGGACCTTGAGGCAAACGATGAAGACGAGGATCATGTGATTGCCTTATTCCAAGTAGATGGGTATTGGGGTGCAATTTCAAAAGGAAACCATGCATATGTCCGCTATCGTGATCCAGTGTATAAAACTCTTCGCGAGCTAGCTCTTTCGTATTTTCATGAATACTACAATTTAAAAGGAATGAAAACATTACGAGGTTATACAGGAGCGTATAATCTTCATCGCTATAGCAAAGAAGATTGGGTAACTGGCGTGGATTCATGGAAAATAGCAGAAGATCTTTGTGATATCCCCCACTTTCCTTTTCTGACAAAAAAACAAGAGAAATTACTTCGACCAGTTGATCCAATTCAACTTGTGATAACTAAACACAGAGAACACACTCGCTAAAGTGTAGTAAATAATCTTTTTGGTCGATACTGGAGTGCTTCAAGGATATGTTCCGACATAATATGGCGTGACTCGGCAAGATCTGCAATAGTCCGTGCAAGTTTAATGATGCGGTGATATGCGCGAGGGGAGAGGTCTATTTTTCGAGCGCTTTCAGTCAGTAGAGTGCTCACTTCATCATCGAGTCGAATCATGGTATCAATATCGCGGACACTCATTGCTCCGTTCGTGCTTGTATTGTTTCCAAAACGCTTTGCTTGGTGTGCACGTGCACGCTCGATATCTTCTCTGAATTTATGAAATTGCTCTTTTGCTCCAATTTCACGTTTACCTGGAGTAAGTGTTTCATGCGCAAGTCTCGGGACTTCAATCCATAAATCAATGCGATCAATAATTGGTCCAGATATCTTTCTCTGGTAACGTGTAATCGCTGCGGAATTACAGGTGCAAGATTTTTTACTATCACCAAAATATCCACAAGGGCAAGGATTCATTGCGGCAACAAGCATAAATCGGGCAGGAAAGCGCTCTGAACCTTTTGCTCGAGAAATATGCACAACCCCTTCTTCGAGAGGTTGCCTCAGCGATTCAATCACTCGTTTATCAAATTCTGGAAATTCATCCATGCCCTCGGTCTCCCAATGCTTGTTTGCTTGTTATTTTTGTGGGACGTTCGTTAATCCTATTGTCCCTCAACTCTGTTTTCCCTACCCCGTTTAATATTGTGGGACGGCTTTCAGAGTTATTGTCCCGCAAATTTGATTGTTTTACCCC
>DALYED010000021.1:0-4418 GCA_031972735.1 Minisyncoccota bacterium | reverse complement strand
CCAATAATGGAAACATATGACGCAGTATGGTGTGGAGCTCGAAATGGAGGTGTTGAAATTATTTCACCCCTCCCTACTCCCGCGACTGAATGTATTGAGGTTACTTCAACTGCATTTTCTTCTGAAAGTGTTGGAAGTAATTCATTAAATGCTCGGGCAAGCATCGTCTTGCCTGTTCCTGGTGGTCCCCACATGGCGATATTATGTCCCCCTGCCGCTGCAATCATCAGCCCTCTTTTTGCGAGCTCTTGTCCGCGGATGTCGGTAAATGATCGGTCTGATAATTCAGATTTTATCTTTGGAAATATAGTTGGGGGGACAGGCTCCATCCGCTTCAGTGTTATTCCAATGTGCTCGGTACCTTCTTTTGCAATTTGGGTTTCAGGGATTAAGTGACTGACAATTTGAGTGAGATTCTCAACTGCATAGATATCAATTCCTGTAATAAGGGCAGCTTCCTTGGCGTTTTCTTTTGGAAGATATAGCTCTTTGATTCCTTGTTTTTGCGCAGAGACTGCTATTGCGAGTGCCCCATCTACTGAGCGAACATCGCCATTCAGTGCAAGTTCGCCGATAAAAAGTTTGTGTGCTGAATCAAAGCGAATATCTCCCGCTGCGAGAAGGTAGCAGAGTGCAATAGGAAGATCATAAATAGGTCCAGACTTTTTGAGATCAGCAGGTGCAAGTGCAATTGTTATTTTTTGGTTGCGCTGTTTTGGGGATTTCCACCCTGAATTTTTGATTGCTGCGCTGACTCTGTCACGAGCTTCTTCAACTGCCTTGTCAGGAAGTCCAACAATGGTAAATGCGTGCAGTCCTTTTGCAAGATCTGCTTCAACAGTGATCATGTTTGCCCCAAGAAGTGTTGGCTGTGCACTCTTAAGTGTTGCGAATCCCATGTCGCAAATACTAGCTTTCCCGATGCGTTTTGCAAGTATATGCTGCTGGATTTGCAGAAAGCCGAGCTTTTTCAATGGTATTTCCACAAATAGAACATACTCCATAGCTACCGTCCAATACCCGTGACAGCGCACTTATGACAAGTGAAAGTCTGTGAGAAAGTTCACTGGTAACTGCATTTCGATCTTCAAACTCGCTAATTTCAGAAGCCCTTCCTTCAATTTCTGCCGTTTCAGTGTTCACTGCATGTAATGAACCCTCCCATCCATCGGGTTGGTCTCTATTTTCTTCCCCAATACTTCCAAGCTCACGCTCAAGTAGTTTTTTCTCCTCGTTCAGCAATGCTGTAAAGTGTATAATGTCATCTTGCTCCATATCTTTGATTATATGATGAATAATTATAATAGTTATTTAACTCGAGTTTTTTCAATAATTGTTTCATAAAGTGCATCATCACTACCCGCAATGATTAGAGTCTTTCTGTTTATGAGTGCGTATGCAAGGACTGAATTCCCATCAAGGTCATAAAGACCTCGAAAATTGATTCCACCATATTGCGCATCCCTAAAATTTCTCCCACGAATTTCTCCAAGAATTTTTTTTCCATAGAATGGATGAAGTACGGGTATAAGTGACTGTGCCATTTCCAATTCCCATTCAAGTGTTGATGCGTAGGTGTTTGCATAAGAACGGGAGGTAAACTGCATTACGCCTTCTAGTGTTGAGCTTGAGTATACTTGATATGTAAATGGTGATGCGAGGGAAAAAAGCAGAGAAGCAGGAGGGTTTTTTTCTGTCACTGCTAGGAGAAATTGATTGGCTGTAGCAGGTTGGATACTTCCCTCACTGTCTTTGGTTGTAAAAATGATTGAACGTGATGCTCCTTTCGGGAGATATGTTTTTCCAAATGCGATAGAAAGATCTGCAAGTACTTGCGCACGAGGTGAGTCAAAGAGTGGTACTTCAATATCATCAGTTGTGGGTACTGGCGCAGTGCTCGTTGCTGTTTCCGCAAGTGGTGAATGAAACGGATTTCCAAATAGTGCATAGCTACCCACCCCAAGTCCAAATGCAATAACAATCAGAAGGACAAAAATGATTCTTCCAAGGTGTGTGCTGTCTTCTTCTGGTAATGCTTCGCTATTTCGCTCTATGCGTTTTATGAATTTAGTGTCTGTTATTCGATCACTACTGTCTTGCCTTGCTTCAGTCACGTCACTTGAATAACCCGTTATTTGCGGGGCAGACGTTTGATCATTTTTTTTGTCACTATGTTCTTTCAGTGATGAAATATCAAAATTAATCTCTCTCATTCTTTTTATTATACATCCATCTTGATACTAAAACGAAAACAGCCACAATGATGTGGCTGTTTTTATTTGCTTCGCTTATGATGCTCTCGATTCTTTTATGATTTTCGCGTCTCGCTCATTTGGTGTAATGAAGTTGATGTCTGCCCGCTTTATCGAAAGATTGATGCGTCCTCGCTCATCAACTTCTTTCACAACAACAGGCACTTCCATCCCTTCTTTCACATAGTCAGCAATGCGTTCAATTCTAAACGATGCCATTTCTGAGACATGGACCAAACCTTCTGCATTGTGCCCAATTTTTACAAATGCACCGAAATCCATAAGGCGCGTGATGACTCCTTTAAACATCTCACCTTGGACATATTCATGCGTCATTTCAGCAATGATGTCTCTTGCTTTTTCTGCCGCTCCATTTTTACCTGTAATAAATACCATTCCATCGTCTTCAATCTCTATTTCAGCTCCCGTAGTATCCCTTATTTCATTGATTGTTTTTCCCCCTCCTCCAATAACCATACCAATTTGGTCTGGTTTAATTTTAATAGTTACAATCTTTGGGGCAAACGGAGAGATGTCAGTGCGTGGAGCATCAATCGCTCCTTTCATTGTTTCAAGAATAGTAGTACGCGCAACCTTGGCTTTCTCAAATGCTTCTTTGAGTATAAACAAGGGAATCCCATCAACTTTTACATCCATCTGAATCGCAGTCACTCCATTTTTTGTTCCTGCTACTTTGAAATCCATATCACCATGATGATCTTCTGGTCCTTGTATGTCGGTAAGGACTTTGTATGCAGAAGGTGACTCCATCATAAGTCCTGAAGCAATTCCCGCAACAGGTGTTGTGATTGGTACTCCTCCATCAAGAAGTGCAAGTGTCGAGCCACACACTGAAGCCATTGATGTTGAGCCATTTGAAGCCATGGATTCTGAGACAATACGAATGGTGTAAGGGAAAATATCCTTAGAAGGAAGTACTGGAATGAGTGCTTTTTCTGCAAGTGCGCCATGACCGATTGCGCGACGACTCATTCCTCCCATGCGTCCTGTTTCACCTGATGAAAATGGCGGAAAGTTGTAGTGATGCATGTAGCGCTTTTTTCCCTGAACTTCCATTCCTTCAAGTACTTGTGAGTCTTGTGGTCCGCCAAGAGTGAGTACAGACAGCACATGGGTACCTCCCCGATAAAATGTCCCACTCCCATGTAGTACAGGAGATATTCCACCAGCTTCAGCAAAGAGTGGTCTTACCTCATCGAAGCTTCTCCCGTCAGGACGCTTGCTTTCATGAATCGCCTTGTTATGGAGTAGTTCATTTACCTGCTCATCGAAATAATGCTCAGCAAGCTGTGGATTCATCCCTTCAATTTCCTTCACATATGTAAGCCATTCTTCCATCAATGCATATTCACTTGCTCGACCTGCCTTCCCCCAGATTGTTGATTCAAACTTAGGAGCAATTTTTTCTTTAAAAAGTGAAGTAATATCTTCCCCTACTTCTGAGAATGTGATAACTCGCTTTGCTTTTCCACGTTTTGCAATTATTTCATTTTGAAATTTTTGTAATAATGCAATCTCCTGACTTGCATATGTGAGACCTTCCATAACAACATCTTCTGGGATCTCTTTGCCTCCCATTTCAATCATGTTCACGTTACCGTCTTTTCCACAGACGATCAGTTCGCAGTCACCATCAATGATTTCCTCCCCTTCCTCAACCTTAAATGAGGGAAGAGTCACCCATTTTCCTTGTTGTCGGGCGACACGGATTGCAGAGACAGGTCCATTAAAAGGAATATCTGAAGTAGCCAGTGCGAGTGAGGCGCCATTTACAGCAAGAATATCTGGTTCATTGTCATCGATTGAAAGCACGGTAATCACTACTTGGACGTCTTGGCGAATCCGCCCGTCAAATAGTGGGCGAATTGTGCGGTCAATAATGCGTCCAGAAAGAATTGCAGCATCTGAAGGGCGTCCCTCTCGTCGCATAAAGCGACTACCAAGTATCTGTCCTGCGGCATAAAAGCGTTCCTCGTAATCCACTGTAAGTGGAAAAAAGTCTCCTCCTTCTTTTTTCTTGTTCGACATGACGGTAGTCGCAAGAATTGTGGTATTTCCGTAGCGCATCATTACTGAGCCATGTGCTTGGTCAGCAAGATTATTAAATTCAGCAGTAAGCTTTTTCCCTCCTATCTCAATCTCATA
>DALYED010000020.1:0-16252 GCA_031972735.1 Minisyncoccota bacterium | reverse complement strand
GGAGGAGTTTATTAAGGTCAGCTAGGCGCGAATGGAAACCGTGCCGATAGTGCAATGGCATAAGTTGGCTTCACTGCAAGACGTAAGTGTCGCGCAGACGCGAAAGCGGAACATAGTGATCCGACAGCACGCGTTAGATGCGGCTGGAGCTCATCTGATAAAAGTTACCCTGGGGATAACAGGCTAGTTCTGCCCAAGAGTTCATATCGACGGCAGAGTTCGGCACCTCGATGTCGGCTCATCTTATCCTGGGGCTGGAGAAGGTCCCAAGGGTTTGGCTGTTCGCCAATTAAAAAGATACGTGAGCTGGGTTCAGACCGTCGTGAGACAGGTCGGTCTCCTATCTACTGCACTCGTTGATTCTTGAAAAGATTTGCTCCTAGTACGAGAGGACCGGAGTGAACTGACCTCTGGTCTACCAGCTGTCTTGCCAAAGGCACCCGCTGGGTAGCTATGTCGGGAATGGATAAGCGCTGAAAGCATCTAAGCGCGAAACCAACTCTAAGATAAGGAATCGTTAAGACTCGTGAGAGATGATCACGTGATAGGCTTTAGGTGTACGCACAGTAATGTGTTCAGCCGAGAAGTACTAATTTGTCGACACTATTGGGAACCCAGAAAATCAAATATTATTTATAAAATTTCGATTTTCGCCGACGCATAAACTTCGGGAGTTATGCGAGGGTTCAAAGAAAAATCAACAGCAACATTCATTTGTTTTGTGCTTGTTGTTCGATGATCATACCTTTTGTTGTTTTTGTTCTAATTTTGACGCATTGTTTTGTTGTTCTCATGCTGAGAACTCAATCACTATACACTTGTATGGCTCATGAGTTCCGCATCATTAGCACCTCGCATTGTATGCAAAATAAGAATAAAAAATGTATTGTATCCTGAATATCGATGTGTTTAGTTATAGTGGTGGCTTGGCGCTGTGGAACTACCCGGTCCCATTCCGAACCCGGAAGTAAAATGCGGTTGCGCCGATGGTACTCACGACAAGGTGGGGAGAGTAGGTAGCTGCCACGATAACTGTACGCATCGTTTTTTCCTTTATTTTCCTTGTACTACTCGGCTTGTCATCGGAAATTTTTGTAGCAGTATTCCTTATACAGCTACGCAAGCATTTCCTCAGTCAAAGTCATTGTATTGCTGTAAAATATGCGAAAAAGTAAAAGCATTGAGAGTTTTTTGTTTATTTCTGACGACAGCATCTTGATGTGCCGGTAGAAATGAGTAAACAACTCAATGGTGTTCTTTTTACTTAAGAGTATCCTTTGCGGGGCTGAAGCAATGTGGCGCGATCTTTTGCGCAAGCAGAAGAGGGTTGCAGGTTCGACTCCTGCCAGCTCCGCAAAGGGTATTTATGATTGTGAATGCATGTTGTGTTCGCGGAGCTAGCTCAGTCTGGTAGAGCAATTCTGTTTCAAACCAGAATAAGGTCACGAGTTCAAATCTCGTGCTCCGCGAACACGATATGTATCACTTTCTTTCGGGGCGTAGCTCAGTCTGGTAGAGCATCGGCGTTTATCCGAAGGTCGATGGTTCAAATCCATCCACCCCGACCACCGTCACTTATATTACGTAAGTGACGGTTTTCTTTTGTTTGCGTGCACCGAAGTTACTTATTGGTACGTATTTTCTTAAAGGATATCTGGAGCTACTATAAAAACACATATCTATGTAACTTATATTTTCATGAACACTAAAAATTATTTCGCAATTCTTGCTGTCATTGCGGTCGTACTGGCAGGTGGTGCATATGCTTTTTCAGGCAGTAATTCAAATCAAGAAGCAGCAGTTGCTCAAGTACCAGCTTCTACTGATACATCGCCTGTATCAACTACAGATATGCCTGAGAATGGAGCTACGTCGTCATTAGTCACACGTAACTTCAAAGATGGTACATACACAGCACAAGGTGAATATAAAGCACCTTCTGGGACTGAAATAATTACCGTTGGAGTTACTCTTAAGGATGACATCATTACTGATGCTACGGTAATGGGAACACCAGTCAATCCAAACTCTAAGCGCTATCAAGGTCAGTTTATTTCTGGCTACAAAGAATTTGTTGTCGGTAAACTGATTAATGAAGTAAATCTTTCGACTGTATCGGGTTCATCGCTTACCCCAGTTGGGTTTAATGCAGCACTTGATAAAATCAAGATAGCATCTAAGGCATAGTCACACATTTGTATGAATACCACGTTTCAGTTTGAGGCGATTGGTACCCATTGGAATATTATACTGACCGAAGAGCTTACACCTTCGGTCCGTTTGCGTGTAGAGCAATCAATTATGGAGCGCATTGCCGTATTTGATCTTGCGTATTCACGTTTTCGGGACGATTCATTGGTGTCGACAATGGCGCATACTGCTGGAACGTATAAGCTTCCACCAGATGGACCTGCACTTCTTATGATATATGAACGCATATATAAAATTACCAATGGGAAAGTGACCCCACTTATTGGTAAAGTAATGGAAGAAGCAGGTTATGATAAAACATACTCTCTGACCCCAAGTGTTCTTCATTCACCACCATCGTGGGAGGATGTGCTTGTGTTTGATGGGGTCAATCTCACACTCAAGCAGTCAGCATTGCTTGATTTTGGTGCAGCGGGGAAGGGGTATCTTGTTGATCATGTTGCAAAAGTTCTACTCGGTGAAGGTATTGAATCATTTATTGTTGATGCAGGGGGAGATATTATTCATCGCCATGCTACTGGCGCAAAGGCACAGATTGGTCTTGAGCATCCACTCGATACAACGAAAGTGATTGGCGTTGTCTCACTTGGTAATGAAAGTATTTGTGGCTCTGCAGGGAATCGCCGTGCATGGGGAGATTTTACCCACATCATAGACCCTACAACACTCACATCGCCAGATGAAATCCTTGCGACGTGGGTAATTGCAGAGACAACACTTGTTGCTGATATGCTCGCAACCTGCCTCTTTTTTATTTCACCTGAAATACTTACTTCACACTTTACTTTTCAATACATTATCCTTCGGAAGGATTTTTCAGTTCTGTACTCAAAGCAAACGGCGATTGAGTTATATGCATAATTATTTGCATGATTGAGTGCAAGGAAGTGCATGATACAATGGAGTCATGCTCGGTATTGCTCATCTTACAAAACGATTTGGTGTACAAACTGCCGTGTCAGATGTCTCACTCACTATTAATGCTGGGGAGATTGTCGCACTTATTGGTCCAAACAGTTCAGGTAAAACAACCATGGTGCGCTCAATTGTCGGACTACTTTATGTCGACGAAGGAGTCATTACTGTAGATGGAAAAGATGTTACTGAATTTCCAAAAGAAACTAAGTCTCTTGTTGGATATATTCCCGATGAACCTTCAGTATGGAGTGGAATGACTGGTGAGGAATTTCTTCATTTTACTGGGGCACTATATGGGATGAATGCAGTTGATCGTACATCGCGCATTGATGAACTCTTACCACTCTTTTCTCTTGGCGATATCAAGAAAGAATATTTTGAAAACTATTCACGTGGCAACAAGCAAAAGTTCAGTATTATTGCAGCCCTTCTGCATAATCCCAAGTTGCTCCTCGTCGATGAGCCAATAGTTGGGCTTGATCCCGAGTCAGCAGTTGTGGCAAAAATGCTATTCACTGAATTTGCAAAAAACGGAGGAGCTGTACTTTTGGTGACACATACACTCCCTGTTGCGCAAGAAATTGCTCATCGCATCGGAGTCGTAAAAGCAGGAACATTACTTGCAGTTGGTACATTTAATGAGTTACTTGAGCAATCAAATCTTAAAAAAACAGCATCACTCGATATGGTGTATCGCGCACTAACTACGCATCCCTAATATGTTGCAGTTTCTGCTTCATCTCCAATTTCAATTTATATGCAGATTCTTTTTGGAGAATAGCCTTGCAAAAATACTCACTGTACTCGGACTCGTCTCTGCACTTGGTGTGCTTGTGGGTCTTGTGTATGAATCGTTTTATTACGGTTTTATATATATTGCTCGTGACGAATACTTCAAAGAAGCCCTCACGATTTATATTGTCGAATTGTTTTTTCTTGTATCATTTATCTTGATCTATGCAAGCGCCCTCATGAGTGGGTTGTTTTCCATGTTTCGCTCTGAAAAAGACTCAGTAATACTGGCTTCTCCAAGGTATGACCTGAAGATTACTTTTGTATTTGTGCGCATGTTTTTCTCTTCGTTTTGGCCACTATTTGTTATTATCTTGCCTGCATTACTTGCATTTCATAACGTGTCAGTACTTTCTATTGTTGGTCTACTTCTTGCACTTCTGTCCTCAGTACTTCTCATTGGTGTTGCGAGTATGTTTGCGATCGTCACACTCCTTCTTGTTGGTGAAATACTTGATACGATAACTACGTTCTCATTTCGGAAGCTCTTGAGTGCTATCGTAGCACTCTTTGTTGCCATGTTGTTTGTTGTGTGGGGTCGATTTCACTCTCTTGATCTTGTGAGTTTTTTTCAGGCACGCATACTCAATCAAGATCTTCCAGACCTCACACCAATCCTTGTGCAATTCAAAGTCTTTCCATCCCACCATGCTGCACTTACGGTATTTTATTCATACCTAGGCGAATATACACATGCACTATTTTCCGTACTTTATACTGGGCTTGCATTCACACTCTTCTTGCTCTGCTACCTCTTTTTGAAGAAAGAGTATCTTGGGCTTTGGCAGAGAGGGCAAGAGGGAGTGAGAGAAAATTCAATTCCGTATATGGCGATGAGCTTACTTAAAGCAACTACACCTGTTACGGCAATGCTTGCAAGAGAAGTGATTGTCTTTGTGCGCAATGCCCGCGGAGTTATGTGGGTAGGATTCATTATGCTTATTTGGTTGTTTCAGGCGGCATCAAGTCGAATACTTTCACACGGACTTAGTGGTGAGCGTGTCGCAAATACTGATATTTCAAGTATTGTGAGCTCACTTCAAGTTTCCGTCATCATGTATTTTGTTGCTATGTTCGTACTTCGCTTTGCCTTCCCATCCTTTTCTGCAGAACAAAAAAGTGTTTGGATAATCCATTCTTCTCCGGTAAATATGGACCAAGTGTACGCTGTAAAACTTCTCTTTTTTACGGGGTTGTTCACTGTTATTGCACTTTGTTTTACAATCGGAAATGCACTCTCGCTTGGCCTACTGCTCCCACTGAGCGCTCCGCTTCTTCTTGTTGTATTGCTTGGAACATTTTCCCTTACAACATTCGGACTTTCGCTTGGGGTGCTTTTCCCAAATACTGAAACCGATGATCCTGAGCGACTGAGTACCACCCTTCCTGGGATTGGGTTTATTTTTGGATCACTTTGTTATGGAGTATTTTCTGCAATAGCTCTGCATCGCTATCTCTTCAGTGCAGACCTTCTTTCGTTCACCATATTTATTGTCTGTTCACTTCTGACTTCATTGTTTTTTGTGAGTCGTGTACACCATAGTTTCCTTCCTTATGAAAATCATGCGCGGTAAAGTTGTTATCGGAGAAAGTAGTGGTGTGTTGCATGTTGGTAATGAGTATTATCTTGATACAAGTGCAATCAAGCAAGAGTTTTTTGTAAAAAACAATAATCGCATACATTGTCCAGATAAAGGATATGCAGAATGTTTTGATGTGACAGTGGGTCAGGATGTGCTCCACAATGGAGCGTGGGTATATCCACATCCATACCCAAATGCGACTGCAATAAAAGGAAAAATCGGAATAAAACAATCAACTGTTCTGCTTGTGCAATAAGTACGCACATGAAGCCACTTCATAACATTATTTATGGCGTAGTATTTGCTATTTTTTCGCTCCGCATGTGGCACTCCTCACATCTTTTGTTGTGAGTTGTTTGGCAAATTACAGATGAACTGCGTGGTGCGTATTGTTGCAACTCTGCTTGAGTACCTGCTTTATGTGCTGTTTTTCGTGCATGTTTTTGGTAATAAGTAGCTCTTGCGTACGTCAACTTCATACGGAATTTGCTTAATATTAGTCCCGCTCGCTCGCCATGGATTTTTTTGATATCATGCCTTCATATGTGGGCAATCAGGAGGAGACTTTCTATTATCGGTATTGTTGTAGCATTTTTCATGGTTACGACAATTATTCCGTATGCGTACACCCATCGAGAGATACCATCCTGTACAGACGGGAAACAAAATGAAGGGGAGAATGGAGTTGATTGCGGAGGTCCTTGTGCACTCGTCTGTGAGTCAGATGCAAAAGACTTGAATGTTGTTTGGACAAAAGTGTTCCCAATTCGTGAGGGAGAATATGACGTAGTTGCTTATGTTGAAAATCCTAATTTTGAAATTGGGGTGCAGAGTTTTAATTACAAAACATTACTGTATGATGCATCAGGTGCGGTTATTGCAACACACGATGGGCAGGGTTTTGTCCGTCCATCAGAGCGTTTTGTGCTTTTTTCCGGCAATATGTTGACCGGAAACAAGAAGGCATCAAGTGCGCGTATTCAAATTTTGCAAAATTTTAAGTGGGTCACTACTCAGAAGTTTGAAACGATGTTCTCAGTGACTGACAAACTTCTTGTTGGAGCAGATCAAAAACCAAAGCTTACTGCGGTTATTCACAACCTTACCCCTGAAACGGTGCGCAATATCAATGTTTCTGCAATCATCTATGATAGCAAAAATAATCCTATCGGAGTCTCCAATACTATTGTTGAAAAAATGGATCCATCAGGTCAGCAAAATTTAATTTTCACATGGCCAACTTCATTTGAGTATGTCGCAGAAACTGAAACCTGTGATGCTCCAGTTGATGTGATGCTCGCCATTGATCGTTCTGGATCAATGCGTGAAGAAGACAAGATTGGGCAGGCAAAATCAGCCGCAGATCAGTTCATTGATCGACTCTCATCTCAAGATCAAGCTGGTGTGGTAACCTTTGCGACAGACGCCTCGAATCCACCCGATCAATCCCTGACTGAAAATAAAGCTCGATTGAAGAGTGCGATAAATGCATCAGATATTCACACAGATGGTTTACAGTTTACAAATATTGCTGCAGCACTACGTCGCTCAATCGATGAGCTTGCAACACAAAGGCATAATCTTGAGGCAAGACCAATCATTGTGCTTCTTACTGATGGTATTCCAAATCGTCCTTCTGACCCAAGTAAAAAGGGGGATGAGATTTATGCTGGCAATCTCGCACAGCAGATAGCAAAAGAAGCAAAAGACAAGAATGTTTCCGTTTACACCATTGGTCTCGGCTCTGATTTAAATGCAGAATTACTGCGTAATATTGCAACAACCCCAGAGCAGTATTATGAGGCTGTGTCTGGAGCAGAACTTGGCACAGTGTATCAAAAGATTGCTTCTGCTATTTGCAAGAGAAACCCATCAGTAATCGAGATCATCCCTCGCATCAACAATGTTGTTCCAACGCCTCAAGCACATTGATTGGACGCTTCTTCTTGCGACAATCCCAATACTTTCAGCTGGGCTGATTTCGATGTATGCGTTTATTGGGCAGAATAACTACTTTGAAAAACAATTATTTTGGATTGTTGTTTCGTTTTCTTTAGCTATTGGGATTTCACTTTTTGATATTCGCGCACTTAGGCGTACGAATATTATCCTCGGAATCTTTCTCTTTTTCTGTACTGCACTTCTTCTTCTGTTCATCACTGGTAGTGTGTTTAAGGGCGCGCGTGGGTGGTTTAATCTTGGATTTTTTGCGATTCAACCCGCAGACCCTATGAAGATTGTCCTTGTCCTCATTTTGGCAAAGTATTTTTCTCGAAGACATATAGAGATCGCACATTTTAAGCATATTTTTATTTCAGGTCTCTATGCAATAGTGCCGTTTCTTTTGGTGCTAGTCCAACCTGATTTTGGTTCGGCAATCATTCTTTTTGCGATTTGGTTTGGTATGACAATCGTATCGGGAATCTCAAAAAAACACTTACTGATAGTGTTTACGGTTGGCGCTGTCGCTTTCCTTGGTATGTGGCTCTTTGTTCTTCATCCGTATCAAAAAGCACGTATTAAAACCTTCCTAAATCCTCTCACGGACATTCGTGGGGCAGGGTACAATGCATATCAATCAACGATTGCGGTCGGCTCAGGTCAACTCCTTGGAAAAGGGATAGGGTTTGGGACACAATCACGATTGAAATTCCTACCTGAGTATCAGACAGATTTTATTTTTGCATCGTTCGCAGAAGAATGGGGCTTTGTTGGGGTCCTCCTTCTCCTTTTATGCTACGGCGTAATTATTTGGAGGATACTTTTGATTGCAACAGTTGGTGCAACAAATTTTGAAACACTATTTGCGCTTGGATTTGCAATATTTTTGATGACTCAATTGTCTATTCACGTAGGAATGAATATGGGACTTCTTCCTGTGACGGGCCAGACACTCCCATTTATGAGTTACGGAGGATCACATCTCGTCACTGAGTTTGCAGGCATCGGACTGCTTATGGGCATGAGAAAATATGCACGTGTTTCCCATCCCGAGCGGATGAAAAATGAATTTCACGGTATTTGATCATAAATGGCATGAGAAATTTTTCTTCTAAGTGGGTGTGGCTACTTCCATTTACAGCATTACCTCTCATGCTTCTTTCGGTCCCGTGGGTGGGGTATGCTCACTTGATTTGGATTGCATTTGTTCCGATGTATATATTTCTCTCAGATACGCGAGTGTCTGCATGGAAAGCGATACTCGTTTCATCACTCGTACTGTATGCATTTATACTGTGCTCTGCATATCCATTCATGCAAACCGAAGGGACGTGGTGGAATGGAACCCATCAGCTCAATAAGCTGATGAATGAAAATGCACAGTACTCATTGGGTGTCATACTTGTGGCAACAGTACGATTGCTTTGTTTCATTCCACTGCTTCTTATTATCCGAAAATCACTACGTACTTCTTTTGGTACATTTATTGTAGCGTTCTGTTGGGCCCTGTATGAGTGGGTATATACGAGTTTTGGTTTATGGGGATATAGTGGTGCGGTAGTCGGGTATAGCCTTGTGGATACTCCGTACATTAAATATCTTTCCCAAATAGGTGGGGTGTATACACTGTCATTTCTCGCAATACTTATCAATGCTACCTTTTCCAATGTATTACTTGCATTGCCTCATGGATGGAGGCATGTATTTAATCGCGTGATTGCTCTTCCTGCATTTGTGATGGTACTGATGGGCACACTCTATTTCAGTATATGTGTAACTGACCATCCCTCTGGTAATATTCATGAGTATCAAGTTGCAGTGATAGGAGGGAGTTTTTCTGACAAGAAAAGTATCTCTGCATATAGTTATCTCTGGTACAAAGAGAGGCTCATTGAGGTGCTTTCAAGTGGGAATATGAGCATAGTACTCCTGCCGGAGAATGCATTCCCTTACTTTGAGCTTAATGAAGAAGATGGTTCACTCGCATCGCATACCCGTATCACAATCCCTGATCGCGATCAGTACTATGGAGATTTTCTTGAACTTTCACGCAAATATAGCACGACAACAATTGCTGTTGGGGTACACACTAATCGCAATCATCAGCATTTTAACGCAATTGCATTGTTTCGAAACGGGACACCTGTAGGGTATTACGAAAAGCGTGCACTCGTGCCTTTCACTGAGTATGCGCCATTTGGAATAGCCATTCCAATCCTTACTCCAATTACGCAAGGAGCACACAATCAGCAGTTTGATATTGCAGGTGTGCCTGCAAGTGGTCTTATTTGCTCTGAAATTGGAGTTACAGGACTTCCTGTTACAAAACATGGTGTTATCCTCTCGCCATCTAATGATAGTGTTTTTGTGGGTAATCATGCAACAGTGATGCATGATAATATCGCAACACTCCGAGCTATTGAAGCAAATGCATACGTGTTGCGCGCAAACAGTGGAGCGTTATCGAGTATTATTAGCCCAAATGGGGAAGTATTGGCAACCACATCGCATGGAGTAGCAACTGCAACCATCAGCATACTTCGCTGATGTCGTGCTATAAATCACTACGGTATAGGAGCAGTGTTTCCGTCATCATTGTATCAAGATTGAATCTTCCCTGAATACGTTTTTTTATTGCTTTGCCAAACTCGATGCGACGGTCATTGTGTTCAATAAGATATTGCACTGCACGCGCTACCTCGCCACTATTCTTGGATTGAATAAGGATTCCTGAGCGCATGTCATCGATCACTTCCGGGATTCCACCAACCGCAGTTGCAATAACAGGAAGTCCTGCGTTTCCCGCTTCAAGAATTGCGTATGGAAAACCCTCTTTTGTTGAGGTAAATAAGAAGACATCAAATGCCGATAAGAGCGAACTTGCATTATCTTTAAACCCAACAAAAAAGACTTCCTTGGTAAGTCCGAGAGTGTCACGTAGTGCTTCGAGTGTATTTCGCTCTTCTCCTTCTCCGATAATAATAAACATAAATGGCTGCGAATTCTGTTTTTTGAGTTGAGCGAGACCTTCAAGCGCGTAGGTGAGTCCTTTATTCTTGTGGAGCTCAGCGATGGTACCAAGTATGAGTGGTTCATTGTGCAGTAACTCAGTTCGGTTCTCAGCAAGAAGAATCTCAAGTGCGCTATCTTTTGGGGTAAGTGTAAGTGTGTCGATGCCATTATAAATAATCGACATTTTTTGGGATGAAAAAGGAAGAATTGAGACTTCTTCGCGTGTGCGTAGTGAGACTGCTATGGTGCGGTGCGCAAGGAGGATGGTGGCGAGGTGTGTGGTTGCAATCAGAAAGCGTTGCCAGTCAGGACGCTCTTCACCCATTGCCCAACCATGTCCCGTAAAGATAATCCGAATTGGATTTTTTTTGCCACCAAAGAGGCGTGCAAGTTGTATCTGTGTGTTGAAAAGACGTGCTGCAAGTCCTCCGATGCCACCTATTTTTGAGCTGTTCAAATGGAGGATATCGGGATGCTCTTTCTTAAGCAAAGATATGATTGTAAATAACGTCTTTACGTCGTCGAATAGTGCAACGTCTCGACCAAGACCCGAAAGAGAGACGGTGCGAATGTTTTTTTCAGCAAGTTTTAAAGCAAGTGTACCTTCGCCCCCAAAACCAACAATTACATCATGTCCATCACGATGAAGACGCTCTGCAAGGTCAAATACATAGCGTTGAGCGCCTCCAAAATTAGACTTGGTAATGAGATAGAGTATCTTGAGTCTTCTTTCTTCTGGCTCCATATGTGGCTATAACTATACCATCTTTCAAAAGGTCGTCGCTTCCTTTTGGGTGTGGTTTTTGTTATCGTTTAAGTATGAGAAAAATCCCTTCTCCTCAGATATTATTTATATTTCTTGGCGATCTTGTTGCTCTCTATCTCTCGCTTTGGGTAACACTCGCACTGCGCTATTTTGAGCTTCCTCGCACAGAGCTTTTTGTTCTCCATGCACTCCCATTCTCATATCTCTTTGTGGCATGGGTGTTGGTGTTTTATATAGCAAATCTCTATGAGCCACATACCGTGGTCTTTAAATCTCGTATTCCTGCAGTTATCTTAAATGCGCAGACGGTGAATAGTATTATTGCGGTGCTCTTTTTCTATACTGTTCCTGCCTTCGGTATTGCCCCAAAGACAACACTATTTTTATACTTGCTCGTATCACTCATTCTTGTTTCAGTGTGGCGGGTATTTGGTGTGCAGTTTTTAAGGCTTCGAAAAAAAGAACATGCAGTGTTGATTGGGTCAGGAGCTGAAACACAAGAGCTTTACCGTGCAGTTAATGCGAGCCCGTTTTACCCAATGGAGTTTTTGACATGGCTGAATATTGAAAAGCTTGATGGGATTGATTTTAAAGACGAAGTACTCGACCGAATCTACGGCGAAGAAATAAGTCTCATTGTGGTGGATATTAAAAATGAAAAAGTTTCCCATATACTTCCCAAACTCTACAATCTGATATTCTCACATGTGCGTTTTGTTGATCAGTATCGTATCTATGAGGATATTTTTGACCGCATCCCTCTCTCACTCATAGGTTATAGCTGGTTTCTCGAAAACGTCTCATCGCGCGCGCATTTTGGGTACGATGTATTCAAGCGAGTAATGGATATAACGCTTGCACTTATATTGATTATTCCAACGCTGTGTATTATCCCATTTGTGTCACTCGTATTACTTATAACTATGCCTGGTCCAATTTTCTTTCGCCAAGTGCGCGTTGGGAGGGGGAATCGACCGATAAAAATTTTAAAACTTCGCACCATGACAGAGCGAGATGATCCCTCAGGGCATCGCGTGACACCGTTCGGAAAATTTCTCCGCAAGTCGCGTATCGATGAATTACCCCAACTCTGGAATGTGTTACTTGGAGAGCTTTCGCTCATTGGTCCGCGCCCTGAGGTGCCAGAACTTGTAAAGCTCTATACCGAAGAAATACCTTATTACAATATGCGCCATCTGCTCACCCCAGGACTATCGGGCTGGGCTCAGGTTCATCACAAGAAACATCCACACCACGATGCAGATGTGTTTGAGACTCGCAATAAGCTCTCCTATGACCTGTATTACCTCAAAAATCGCTCCCTTGCGCTTGATATCAAGATTGCACTCAAAACTATCAAGACCCTCATTTCTCGCACGGGGCTGTAGTTTGTGGAATGATCATGTTTTCTTTGTATTGTGGGTAAAAGGGTAGAGCGGCAGATTTGGTGGCACTTTTGCCATTTTCAGGTAGAGTAGCTATATTATGCGAATCAATCAATTCCTCGCTCAGGCACTCGGTATTTCTCGTCGCACTGCAGACAAAGAGATAGAAGATGGCAATGTCCGCATTGGACACGCAAAAGCAAAGCTTGGTGATCAGGTCACCGAGAAAGATAAGGTACAGTTTAAGGGCGAAGAAGTACGCAATACACGACTTACACCAACGACCATTATGCTCAATAAGCCTGAGGGGTATATCACTTCGCGCAAAGTTGATGAGACTGGGTCACCAACAGTAATGGAGCTTCTTCCTCCAGAACTTCAACACTTGCGTCCAGTGGGCAGACTTGATAAGGAGTCATGTGGACTTCTTCTTCTGACTGATGATGGGGATCTGCTGTATCGCAGTACACATCCAAAATTTGAAGTTGAAAAAGAATACTTAGTTGAATTTGAGACGCCACTTACGCTTGCTGAGATTGCGATGTGGAAGAAGGGGATGAAGTTGATTGATGGAATTGCTCGTGCCGATAAGATTGAGCGGATTGGTAGACATTTTCGCATTACTCTTCACCAAGGAAAGAATCGACAGATCAGACGTATGGCGGGTAAGACGGGAAATAAAGTAAACTATCTCGAGCGTACTCGCTCTGGAGAAGTGTCACTTGGAAATTTGAAAGTGGGTGAGTGGAAACAACTCAGCAATAAGAAATAAAAAATGAACGATAGGGTAGTTCAAAAACTTATTGCAAGTGAAGTAAAGCGCGAGAAGAGCGTTGTGAATCTTATTGCTTCTGAAAATATAACTTCTCGAGATGTACGCACTGCGCTCGGCTCGGTATTTACTAATAAATACTCAGAAGGATATCCAGGGCGACGTTATTATGGTGGCAATCACGTTGTTGATGAGCTTGAATTACTTGCGCAGTCGCGTGCGCTCAAGCTATTTAAGCTTTCTCCGAAAAAATGGAGTGTTAACGTGCAACCACATTCAGGCTCACCAGCGAACCTTGCGGTATTTCTTGCACTACTTCCACTTGATGGGAGTGGAAAGATTATGGGGATGAGTCTTGCTCATGGGGGGCACCTTACTCATGGACACAGTGTGTCTGCAACAGGAAAGTTCTGGAAACAAATTTCATATGGTGTATCTGCAGAGACAGAACGACTTGATTATAATGAGCTCATGCGAATTGCGATGCGTGAACGCCCGAATATCATTGTTGCGGGATTCACTGCATACCCAAGAAAAATTGATTGGAAAAAGTTTCGCGCAATTGCGGACAGTGTTGGTGCATACCTTATGGTGGACATGTCTCATATTTCAGGACTTGTTGCTGGTGGAGTGCACCCATCACCATTTCCATACGCAGATATTGTGACCACAACAACACACAAGACACTCCGTGGTCCACGTGGAGCGATGATTTTTTCACGATGTGATGCGCGTGGTCTGCCTGAAAAAATCAACAAAGCAGTATTCCCAGGACTGCAGGGTGGTCCTCATGAACATGTAATTGCAGGCATAGCAGTCGCCCTCAACGAAGCAATAGATAAAAAATTTAACACCTACGCAAAGCAAGTTATAGCGAATGCTGCTGTGCTCGCTCGTGAACTCAAGCATCTTGGTTGGCGGATTGTCTCTGGAGGTACAGATAATCATCTTTTACTTGTTGATACATGGAAAAATGGTATCTCAGGGAAAGAGGCAAGTGAAAAACTCGAAGCACGGGGAATTATTGTAAACATGAATACCATCCCTTTTGATACTCGAAAGCCAATGGACCCATCTGGTATTCGTATTGGCACTGCATGGATGACAACACTCGGGAAAAAAGAGAGCGATATGATCAAAATCGCACGAACAATTGATCGCGTGCTTCGTGATGCAATGTAATTATGTTGATAGATGGAAGACTCATTGCAAATACTATCTACGACAAGCTCGCACATGCGATTGCACGTTTTCCAACACCCCCCAAAGCAGATATTGTGATTGTGGGAGAAAGCCCAGTGATTGAGGGATTCGTGAGCATTAAAAAGAAAGCTGCTGAGAAGATGGGAATAGAGCTATTTGAACATCGCTTTAAGGATACAATTACTGAATCCGAGCTCGCTATTCAGGTAAAATTAATAGCAAAGAGAGTCGAAACTGCTGGACTCATTATTCAATTACCACTACCGGCACACATCGAGGTGCAGAACATGCTCGATCTCATTCCAGTTGAAAAGGATATCGATGTGCTTTCGACACATGCTACTGCGCTTTACTCACAAGCTGAAGCAACAGTCATACCTCCTGTTGCTGGTGCAGTGAAGGAAATTCTTGATCATCTACAGATTGCTGTGCATGACAAAGAGGTGCTCATACTTGGCTATGGTCGTTTAGTGGGAAAGCCTGTTTCAGTACTGATGCGCCATAATGGTGCACATGTCACAGTGATCGACAGACCTGTTCGAGATTTAGCTACACATGTGCGTGAGGCATCTCTTGTAATTTCTGGATGTGGTGTCCCATCAATGATTACCCCCGACATGCTCACTCTTGATCATGTTGTTATTGATGCCGGAACAAGTGAGTCAGCAGGAAAGATTGTTGGTGATGCAGATCCTCGTTGCGTCGAGGTTGCTCGTGCTATCACACCAGTACCGGGAGGCATTGGTCCAATTACTGTTGCAATATTGCTAAAGAATCTTTGCGTGCTTGCTCAAGTAAAAAAATGATAGAATTATCGTCATGCTCGCATCGCTGAATCAATCAACTCTCTTGTTTCTTCATACATTTGCAATAAGTAATGCTTTTTTTGCTGATGTAGTTATTTTTTTTGCTGAGTGGTTCCCATTTCTTGTCATAGGCTCCGTGGTGCTTTATGAACTCTATGCTCAAGATAAAGAACACAAGATTATAGGGGCAGTCATTCGCACACTACTCCCTGCGGTGTTTGCTTGGCTTTTTGTCGTCTTGATAAAATACGTACATCCAATGCCTCGTCCATTTGCATTCGACCCTAGCATTATTCCGCTCATCAATGTCCCTGACCCTTTCGGGTCGTTTCCATCAGGCCATGCGAGTGCATTTGGAGCACTTGCTGGGGCAATGCTTGGTAATCGCTTCCACGGATGGAAATGGTACTTACTTGCTGCAGTAATTATTTCAACTGCACGAATAGCTGTGGGGGTACACTGGCCCGTCGATGTTATTTTCGGACTCACACTAGGTTTTCTCGGTGGGTTTTTGATTGCACGACCACTTGCCATGATCAAGTGGTGATTTTTTTAACACAATCACTCTATACAAATTTAATTTTTGTACTATAGTTTTACATCTTTTTAGTTGGCGTTAGTATTTCTCACTAAAATGATTTTAGAAATGAAGAGCAAGGGGGAGCCATTTTTTTACTTTCAATTTCACGTTGCTCAAATATGAGCGTTTAATGATGATATCTGCGTTGAGGTCGTCAAAAAATATTATTTTTTAAAAAAATATAATTGTTATACACAGTTTTGTCTTTTTTCTGAAATAAGTCTTATGTTTTCTTGTTAAAATAACTCCATCAGACCTTCACCCTCCTGTATTTTGCAGTGAG
>DALYED010000019.1:18538-20257 GCA_031972735.1 Minisyncoccota bacterium | reverse complement strand
CCATCATCTTCCCAGCGCAATTGATGGGCACCGTCAATGACATCAAGCGTTTCCTCGCCGAAGAAGGTAAATAATCTTCACCACTGCCCCCCGCAAATGTTTTCCGAAGACTACCCTCGGACTAAGTAAGTTACAAAAAGACCTCGCACTGTGCGGGGTCTTTTATTGTTTCGCGTACAGAAGCTTTCCTCAGTATGTACTCTCACGTGATGCTATTAGTTTGAAGTCGTAAACGATGTTTGTGATGAAGTCGAAGTGTTGTTCGTACTATCCTTCGATCTGACGACGACATAGTAAGTAGTCGATGCAGTGAGTCCCGAGAGGTTTACACTGTGACTCGTCAAGAGTGTACCTACATTCACCATCGTTGCAGTTCCGATTACGACTGGACTCGTACTTGAGAAGTATACAGTGCTGTCTGCTACCTCATTCGTTGTCCATGTCGCTGTTGCAGTAGTTGACCCTGTTGGTACTACCGAAAGTGCGGTGATTACTGGGGGGAGGACATCAAGCGCGCCAGTAGTAAATGATCCCTGAGCCGAAAAAGATGAATTGAGAGATGCATCAGTCGCTTGAACCACAAAGAAGTAAGTAGTGTTAGGGAGAAGTCCTGTGGCAGGCGCGTTGTGTACGGTCGCAAGTCCTGTATCTGCCCACACACTCGTTGTTGTTCCTACAGGGGAGCTCGTCGAGAGAAAGAGTTTTGCAGTTGCTGACTCACTGGTATTCCATCCGATAGTCGCGCTCGAAGTCGAAAGGCTTCCGACTGCGACGCTACTGATTGTGGGTGCGGTGATGTCGACCACACTTCCACTCATGGTGACAAATGATCCTTGTGCAGACACACGAGTGTTGTTCGCAATATCAGTATTCGAAACGATGAAGTAGTAGGTGGTGTTTGGAATAAGTCCGACAAGCTGTACTCCATGTGCAGTTGTGGTTGCGCCATCAGTCCATGCAGGGGTTCCACTTGTGAGCACTGGGGAAGTGGTCGAGATAAAAATCTTTGATGTTGCTCCCTCATTGGTAGTCCAGTTCACCGTCTCACTGGTCGAGCTTACTCCAGTCGCGACAATACCCGAGATGACTGGTGCAGTGATATCAATCACAGGAAGTGTTGAAGTCGAGTAGCCAGGAAGCTTGGTGCAGTATGTAGGAATATGTTGGTCGAGCGCTCGGTACCATCCGCGGTGCCCATGGCTGTTCCATTTCCAGCGACGATGTTCTTTCATGAAACGCGCACAAGAATTTTTCATTCCCGTGATGCTCATGCGAGTATCGTCATCACTGTGCTTGATTGTTTGCCCACTCACTTTGCTTGTGCGCTTGAGTTCTTTGAGCTGTTTATTGAGATCCTCGATCTGCTGTTTAATCGAAGTGATTTGCGCTGTCGTCGTGGCACTGACAACAACAGTTTTCTTGTTGTTATTTCGGTGATTCTCTTTTTCACCATGTTCATCTGACTTTGCATAGACAGGTGACCCCGAGAGGAGAAGCATTGTTGCGACTCCAATAATAATTGTTTTTTTCATATACATATCTAGTGAATAACGTATCTATCAAACCAAGAAGTAGTGACGCGCTTTTTCGTAACCACTCCATAAATCAAACCCACCACCGAGAAAGCCGTGAACTTCCTTCTGTATATCGGGTCTATATAGAGAACAGCCAGCTATAGTGAGCGTGACATTGCCGACTGCCATTTTTCATGCCCTTATA
>DALYED010000019.1:5642-18438 GCA_031972735.1 Minisyncoccota bacterium | reverse complement strand
TTTCGCCTTGGATCGACACCCACCAGATGAAGTGCCTCAAGCGCATAAATATTTCCCACTCCACCAATCTCGCGTTGGTCGAGCAGTGCATCTTTGATACTGCGACTACTTTTGAGAAATCGCTCGCTGGCAAACAATCTTCCAAGCGACTCACTGTCCATCGGGTCAGCATAGTGAGAAAGTCGACCACTCCGCACTTCCCATGACCCAAAACGGCGTGGGTCGATATATCCAAGCGCACTTGCATCAGTAAAGTGTATCGTTATATGTTCGTGTTTCATCGGAGTCATACTCGCAGGGGCAAACGACCCACTCATCCCAAGTGAAATCACGACCTCTCCACGCTCCGTTTGCATGACGAGTCGCTTTCCATCCCGAAAAATATTCGAGAGCATTGCTCCATCAAACACATTCCGAAGTGCTTTTTTATCAAGCGTATTGCGAATATTGTCACGATGAAAAACCACATGAGCAATAGTTTTCCCCGTGTATGCTTTTTTCAGCGCTCGTGCGTAGGATTCTACTTCAGGTAATTCAGGCATAATTGCCTTAATACTAGTTGCCGTTTTGCATCGACGCAACCTGCACTCTCCATGCGCCGAAACTGAACACCCCGTCACATTTTGTGTGTTCGCAGGTTACGTACTATAATAAACACTATGCAGACCAAAACGCTCATCACCGCACTTCTCCTTGCAGTCCTCATTCCACTGTCGACTTCCGCCGCGACCACAGTCCCCACAAAGAAGCTCGCATACTCCGCGTGGATCCCATACTGGGCAAAGGCAAGTGGCACCCCGATGGCACTCGCACATCTTTCTTCATTCAGCTCACTTTCACCGTTCGCATTTGAAATGGACGATGACGGCACCATGCAAGACGCGATGCGCCTCGCAGGTGAGCCATGGACTACGCTCATCGCTAGCTCTTCTCAAAAGAAGGTCAAGATTATCCCGTCAATCCTCTGGATTCATGGCGACGCAATTCACGAAGTACTCTCAGATCCAGTACGACGCAAGGCGCACGTCGACGACATCGTCACGACGGTTGTCCGTAACAATTACGACGGCATCGACATCGACTACGAAAACAAAAAGTCGATCACCAAAGAAGCCTTCAGTAGTTTTATCAAAGAGCTCGCCGTAAAACTCTATGCAAAAAAGAAGTTACTCGTCTGCACCATCGAGGCGCGCACTCCACCATCGTCGCTCTATCGCGTCCTTCCAAAAAACATTGAATACGTCAACGACTACAAAGTCTTGAACCGCAACTGCGACGAGATCCGCATCATGACCTACGATCAGACTACTGCCGACATCAAATTAAACGACACCAAGGGCATGCGTGAATTCTATGCTCCGGTTGCCGATAGTGACTGGGTAAAGAAGGTGATCGTCGAAGCTTCAAAGACCATCGACAAAAAGAAGATCATGATGGGAGTTGCTACCTACGGCTATGTCTCCAAGGTCAATACTTCATCTGCTACCACTACCTACCAGCGCATGCGCGCAATCTCAGACCCTGATGCACGTGCACTTGCGCTGGCAAATGGCGTCAATCTTGGCAATGCACACAACAGCGCAGGGGAGATGAGTTTCAACTATATGAAAAATGGCGAACGCTACTACGTCTCATGGAGCGACGCCGAAGCGGTCAAAGAAAAGATCGCACTCGCAAAGAAGCTTGGTATCAAAGGCGTCGTCCTCTTCAAGATCGACGGCAAAGAAGACCCACTCATGTGGAACGTGCTCAAGTAAAAGCCTTCCAATAGCCTCGACTACTTTGTTGCGGAGCCCCTACGGCTCGGTCAGTGTATATGAATACATCTTCCTCACCGTTTTCTCCGCGCCTCGTATTCGAAGGCCCTTAAAAGGCTTTTGTGTTAAGCGGCAATTTTTTAAATAATACTCAGAAATGATAGGTATGATAAAATAAAGATATGAAAACGACGTACAGCGTGAAGGGTATG
Organism: Minisyncoccota bacterium; assembly: GCA_031972735.1. Taxonomy (GTDB): domain Bacteria; phylum Patescibacteriota; class Minisyncoccia; order Phycocordibacterales; family UBA6899; genus MHLP01. Next base: position 16,469 of record DALYED010000019.1, on the reverse strand, counting down.
CATTGTGGGAGTTGTGTTGGGAAAATACAGCAAGCACTTCATCGTGTCTCAGGTGTTACTCATGTCGAGGTCAATCTTGGTCAAAAGCAAGCAATCATCGAAAGTAGTATGCCAATCCCACTCGACACACTCTCAAGTGCGGTTGCCTCATCAGGTGCATATACCATCACACCTTTTACTCCACCCTCACTCTTTTTGATTGCTTGGAATAACATCAAAAAATTCCGTGCATTACTTACTATTCTCTTTATTGTCAGTGCATGGACAGTGATTCGGCAATACCTTGGTTACACTGGCATTGATCAGGCGATGCGTGATTTTATGGGTGCATTCTTTCTGATATTCGGAGGTCTAAAATTACTCAATTGGAAAAATTTTGTTATTTCATTTCGCGCTTATGACCCTTTTGCAAAAAAGTCCGCTTTCTATGCGCACCTCTATCCACTTATCGAAATATTGCTCGGCATTGCATATCAATTCAATGCTCCAGATTTACTTCTTCCAAACATCACCACTATCGTCATTCTTTCTGCGACAACCTACGGAGTAGCCCAAAGTTTACGAAGTAATCATGCTGTACAGTGTGCCTGCCTTGGTGGCTTTTTCAACATCCCGATTTCAAGGTTAACCATATTTGAGAACGTCCTCATGATTGTTATGGCTCTGACAATGCTTTTTATGGCAATCTAGCCCTGTGCCAAGGCGCTTTACATTAGTACTAATATGCGGTATAATTAATACAGCTTGTACATTTCGTGCACGCCTTTTATAAGGAGATTACGAATGATTCGTTTGCGTGTCTACTTCGTGTTGCTGTGCGCACTGCTTCCGTCGTTCGCATTTGCCACCAACCACACACCTGGTGATCAGTGGGGTCACTTCACGTTCCACTTTCAGCAGATGCTGTTCTGGCTTGGCGAAGGGCAGTGGAGTCTTGCCTTCTACCAAGCCGACTGCACACAAGACGCTGTTTCCAAGCTCTTGTTCGTGCACGGTGGCGCACTCTGGATTGCACTTTGCATCACCATGCTCGTTACATTGTCACTCCGCAAACAATTTGCACTTGCACTCCGCATGCCGGCACAGCTCCTGCGAATCAAGTCTGCTTGATGAATTCATACTGACTTGCATTACCCACACCGATCACGAGGTCTTCAGACCTCGTGATTTTTTTGATATTATGTGAGGGTGAACAATTTTCAAATTAGTGATTTCCCTGAACTATCGACGTACACACAATATCAGGAAAAAATAGGGCTCAGCTATGATGACAACACTACCACTGAGCATATTCATGCTAAATTTTTCGAACGCAACGTTCACGACAAGACAGTCTCAGTCGGCGTATTTTACTATGGCGAAATGCCACTTTTTTGTGCTTGGGGGTACAAAGACGATGTCCACTGTGGTTACCATGCCGTCATGGGAGAGCATGGAACATGGCTTCCACCACAGCTTGGTTGCCCTATCAAAGTACCCATAAAAAGTGACACCGGAGAAAATATCGGACTCATGATGCCGACAGGCACGACAGAGCGCAGATTTCTCTTTCAGTGATTACTTCTTCTTGTTGCGTCTCCACTCGCGATAAACAGGGATGAATGACACAACCACAATCACCAGAATGATTGGTTCAATATATTTATCTGCATTCTCCACTTGGCTTCCAAGCGTGAATCCAAGAATCATCAAGCTCCCAATCCAAAATATTCCTCCAACGATGTTGTAGAACATAAACGAGTTAAACGGCATCTTCGCGACTCCTGCGACGATAGGTACGAATGTACGTACGATAGGGATAAATCGTGCAAGAAAGATTGCCTTGTTACCGTGACGGACAAAGAATTCGTGTGCACGTGTGACATGTGCTGGCTTAAAGAACCGCGACTCTGCTTTGGTGAAAATCATCGGTCCGATTTTACGCCCAAATGCATACCCAACATTCTCTCCAAGTATCGATGCGATCATCGCAGTGATCAAAAGTGGTACGATGCTGAGAAATCCTTGCGATGCGAGAAATCCTGCGGTGAACAGCAAGCTGTCTCCAGGCAGAAAAAATCCAAAAAAAAGCCCACATTCCGCAAAAATGATCGCAATGATTCCTGTGTAGCCAAGGCTATGGATGAGTGCAACGATATCAAACATGCGTCTACTATAGCATGACCCTGTGTGGGTCCAAATGAAGTTTATTCCTTGGTGCTTCTCTCTGCGTTCGGTACTATAGAGGCATGCTTACCCGAAAACAGCTCAAACTCATTACCACGATCCTCACACTTTTGCTCACTGCACTGTATTCGGTACAAAACAAAGACACACTCGTAAGTAGCCTTCAGCTCGCAAGTCCGTTTCTCACACCAAACGCTACTTCTTCATACGCTGTCCTGCGTGTTGTCGACGGCGACACGATCGATATTCAAAAAGATGGAGCAAAAGTGCGCGTGCGTCTCATTGGCATCAATAGTCCCGAGAGTGTCGACCCACGTCGACCCGTCGAATGTTTCGGCAAACAAGCCTCACAGTATGCCAGCACAATATTAAGCGGTCAGTCAGTCACCATTACCACCGACCCATCGCAGGGTACTCTCGATAAATATGGACGTACCCTCGCATATGTATTTCTTCCTGATGGTCAAAATTTCAACGAGCTGATGATTCGTGATGGTTACGCCTACGAGTACACCTACCGCACCCCATACCAATACCAATCGCAGTTTGCATCTGCCCAACAAGATGCCGAGCGTGCACAGCGAGGACTCTGGAGTAGTACCACCTGTAATGGACAGAAATAGCCCTACGCAAAACAAGATAAAACAAAGCCCCGACAAAAATGCCTGGGGCTTTATAGTTGAAAAGCAGAAAGCGAATGTTACGCGTTCACTGCTTGCTTGTTGCGAGGGTTGCGCACGACGTATGCATCGTAGCCATAAGTAGTGCCATTGATGCGAAGGATGCGTGGAGAGATTTCAGCACTCCAGCCGTCCTTGTGAAGCATCGAAAGAAAGCGCTTTCGCTCGTCGGGTGAAAATGGCGTTGTTGCAATTGTGCAGATGGATCCGGTAGCCTGACTGATCAGACTCGCGAGTGCTTCCACATTTTGCGCAAAACCATGAAAACTTTCAAAGCATTCCTTCTTATTTCGTCGGAAGATTTCTTCAGAAATTTGAATTGTTGTCATTGCGATCTCCTTGGTTAAGGTACGGGTCTTTTCAGAGATTATCACGAAATTCTCCCACGTCAAGTTTTTACTTTCCGCAACAGCGAGAGTGGGAGAGTACCTCACGCTTTTCCTCACTCGCTCTCGGCAAGAACTTGGTGTACTATCATACTCAATGATTATTCTCATCAGCTTCTTCACTGTCGTATCAACTCTCCTTGGGGGGTTATTCGCACTCCGCTTCAAAGACAAGCTCCATCTCATCCTCGGATTCTCAGCAGGCGCACTGCTTGGTGTTGCATTCTTCGACCTACTCCCCGAAGCCCTCATGCTCTCGGAGGGAATACTCCCCATCGAGCAGATTACGGGTATTATCGCACTTGGCTTCGTACTTTATATGGGTATCGACCGCCTCTTTGCGCTCCATGCACATGACGATGGTCCCGAAGATGGTGCGCATCATCGTGGTGCACTCGGAGCAGTCAGCCTCTCATTTCACAGTTTTCTCGATGGTATTGCGATCGGTCTCGCATTTCAAGTCTCGCCTGCAGTTGGTGTGATTGTTGCAACCGCAGTGCTCGTTCATGATTTTTCTGATGGTATCAATACAGTCAATATGATTTTAAAAAATCAGGGCGATTCCAAAACAGCATTTCGCTGGCTCCTTGTCGATGCGATTGCACCGTCACTTGGTGCCGCAACAACACTCTTCTTCACACTTCCTGAAGCCGCCCTCGGCGTCATCCTCTCAATCTTCTGTGGGTTCTTCCTCTACATCGGAGCGAGTGACTTGCTTCCCGAAAGTTATCACGGACACCCCACCAAGTGGACGACGTTCATGACACTCTTGGGTATGGGAGTGCTCTACTTCGCCGTCCGTCTCGCCGGCCTCTAGCAAATCTCCAAAAAGAGCGAACTCCAGCGTTGTCTTCGGGCGCGAATCACCTCACCGTACTCCATGTACGGCTCAGCGATATCGCACCCTCGACGCCTCGGATTTCATCTCTTTTTAGAGATTCTGAAAGGGGATTGATGATAATGGTGTCAGGTACCTTTTTTTTGCACCAAAGTCACAGCAATAACCCAAGGCACCAAAGCCTGTGAACATGTGCTATCTTACTTCTCCGACAAATGGAATCCCTACCCGCGCAAAGAGTTCGTCATCAAGTGTGATTTTTGTCGCTGTCTTTTCATGAAAAAGGTGTGTGCTTGAAGCGAGATGGACGAGGGTTTTTCCAAAGCGCGTATTGAGTGCATCCACTGCTTTGTAGATTTTCTCAAGTTTCTCAATCCGCAGTGTTGTATCAAAGAGATCAAGTTGCATTGCCGATGTACTTTCAAGCTGTGCGAGAGTGACTCCCGTTGCACGATACAGCACCTCTTCTTCAAATAGTTGGGGAAATTTTTGATTGAGTATCTGAAGTATTTCTTCAGGGATATTGGTTGTCCGCGAAAGCCTAAGCTCAAGTCCGATATATGTGAATCCTTGAGTTTTTAAAAAAAATGAAACAGTTTTTCCTGCCAGTCCATGCGCCCTCGCGCGAGCGCAGACCACTTCCATATGTCGTGATAGTTCAGCAAGCAGAAATGTTCGATCGCGGGTGCGCGTGAAGGTGCGCGTACGCATGATTGATTTGTACGGTGCTCGCTCACCACTTTTTAATGGGAGTACATTCTCTCCACGCAATTCTCGCCATAATTCTTGATAGGGTTTTGCGAGATGGCTCTGCACCCAGATCTCTTTTTTGTTCGCAAATTCAAGTGCGGTGGTAATTCCAAGTTTTTCGAGATATGCGCTTGTCTGCCTACCAATGCCCCACACCTTGCCGATTGGTAATTGTTCGAGAAACTGCTCAATGTCTCTTCCGCGAATCATCGTCAGTCCATCAGGCTTTTTGAAGTTCGACGCAATCTTTGCGAGTACTTTGGTTGGAGCGACGCCAACCGAGAAGGTCATCCCGAGTTCTTGCTTGAGTGTTGCTTTGAGTGCAAGTGCAATTTCCTCATAACTCTTCTTGAGCGGAAGTCGCATGCCAGTGATATCGGCAAATGATTCATCGATTGAGTAGCGTTCGATATCAGGGGAGTAACGCTCAATGATATGATTCATCCGCCCAGAAAATAGTTCGTAGCTCTCATGGTCAGCATCAAGGAAAATCACATCTGGACAGATTCGCTTCACTTCGCTTCCGGTCATTCCACGTTTCACTCCGCGCGCTTTCGCCTCGTACGTCATCGCGAGCGCCATCCCACGCTCCTTGCCGACCACGACCGGCTTTCCGCGCAGACTCGGATTTTTTGCAACTTCACAGCCCGCAAAGAACCCATCTCCATCGACATGCAGTATTGCTCTTGGAAAGTTGTGAATTAAAAACGGATTACTCATAGAGATGTTTATTTTGAGCGAATACTATTTCTGAAAATTTTATACTTGGATGCATTGCGAAGTCTTGGACCGCCTTGGTGTTCGACAAGCTGTGCGAGTTGTACTGCTTTCGAATTCAAGAAGGGAAAGATGAGCAGGGTGCCAAGTAGAGAATTTTTAATACTTTCTTACTACAGACCGCACCACCGCCTCAACCTTCAGTCCCTCTTTTGGGTGAATATCTTTGTATGCGCTATTTGCCGCTTCAAGGTACAGCGCTCCATTCTTTTTTCTCAAGTACTTCATAGTGAATGCACCATCCACTTCAGCAATCACAATGTCACCGACCTTTGCATTTGAACTCCGTTCAACGATCACCATATCGCCCTCAATGATTCCTGCATCGCGCATTGAGTCTCCCTTCACGCGAAGCATGTATGACGCATCACGCCGAGGTATCAAGTATTCGTCAAGACTCATGCTTTCCCCACGGTCTTCTTCTGAAGGAGAGGGGAATCCTGCTTCAATTAACCCGAGCACGCGGAGCTCACCCCAGATATTCCCAGGGGCAAGTTTTCCCCGTTTGTCCTTTATCAGGAAGCCTTCGCGAGCAAGTCGCATCACGAGTTTCCACACTGATGCACGCGAAGCAAATCCGACAATGGTCATGATTTCACTGTACGAAGGCATGCGTCGGTGGAGTTCATAAAACGCACGGAGTTGTCTTTTATATTGCTCATCCATTACTCAAGTATAGGCGAACAAATGTTCTCCTGCAAGCATACTCGCAATACTTGTGTCTTATATCCTTCTGTTTTGTATTATAAACTCGCCCGCTAATCCACATTGACCAGATGTGTTTGTGGCGTAGACTCAGCTCATTGTTTGTCGCATGCGCGAGAGGTCGGTAACGATCTTTGGAAGTGAGGTGTGATTCCTCCACTGTGCCGCAACGGTAATGTGTTCGCTCTAATACAAAAAGAGAGAAGATAAGTCCGGTCATCAAACAATACATTACATTCTTCCGAGCAGGAGCATTCTATCTGCATGCGTCAGTACTCATACAGGTTGGATACAACAGAACACCCGAACCTGCTACTCGAAGATGAGTGGTTTTTCTTTTTTTTATATACACAATCCATTCATGTTATTCAAAAAAATAGCTATTGCAGTAATTTTCATACTCGCACTCATGTGGATAGTGGGATCTTCGCTTCTGTACATAGATAGTACGAAAGAACTGTCAGTGCATGCATCTTCTTCATCATCCACTTCGACAACGACAGCCACGACCACAGAGGAGTACCTCGACAGTGGTGTTCTACAGCCACTCGCCTCATCTCAAAACACAGACACAGCCACAAGTAGTACTTACGCACCTACACTCATTGCTTTATCTGCTACTTCATCGACACAAGCAGTCGAAAAAAATATTCCTGTGACACTTGTGGTTGATGGCGCTCGTTTCACTCATCAACTCACGCTGGGCGCCAGTGTTGCAACCTTACTCGACGTTGCACAAGAAGCAGGAGAGCTCAGTTATGATGGAAAAAATTATCGCGGGCTCGGCATGCTCGTGACTGCAATCAATGGCAAGCAAAACAATGCCGATAAAAATGACATGTACTGGATTTATTCGGTAAACGGAAAAAAAGCGACCGTCGGAGTGTCGCAGTACATACTTTCACCAAACGACAGTATCAGTTGGAATTACGAACCAAATAGTTATTAATCATTATTTTTTTATGAAATCACTCGCACCACTCGTTACACTACTGTTTGCACTACTCTCACTTACGCCATCTATCGCATCTGCCGATGAAGCTCCTGTTCCGATACATCTTTCGGTCATCACCAGTGATGGTGCACTTTTTGATGGTGATATCACTGTCAGTGCATGTGCTGATACAGAGTTCGGTTCAAGCACCTCAGTGAATGCACTCTGTGCGATTGCGCAAACCGCAAGCACGAGTGGTTGGACGACTGACCTCATCTGGTATTCGTTCGGACCTTTCTTAAATGCAATCAATTCCTATACCAGTGACTTTGCCAATCAGCGCTCATGGAGTTACTACACCGATGGTACTTCGGGGATGACCTCGATTGCTGTGCATACACTCCATGCAGGTGAAAAACTTCTTTTCACCTATGGCATCTCACCACTACGAATTATGGTTGCGAGCAGTAGTCCTCTCATTGGCACCTCCACAATCATCCAAGCGCAGTACTACGATATATCGTCAGCATACGACTGGGTCAATGCAACTGATACGGTCTTTACCATAAATGGAGTCGAGATGACATCAGATGCGTTCGGTGCACTTGTGTACATTCCAACAACAGAGACTCCCGTCACCATCACTGCGCAAAAGACGGGATTCATCACAAGCGATGCAGTGACACTCATGCCGTATACCGCTACACTTCCGCCAGCACCTGCACCATCGACGTTGATTCATCTTGATATCGAGGCATACGACCAGACCCTCTACGATGCAGATGTAGCAGTTGAAGCATGTGCAGATACTGAATCAGGTACTACCACGAGTATCAATGCATTTTGTGCACTCAAGCAAGTCGCAAGTACAAGTGGTTGGACCATCGGCACGACATGGTATGCAGGATTTGGACTTTTCCTCGACAGCATCAATAGCTATATGCCCGATGCGACCAGTAGTCGCTATTGGGGATACTATACCAATGGCGAGATCGGTATGGATGCCCTCAATGTCCATCAGCTTATGGCGGGAGAGCACTTACTCCTCACTTATGGACTCAATCCACTGCGTATCATTGCCTCATCAACCAGTCCGATAGTGGGGGCGACCACCACGCTCGCAACAGAGTATTTTGATCCCGTCCTTTTTCGTTGGGTACCTGCAACCAGTACCATCTACACGCTTGGCACAATGTCATATATCTCTGATCAGTATGGCAAGTTTGCATTCACACCCACTACCACCGATGAACTCGTCGCAGTTGCAACAGGAGCAGGGTTTGTAAAAAGCCTTCCGGTGACACTCACTCCAGTACTCGAAGTCCCACCTACGCCAAGTGTTACTCCGCAAGTCGGAGGCACAAGCCCTGACATCACACGTACCATCGATGTACAAAAAGCGCTCAACTATCTTCGCACAGTACAGAGTGTCGACGGTTCTTTTGGGTCTGCTCTGTATACCGATTGGGTTGCGATTGGACTTGCGCATGCGCACGGTGCCGATGATCTCCGCTCCGCTATCACTGCATATCTCAAGCAAAACACCGACTCAGGTGCATCACTCACCGACCTTGAGCGTCGCGTCATGGCACTTGAGGCACTCGGGGTGAATCCTCGCACAGGCACCTCACGCGACTACATCACGGCAATGCTCGCATCATTTGATGGGACACAGTGGGGCGACAAGAACGAAGTCAATGATGATATCTTCGCACTGATCCCACTGCTTCACGCAGGCTATAGCGCAAACGATGAACTCATTCAAAAAACTGTCACGGCAATCCTCACTGCACAATCGAGCACTGGCTCATGGGGGAGTATCGACCTTACTGGAGCAGGTATTATCGCCCTTGCGCCTGTTTCGTCTCTTCCGCAGGTGAGTGATGCCATCATGAAAGCGACGGCATACTTGCACACCGCCCAATCACTCGATGGTGGCTTTGGTTCAAGCTTTGCGACCAGCTGGGTACTTGGAGCGATTTTTGCGATGCCAAGCGAGAGTGTGGTAACCAACTGGACCAAGAACGGCAAGAATCCCCAAGACTATCTTTCACTGCTTCAGCAAAGTGATGGTGGACTCGAATCAACAACGCTTGATCAGCAGAGTCGCATCTGGGCAACTGCGTATGCGATGCCAACTGCGGGAGGATACAATTGGAATACACTCCTTACGGCTTTCCCAACCGCAGGAGTAGTGTCTTCGGTGGGAACTAGTGGAAGTGACGGGGAAGTACTCGGCACGGCATCAACCACTGCATCATCAACGCTCGCATCGTCATCACCCAAGTACGTGATCATTCCATTTGTGCTCGCTTCAACCACAAGACCTATCTTCAGTTCAACAACTGCAACCACTTCTGTCACTGCAACTGCAACAAAAACAAAACCTGTTGTAGCGCAAAAGAAATCTTCCTCAGTAAAAAAGCCTGTGGTGAGTGCAAATCAGCTCGTTAGTGCAGTCATTGTTTCAAGCTCGACCGAAGTCAGTGTGCTCTCGTCATCATGGACGCATGTAATCACTGCTCCGTTTAAACGCTTGTTTCTCGCTGTTCATTCGTGGTTTGATTGATGCATGGAATATCGCATCAAAGTTTCAGCAAATGCAAAACGTGAAGCAGTCATCCTTCTGCGTGACGGCAGACTTGCGGTACACGTAGACGCCCCACCCAAAGATGGTCGCGCAAACGAGCGCGCTTGCGAGCTTGTTGCCCGCTATTTAGGAGTAGAAGCAGACCGTGTTGTTGTCTCTTCGGGTCACAATCAGCCAACCAAAGTCCTCACCGTCAAAGGTATGAAAGAGCCAGAGGCAATCAAAAAATAGTGCCACCAAGGGTGGGGAATGGCTCCCACGCTCACTTTGTGGGGAGTGCTCAAAAAGCTTGCTATTTCAGTATATTTCTGTATAATTCTTATATTCGTGTGTTTTCTCGTAAGTGGCATGAGCCTGTCTCAAAAGCGCGTTCTCGAGAAGGTCGTACGCGAAGTATTTAGTATCTAGTATCAATCACAATGGCTCAAAAGCTATACGTTGGTGGATTACCTTACTCGACAACAGATCAGGAGCTCGCTGATGCATTCGCAGCAGCAGGTTCAGTTCTCTCGTCGTCTATTGTCATCGATCGCATGACCAATCGCTCACGCGGTTTCGGTTTTGTTGAGATGAACACAGAGGAGGAAGCCAATGCAGCGATCGATATGTGGCATGGTAAGGAGTTCGGTGGGCGTACGCTCACTGTAAACGTCGCTCGTCCTAAGGAGGAGCGTCCAGCCGGAGATCGTGGCCCACGCCGCGATTTCGGTCCTCGCCGTGACTACGGTTCTCGTTAAGAGACGCGCTCACAAAAAACACCACTTTCACGAGTGGTGTTTTTTTATGCGGGCTTTTCAATTGAGCGCATTGCTTTGTTAAAAAGCATATGATGCACTCACCGTACTTCGAGTACGGCTCGCTTGCATCATATGCTTTTCGTCTCGCACTGCATCTCAATATGAAAAGCCCTTATGTATATGCCATAAAAATCCCGTCATCCTATCTCACTTCTTCGCTTCACTTTTGCTATACTATAGTCCATGACGAAACAAGAGCGATTG
>DALYED010000019.1:0-5632 GCA_031972735.1 Minisyncoccota bacterium | reverse complement strand
CGATTGAGCTATATCATTGCCATCATACTTGCGATTGCAATTGCTGGAGGTGCGGTGATTTACAAATACGTGATTGATACTGCACCGCTTACTCCCACTGAGCTTCCCGTTATTGGTAAAGTAGGTTCAGATCACGCGCATGCGAGCCTCTTGATCATGGTTGATGATCGTATTTTAAATTTCTGCTCTCCTGAGTACATGCTCAAAAGTCAGTATGTGCACTTCGAAGACAATAACTGCGCGGTGGTACATCGTCACGCAAAGGGCGTAACAATCCCAACCTTCCTCAAGACTATCGGTGTCGGTATCACCAGTGACTGCCTCTCTGTTCCCAATGATAAAACCTACTGCGACAATGGTGCTTCACGTCTGCACGCCGTTGTGAACGGCAAAGAAATGTCGATGGCACTCTTGCCATACTATGTATTTCGCAACAACGATCATGTACTCATTAGCTACGGCAAAGAGACGGGAGATATGCTCCTCTTTAAATACAATCAAGTCCCTCAAATTCCACTCGAGGTAAACGAGCCAACTAGTGCGTCATTGTTTGGACAAGTGCTCGAAGAGAAACCACTTGAAAATATAAAATAGCATCACGCGATGCCTATCAAAAGAGTGCTGTTTCCGAGTACTCTTTACTGTGCAATTTGCGCAAGCTGAGTGTTGAGGTGTTCCAATTCACGAGTAAGCGGTACTTGTTTGGAGATAAGTTCATTGTACGCACTATTGTATTCATTGAGCTTCGTTGTGTACGGCTTCGCACAATCATCCTTCCATGACCCGCAGTTCTGATTGAATTCACTAATCACTGCAATCGACTTGTTTTTTATGAGCTCAATCTCTTGATTAAAGCGATCAATTGCAATCTTTCGATCAGTAATGCGGAGTTTCAATTCAGTGATATCTGTTTTTGATTGAGTAACATCCACTCTGCTGATCTCTCTATTTGCCACAGTTCCATTTGAGGTATTGATAGGGGAGCCTGCTTTCAACGTAGTGGTCACGGTGTTCGTTGGCACACTCTCTTCTTGTTGGATATTTGCTACTGCACCAAGTTGTGATCGAGCAGGAACACTTGGAAGTGCGAATTTTCCACTTATGAGCATCGTCGCACTGCTCCCAATCAGTACTCCGAGTGCACCTACAAGCACAATGGTCGTGCGAGTGCTTTCTCCAACTTTTTTAATCGTGAGGTGTGTTGCTTTCATAATTATCATAATAACACATTTTATAATATTTAGCAAGAAATTATCACCATTACTATATATAATACAAGTAATGAATTTATATAGTTATTTTGACAAATTTTGCACAGTTCATTACCTGTGGATAATTGACAGGATAGCCTGTTGATTGTTTGGGGATAACTTTTCAAATTTCCTTATTTTTCAATGTAAAATTCATATATCGACCCTCGAGATTTTTATCTCTCGAGCCTCGTGACGTTCCATGACTATGCTTTCCAATAAACCAGAAGGGTATATCACACTCAAAGAGGCAAGTGAGCTGTTTGGGTACTCTCCAGACTATATCGGTCAGCTTATTCGCAAGGGCAAGATTGATGGCAAGCAGGTCTATGCAAATGTCGCGTGGATGACCACAAAGGATTCACTCGAAGAGTACCTTTCTCGCGAGAGAAATTCATCAGCCCCTGAGCCTCTCACCATCAAAGCAAAGTTACGTCGCACACTACTTTCAGATCAGACAACCATCGGTCTAAATTGGTTTTTGCGTGCACTTATTCCACTCCTCCTCCTTGCACTGCTTTGCGTATTTTATTTCCTTTCCATAGCAATCGATCACACGCTTACCAGCAGAGCACAAGCACGACTCGAGCAGAAAGAACTTCATGCTACGCGTGCAAATACTTTCGTTGAATCGGCACAACACATCAGCTATGAAAAGTAACGATACTTCACACATTGTGAGACTTTCAAAAAACGAAACTCCACTTCGCGTATCGCTTCGTACTGAAAGTGCGCACGCTCCATCAGCGCATCACGCACACTCATCACCACACACTCCTCAGGTAAATTTCCTGGGTTCTCGTGGGTTACTTTCAAAGCTTGCGACACTTTTTTTGATTCCCATGATATTTATTTATCCGCTTGCTCCTGCATATGCCGATGAAACTGCTTCGAGCACTGAAGTTGTGGCGTCCACTGAAGCAACGCCACCCATTGAAGCAACTCCACCAGAGGTTACTCCTGAAGTCACCACTCCCAGTGATTCACTCACTGCTGATGTTGGAAGTGCTATTGCAGGTCTTGTGTCTGTCGTTTCTGATTTATTTTCAGCAAGCTCGACAGAGAACACTGCTCCTGCAGACACAACAGCATCATCAACTGCAACCTCAAGCGAAGAGGCGAGTACCACCCCGACCCTTGAAGAGTCTGCAACATCCTCAGATCCAGTTACTGAAGACAGCGAATCAGGAGAAACTGCCACCTCAACCGCAACTTCAACAGACGAGACAGTACCTCCTTTGAGTGAAGGTGATCAAATAGAGGCTACTAGCTCATCGACTCCATCGACAGGTACATCGACCGACAGTACTACTTCTTCTGTGATCGATGCGTCATCAACCGATGCACTTGCTTCGACATTACCTGAGGTTACAACTCCCACAAGAACTCCTGAGGAAATTGCCCAAGAAATGATTCGTGCACAAGAAGACTCGATTCGTGCGTCTATTCGCAAAGAAGTTGAGAATGAATTCACTAAAGGTTGTGTTTCACTTGATACGACGGGCTACTACTGTCTCAAAGACAGGGCAAACGGTGAGCAAAGTCTCACCCCATCAAACACCATCACTGAAGTTACTTCAGGTCCAGATGCTTCAAGTGTTTACAAACAAATTTTCATGACGCGCGGTGGGGTTGGAGAGCAGTTGACACATGCATCGTGGGATAACGCATTTCCCACCACTGATATCGCCGGCAAGTCTGTCGTCTGGCAGGGCAATATCAATGGTCGTTGGCAGATCTTCTACACTGATGCTTCAGTTGCAGGAACAACCACATTACTTCAAGTCACTCATTCAAATGAAAGTAACTTCAATCCAAAAGTAGATGGTAATGATATCGTCTGGCAAGCATGGGTCGACGGCAATTGGGAAATATTCCTCGCCGAGCATCTTTCGCCAACTGAATATCTTTCACTAGACACACTTCCTAGTGTAAACAAACTTGTTGGCGTAGATCATACATGGCGTATCACCCGCATCACGACAAACTCAGTACACGATATGTTTCCCGCAGTCGCAGGTGGTCTCGTGACATGGCAGTCGTTTCAAGACAATGCCTGGAACGTTTACGTCTATAGTGTGAAAACTGGCGCCACTCAAAAAATTTCTTCCAGTGGTGAGAAGAGTGAGAAGCCACGATTCGCCATCACGTGGGACGAGCGTTCTTCAAGCGGTAATGCACGCATGGTTGGCTACGATATCGCAACAGGCAAGACCATCGATATCACCAACGAAGCACGTCAGGTCAATGATGAAAGTGCTCCATACAAACAACCCTCTGCACCCATCTCGCAACCAGACCAAGCCGCGCTTCCTACTGGGGGCACAGCTAGCACCACCACAAGCGTAAAAGATGATGGGGGTGGAGATGGCAGTAACGATCTCGGTGTATAACAATGAAACTGTTCAAGATAACATTCCTTAAAAAAGTTGGAGAACAGGTGGGTATTTCGCTCATCATGTTTTCGACTCTTTTCTACAGTTTTGGTGGGCTCGATTTATATCTTGGATACCATACTCCATTTGCGCCGAAGCATGCCGATGCCGCTTATACTGGTAAGCATCTCAAAACAGTAGAGTACCTCTTGGGTGGTAACACTGAGAACGTCGCACGTGCCACTGCAGTGATTTCATATTTCGGCTCTGCAACATCCACCACCAAAGCAGGCGCAGGGACAAAAGCCATCATTCTTGAAGGCACCAACATTGCGGTGAAAAGTGCCTATCTCGATGTGTCATACATCGTCACCACTGCCGCCAACGTCACCAACGAAGCTGTCTCACTTGATGTGCAAGGTTCGTCAAGTGGGGGCACCTCTGCCACGACCTCACAGGAACTTTCGACTCTTCCATATGCAAACAGTGGACTCTCAGGCTTTCAGCGTCGTGTGCATAATGTGACCAGTTTCTTTACCACACAAACCGATGTTGCATGGGCAGCAGGCGTGGGTGTCGTCGCTGGTGTCACCGTCACGGGTCCTACTCGTATGCTCACCACGGTGAAGCTCGTGATTACCTATGAGAGTGACTACTCACTCTCTGCTCACAACGAGGTCAAGACCGTGCGTTTTCCACTTTCTGCTGCGACCACCACTGGTCCGCGCGGTACCCGCACTAATGTCTGCGCCGCAGCTGCCACCTGTTCCTTTTTTGCCACCTCCACTATCCCAGACGCAGTTGCTGATGGTGACATCCTCGATGTCTTCGTCGAGCTTCATGGTGAAGTAGATTCCGCAACCGCATCCACCTTCCGAATTGGTATTCGTGGTGGTAGTGGCGCCAATGCCTCTTCATCACTCTACGCATGGACCGAAGCGACTGCAAACGACACCGTTGTCAACGCCACATGGCGACCCGCTGTGGGAGCAACAGCATTCCAGCGCAATACTACACACATTTACGATGTGCAGATGGGCACTGTGCCGATGAATGCACTCGGGGGAGAGCTCGTCGTTACTTATCGCTTTTCCACTGGCGCGAGTGCGCAAACCGAAACGGTACGCTACTTCTTAAACCAAGGAGCAACTACTATCGCGCCCAATGTCCGATCCAACTTCGCCACCATCACTCCCACCATCTCCAATGGCACCATGTCGATGAAAAATATTTGGCTCAAGGCACACACCGCCGCGACCAC
This sequence comes from Minisyncoccota bacterium, assembly GCA_031972735.1. Taxonomy (GTDB): domain Bacteria; phylum Patescibacteriota; class Minisyncoccia; order Phycocordibacterales; family UBA6899; genus MHLP01. Next base: position 746 of record DALYED010000019.1, on the reverse strand, counting down.
TACTTCGAGTGTTACGCTTTTTGGGAAAATCGGCACTACCACAGAAGTAAACACCACCATTGTTTTTGGAGGCACCCAACCTCGCGGTGGAGACGACCATACCCTCATCCTCGACCTCTCAGATCAAGCAGGGCAGTTCTGGAATTCCACCACCACCGTCGCGGGTGCTTCACGGTTTACTGCAGGAGGTGGAGCCGCTGTTGGTGTCGAAGCGTATTTCACGTTTACGTGGGCAGGAAATGTTGGTGGCCCGCAAACCCAATCGGTCACATTTCCCGCGCCCCAGCAGGGTACCAAAGCCGTCGCAAATCAGTGGGCAAATTCACCTGTCTACATCGACTTACCGGAAACGGTCACTAAAACCTATCGCAATGCATATATTGAAACCAAGTACATGCATTCGCAGGGTGGCACCATTACCACCGGCACTGTGACTATTGGTGCAAATGGCTCGACGACTGCAATCTCAGAAGCAGGCGATACGACACTCACAACAGGTGAGGCATATACCTCCACCTACTTCACTCCTATCGCTTCTTCTACTTTCTCTGATGGAAATACAATCAATTGGGTAGAGAAAGTACTCACAGTGCGCAACACCATGAGCGTGGCAAACACCGCAAGCTTCAGTAACTGGGTAGTGGTGACCTATGATGTTGATTTCTCTCAAACCGAAGCGACTCCAAAAGTAAAGCATCTCAAAACAGTAGAGTACCTCTTGGGTGGTAACACTGAGAACGTCGCAC
>DALYED010000018.1:2719-23240 GCA_031972735.1 Minisyncoccota bacterium | reverse complement strand
TTTCTCATTTTCATACGAGCCACTTGAACTTGTCTTTTACCTTGCAACCAGTGTTTCGTTTATTGCCCTCATTGCAATAGCATTCTATGTTGTGCTTTATTTCAACACTCCAACTGGACCACAAGGGACGAGCACTATCATTGTCTTCATTCTTTTTTTCAGTAGCATCCAGCTTATTTGTACAAGTATCATTGGTGAATATCTTGGAAGAATATTCGAAGAGGTAAAAAAACGACCGAAATACATCATCAAAGAAATCATCAACAAGCCAGAAAAGGAGAACAAAAAACAGTAGTTGTAACTACTGTTTTTTCTTGTTGCGATAATACTCAAAAGTTTTCTGTATTCCATCTTCAAACTTTGTCTTGGGTTTCCACCCCAACTCTTTTGCAATTTTCTTTGATTCAAGTGCGTAGCGAAAATCATGACCTAGACGATCTTTCACATACCGTATTGAACGCTCAGTTTTCCCCGTAAGCGTGAGCAGTTTTTTTACGACAGTCATATTTGGAAGTTCGCAGTTGCCTCCAATATTGTATATCTCACCCGATTTACCACTATGGAATACTTGATCAATTGCATTCACATTGTCTTCTACATATAACCAATCGCGGATATTTTCACCACGACCATACACAGGGACCTTTTCACCTTTAAGTAGATTCGTAATAAAAAGTGGTATGAGTTTGCTTGTGTCTTGATGTGGACCGTAATTATTTGAAGAACGCGTAATCACCGTATCGAGCCCAAAGGTCTCGTGGTATGCCATGACCATCAGTTCTGCACCTGCTTTTGAAGCACTGTAAGGATTGCGAGGATTCATTGGAGTTTTCTCCGTAAAGATACCGTGGGTATCCTTGAGTGCTCCATAGACTTCATCAGTAGAAATTTGGTGAAATCGTTTTACTCCATATGTTTTTGAAAGCGAAAGAAGGTTTTGTGTACCAGAAATATTTGTCTCAATAAATATATTCGGATTTTTAATGCTTAGGTCAACATGACTCTCAGCAGCGAAATGAATCACCCCGTCAGGATTAAACTCAGCGAAGACTGCTTCGAGCTTTTTTACGTTGCGTATATCCACCTTTCGAAAAGCGTAGTTTGGGAGTCCAGCAACAGTGATATTCTTGAGGTCAGCAGCGTAAGTCACGCAATCGATATTCACGAAGAAGTATTCAGAGTAGCGTGGTACGAATGTATTCAAATAATTACTTCCTATGAAACCCGCTCCTCCGGTGATGAAGAGGGTTTTCTTGTATGTGCGAGAGTTATTTTTTTTCTGTGCTGACATGTTTTTTGTGCATATAGTTAGATGCCTCGAGCAAACTATCAATCGTACCGATATCAAACCATTCTTTTTGTAATGTAATTGCTTCAAGCTTTCCTTCGTCGATATATCTATTGTTCAAATAGGTGATCTCATACTCACCACGCTCGGAAGGAGTCTGATCTTTCATTTTATCGAACACACTATTATCAAACACATAGAGACCCACGACTGCGAGATGTGACGTTGGATGCTTTGGTTTTTCTTCAATTGCTGTCACCTTGTTTCCTTCAATGACAGTTGCGACTCCAAACCGTTCAGGGTCTACCACTTCCTTAAGGAATATTCGCGCACCACCCTTAAAGCTAGCGATATGCGGAGCAATATCATCCTCGATGATATTGTCGCCGAGATAGAGCACGCAATCGTCATCACCAATATAGTCTTTTGCGATATAGAGCCCAAATGCAATACCATTTGGCTCATTTTGAATCCCGTAGGTAATTTGAATCTGCTTCCCGTCAGGTCGCTTGAAGTTTTGCCCTGAGCCAAGGAGCTTCACAAAATCTTCAATATGATGCGCACCTGTCACGATCATGATTTTATAAATACCTGCTTTTATCAAATTTTCTATTGCGTAGTAGATAACCGGCTTATCATAAAGCGGGAGTAGATGCTTGTTGGTTGCATGTGTGAGCGGGTGAAGTCGTGTACCATTTCCACCCGCGAGAATGACTGCTTTCATGTGTGTAGAGTATCCCAAAAAGAAAAGTGACGCAATTTGCTCATGTGGGTAGTTTATTTCATTATTTCGCCGACATTTTTGGCAAGAAGATTGGCTTCGATGCCGGTCGACTCAAGGAGATAATCACGCTCTCCTACCACTTTCACAAAATCATCTTCAAAGCCAAATGATTTAAACTTTTTCTTCATCACTCCATGCTCCCACAATAGACCTTTCACAATTGAGCCAAGTCCACCGATAACACTGTGCTCTTCGATAGTAAACACTCCTTGTGCGTTTGTCGCATGTTTCACAATCAGATCCTCATCGATTGGTTTAATTGACGGCATACTTATCACTCCTACAGAAAATCCATAGTTTTCTTCAATCAGCGTAGCAGCATTCATGACAATATCGAGAATATTCCCCGTTGAAATCAGAAGTACTTCACTTCCCTCTTTGACGAGATAACCTTTCCCGAACTTAAATGTGAAATCAGATTTTGCATAATCAATCCCAGGACTCTTACCGAGACGCATGTATGCGGGACCAGTATCTTTCATGAGTGCTTTTGTTGCCTCTTTTGCTTCCCATCCATACGCAGGAGAAAGTACTTTCATGTGTGGGAGTACATTCATAATCGCAATATCCTCGATTGTGTGGTGCGTGACTCCATGTGTCGCATAATTCACACCACCACCAGTTCCAATGATTTTCACATCAAGATTGTGATAGCACACATCAGTACGAATTTGCTCATAAGGACGCATTGACGCAAATGATGCGATTGAGTACGCAATGACTTTTTTTCCTTCGAGAGCGAGACCTGCTGCCATTCCTATCAAGTGTTGTTCTGCAATACCGACATTGATAAATCGCTTTGGAAAACGTTCTTTAATCGACTCAAGTGCGTTAAAACCGAGATCAGCAGTCAAAAAAACAATATTGTGATTTTTCTCCATCTCTATTAGTAGCTGTGTCACGAAATCACGTCTCATATTATTTTTTTGCTTTTACTCCTGATAACGACGACAAAGAGGCAACATCTTCTTTTTTGGGCACATAATAGTGAGCAGCGAGCGTATGCTCTATATGTGGAATGCCTTTACCTGAAATAGTGTCAGCAATGACAACAGTTGGTTTTTTGGATGCTGAGGCTCGCTTGAGCTTTGATTCAAGTGCGACTGGATTATGCCCATCTACGTTAATGACATTCCATCCAAACGATGCCCATTGAGCACCGAGATCAAATTTGTTTGTTTCTTTTGTTGCACTAAATCCTTGGAATTTATTATCATCAACAATTGCCACAACGTTCGAAAGTCCTGCAGTACCAATATAAAGTGCCGCTTCCCAAATAGAGCCTTCGTTACACTCTCCGTCACCGATAAGTACGTAGACTTTGCTCTTTGTTTCCTTGAGCGCATGTGCCATACCAGCAGCGATTGAAAGTCCATGTCCAAGCGATCCAGTTGAAACTTCTATTCCCTTCTCTGCACCTTTTGACGGATGACCATGAAGTGATCCGCCATTGACGCGATGACCTAACAACTTTTTTTCTGGGAAATACCCCCTAAGCGCAAGTGTTGCGTACAGTGCAGCCGCGCCATGACCTTTTGAGAGTATGAATCGGTCTCGCTCATTCCATGCTGGTCGTTTGGGGTCAATATTGAGTATTTTAAAATAGAGCACTGCCAGTACATCACTAATTGAGAGTGATGACCCTGTTTCACCTGAGTGACTGCGCTCTGACATTTCAATGACAAGCTGTCGTACTTTTTCACCGACTTGCTTCATGCTCATTGTTGCGACACCGAGGTCAGTTGTATTATTTTTTGTAGTATTCTTCATGTTGTCTGAACCATGCAATGCTCTCTGTGAGTCCTTGCACTAAATTATAACGTGGAATAAATCCCAAAAGCGAACTTGCCTTACTTGTATCCGAAACCCATGTATGAGTATCGAAACTTCGCTTTTCATACCCACCAACAACAATACGAGATTTTGATGCTGTGATTGCCATGGTTGCATCGGCAAGATCTTGAAGCGTATGTTGTACTCCTGAGCCTATATTTACTACTTCACCACTAAGCGAAGGATGTTCACTCGCCAACCGAAATGCCTCCGCAACATCATTGATATAGATAAAATCGCGCGCAATACTCGGATCTGCAAGATTGATTTCACGATCATGAAGTGCATGTAATGCAACAGTAGGAACAAGCCGCCCAGGTTCTTCATATGGACCATACACAGAAAAGAGACGTAGAGTGATGACTGAAAAATTTTCTTGTCGAGCGAAGTGTTGGCAAAGCAACGTCTGAGCTGATTTTCCAATTGCATAATAACTATTTGGATCAATACGATCAGCTTCATTCATGGGATGATCTTTTGTTCCATATTCCGAAGAACTTCCCGTGTTTACAAACACCCCCACACCAACTTCCTTCGCTACGACAAGAAGATGCATCGTTGAAATAAGCGACGTACTCAAAATAAGATCGGCATCTTTTTGTGATGGATACGCACCATACACAGCAAGGTGCAGTACGATGTCTGGCTTTGCCGTTTGCAGGGCACGCTGAATTGACTCCTTGTTGAGGAGATCCCCAATGTGAAGCGTGATCTTGTCTTTTATATCTTCAAGGCGCCACATTGGTGCGGTAGAGCGCACAAGACCGTGCACTTCATATCCATGACCAAGAAAATAGCGAGCGACTCCAGCTCCTACAAAACCTGAAATTCCCGTTATGAATACTTTCTTTGCCATGTAATAGAGTCGGTATTTGGAATTGCTCGATAAGTATCACAATACTATAGTCTTAGCTCGGTTTAAGCAATCGAGCGTTTATAGACCCAAGCAAAGCTAGACTTCCGTCAAATCCGCATTTTTACTGGAGCAAATACATACGTTTGATACACAAAAAAGCTCCCGATCGCAATGACACCAAGCGCAATGAACTGCGCGATGAGATAGTGAAGATGTAGGAATTCAGACAATACGTACAGCATCACCGTATTGATAGCAATATTAATAAGTGCAGTGACAAAAAATAAAAATAACTGTTTCTGCACAGGCGCATGTTCCACGTCAACAAAAGTCCAAAATCGTTGCAGTGTGAAACTTACAAAAAATGTCACAACAAATGCAATCCACGATGAGAAGATGTACCACAGATGGAACACGTCAGTGAGTAGATAAAGTGACAGCAGGTTTACAAAAGCTCCAATACCACCAGAAGTGACGTATTTCAGTATTTTCACAACAAATACCCGATCGGCAAATTTTTCAATCATATGTGCTCACTGTCATGGCTATCATTTGAAGTCTCTCGAAGTGCACCGAGGATATTTTCTGCTCGCTTATCCCAAGAATATGCCAAGACAAGTTGTTGTGCTGTTGATCCCAAACGAGCACTTAATTCAGTGCTTCCAAGTGCCCACGAAATACCTTGCGCAAGTGCTTCGGAATCATTCGGAGGAATAAGTATCGCACATTCTTCGCTCAAGACTTCCCGCAGGCTAGGGACATCGGAAGCAACGATCGGTTTTCCTGATGTCATATATTCAAAGAGTTTCATTGGTGAAGTATAGACGCGAGCATCTTCACTTTTTGCGCTGTTGGGAATGACCAGTACATCTGCAGCACTCAGATAATATGGCACTTCATCATGAGGTTGATGACCTAATATCAATACATTTCCGATACGTCCATACTGCTCCGTAAAACGCGCAACATCTTCAGTAGTGCCCCCAACAAATACAGCAAGGATATCTTTTTGCAATATAAATGCAGCTTCAGCAAGCACCTGCGGGCCCTTGCGTTCATAGAGATGCCCCGAGTAGAGGACGATTTTTTTATCAAGCGGTAGCCCGACCCGAACACGACTTTCTTCTTTTGAGAGATTGTGAGTGAATCGAGCAAGATTAACCCCGTCTGGAGCAACATACATCTGCTCATCTGGTATTCCCTTTTTTATGAAAAAATCTTTAAGCCCTTGTGTAATCGGCACAATCAACGTTGCATGTGCCATAGCAAATTCTTCGATGTGGTTCCATTTTGCAATATGTGGCTCAAAGATGTATTGCTTTCCAAACAATGCCAAGAGCGCAAGCACTGATTCGTCTCGCGAATAGACAAGGTGTTTTTGCTTCAACACATAAAAAAGTGCAGAGATTGAGAATAGCCATGATTCAATTTGATACCCCATCCTACCCAGCCAAATGAGATCCCAAGTAAAAAGTCGAGTCACGGCAAATGTTTTCTCGATCTTATAAAACTCAAATGGATCAGCGGTGAGATGATTATTTCTTTTTGGGACTACAAGTTCGACCTCTACCCCAGCACGAGAAAATGCACTCGCCATCTCCATAATCTGCACACCATGGGCTTTTTCGGTCGGCAATCTGATGTTTGCAATATAGAGAATTTTCATAAACAACTATATCTTGATACCGATTCTCCCGGTGTAATCTATGCGATTGAGGAATATGGTAATTTGCTTTGACTTGAGGTATTCGTCAACAGCCTTTCGAGCACCTTGCCAATGTCCATAGTCATCAATAATCAGTACTCCTCCTTTTACGAGTCGTGGAAACAAGTGTTCTAATTCATGGGCTGTCGACTCATACCAATCAGTGTCCAAACGAAGTAGTGCAATTTTTTCAGGAATGACTTTTGGGATAGTGTCTTCGACTTTTCCTTCAACAAAAGTAAGTAGTTCTTTTGGATACCCAGTTGAATACACATTTGCTTCAACATCCTCTCGAGACGCATAATCCCACGTATTAATATTCCCTTGCTGTAATCCTTTCCATTTTTCTGTTGAAGATTTACCATTTACACTAATATCATGTACGGTAGGCTCTGACATTCCAGCAAACGTATCGTAGAGATAGATATGACGACTTGTATCGTTCATCTTTTCAAGTGTCAATGCTGCAATCATTGTACTACCACCCCTCCATACTCCACACTCAACGATATCACCCTGAATATTATTTGATGTGATGTATTTTACGGCATCATAGAGTGCATACTGACGCTCTAGTGAAGTCATTGTCTTTCCATGAATTGTCTTTTCGATAGCAAGAAAATCTTTCTCGTAGTCAATTGGGAATATCTTCGTTAATTTATAATTATATCTCGAAAGGATCGTGGTAATGATTCGTTTAAGTATGTGCATAGTTTATTCTGATTAACGAGCTTGCTTTTCGGCAAAGAAAAGGTAGCCGAGCGGGTAACGTTTTCCAATATTTGGACGAAGCTTTACCATCATCATATCGAGAAGATAATAGACTGGGAATATGAGCGTACTAACCACACGAGGAAGAGAAGGTACAAAATTATTAAGATTCACCATGAAGGGACCTATCCCAACATGCTTCACGCGCACCGCGCAAAAACCTGCTTCAGTAAGGATAAGATGCAATGCTTCATTTGTGTAGCGAAAATAATCATGTGGGTCAGGATGATAATTCACAAGGAATGGCACAAATCCAACAAGCTCACCTTTTGGCTTCAAAATGCGAGCAACCTCACTGACAAGAAACTGGTGATGATAGATATGCTCAAGAATATTAAACATGAGAACTTGATCAATGCTCCCATCTTCTCTCGGAAGAGTATCTTTCTCGAAATCAATATTCACAGTGACTCCATGAGAGGGCTTTAAGTCAAACCCTGTGACAGATGCACCTTCTTGTTTTTTCATGTACGGAAGATAGCTTGCTCCGCGCCCTCCCCCAACATCAACGACTCCTCCAGCAAGTATGACTCCTTGTATTTCGTAGTGCATGATTGCTCGTGCAACACTTCTTCCTTTCATGATTTCTTTTAGTACGAATATAAACATGCAATTTTTTTATATTATTCAGAGAAAGTGTAGCAGGTCTGTTGCGGTCGCGAAAGCACGGATAAATTTGCTATTTTTTATAAACTGCAATAATCCTCTTTATGAAATTTTCGAGTGAATGTTGTGTGTGAATAATTGCGGATAGTTGCTTACCAAGCTCACCTCTTTGATCATCAGTCTTCTTGATCATGCCCACAAGAAGTTGAGCGAGTGCATCAATATTCCCAGATGGAAACATGAGTACTGTGGCAAGCTGACCGAGCACCTCACGGAATGCCTCATTTGAGGATACAATCGGAAGTCCTGATGCCATCGCCTCACCTACTGCTTTATCAAAACTTCCTGTTTGAGAAGTATTAATAAAGCAATGTGCATCAAGTAAAAGTGGGGCAACTTTTGTATTTGGAAGTGCCCCGTGAAAAATAACATGATCTTTAAGATCAAGATCTACTACGAGTTGTTTAAGAGCAGTGAGATATGTTTCTTGCAGAGGCAATCCTGCTCCTCCGACAATATCAAGAATGATATTGTGCCCTGCTTTTTTCACCAAAGCGATAGCACGAATAGTTGTCTCGTAGTCTTTCACGGGTGAAATGCGCCCAACTACGATAGTGCGAAATGGCTTACTCTCAGTATATGTGCGCTCGATATATGCAAATCGTAGAGTATCTATCCCTTGCCCCACAACACGGAGCTTGCTTGTAACAATGCGAAACCCGCTTGAAGTTGAGGTGAAAACATAATCAACAAGCTGAGTTGCAACACGCAGTGACAGTGAGACACTTCCATGTGCGTACCATAGTCCAATTTTTTTGCCCATCAATTTCCACAGCACTCCCCCAAGGAGTATGTAGACTTGATTCATGTGCACAAATACATTGTCGTATGATTTTCTCTCACGAAAAATATACAAAAAGAAACGAGTAAGATATTTTATGCGAGAAGCACCCCGCTCTTTTCCCAGTGAAAGCACTCGCACATTAGTTGGAAAATCATAATCACCCACACGAAGTGCAATAACTGTCACTACTTCACACTCACGTGCGAACTGTAAAATCCAAGTATGAAAAAAACCAAGCACATCATCTTGTTTATCTACCACTTGAGTCACAATAAGTATGTTCATGATAATCTTAGTTCTTCGTCTTCATAAGCAAAAATAAAATTCTTATAGATGAGATATGTCTCAATAGCAATAATCACCGCAGTGATAACTTGTGCAATGAAATAATGAACACCTCCATACTCGACAAAACAATACATGAGTAGAGTATTCACGCAGAGATTCACAAGTGCAACACCAAGTGACAGTGGCAACTGAAACGATATGTTTCTCACCTGATCACTCTTGAATGTCCAGTACTTCTGTAGAAAAAAGCTGGAAAGAAATGCGATACAAAATGACAACATCGATGCATGTAAATACCACAAACCAACTATATCAGCAAAAAAATATAACGATCCAAAATTACACAATGCTGCAATCCCGCCAGAAACGATGAATCGGATTTTTTCACTATGCTGTAAAACGGCATATCGAACAAGTGCGCGCATAGAGTAATATTAACACGAAAAAAATACCATAATATGTTGCACCTGTTTGGTATAACTCAAAAAAATGGTTGCGCGTTGCATTTGCGCCCTATACACTAGAGTCTACAATGCCAGCAATTGAAGCATTCACGAGAGCAAAACTCACAAAAATATTCACCGAAAAGAAGACGGTCCTCGATATCGGTGGCGGACTTCGTATCTCCAAAAAACAAGGTAACCGTCATGACCCGACGCGTGATTGGATAGCCCTACTTGCAGAGAGCGTCACTTACCACGTCATGGACCCTGTCCCCGACTTTAACCCTGATGTCGTAGGAGACATCCACCACATGCCATTTGCTGACGGTCAGTACGATGCAATCATCTGCGAGTCAGTACTTGAGCATGTCGAAGACCCCATTCGTGCCGCCGAAGAACTTTACCGCGTTACTGCAAATGGTGGATACTGTTTTGTGTATGTCCCCTTTCTCTACTACTATCACTCCGAAGAAGGATACTACAAAGACTTCTGGCGTTTCACTGAAGATGCGATACGTCATATCTTTCGCGACTTTGCCACCATTGAGATATGCGCAGTGCGCGGACCACTTGCAACATGGCTTCACTTGAATCCATTCACACAACGATTTGAGTTCGTTGGAACATGGCTCGACAACATAATGAAAAAGAACTCTCGCCAAGTGAGTGGGTACAGCATCTTCCTCACCAAATAAGTGAAAATTTTTCTTACGCAGACTAAGCTCGCTTCATGGGCATGAATACGAGACGCGGAGAATACAGTGAAGGAGGTATATTCTTATACATTGACTAAACGGTAGAGGCTCCGCAATAAAGTAGTCAGGCTCATGAAACGAGCGACTTCACCATATAGGTACCCTCGAGGGAATACCCCAATTTGCGATAGTACTCGCGTACACCAATACCCGAAATGACAGCAAGCTTCTGGTATCCTTTTTCTTTTGCAATCCGCTCTGCCTCAGCAAGCAGTCTCCTGCCGAACCCAACATGCTGGGTTTGCGTGCCACTGCCTCCAACTTTAGTGTGTCTACCATAGGTATGCAGTTCACGAATCAGTGCTGCTCCTTTCAATACTTCAAGTGGAGCATTCTCACCAAGATTGTCAGGAAGGCGCAAGCGTGTGAATGAAGCAAGCTTTCGCTCACTCTTGTGCTCAAACGAAAGAAACATCTCAGTACCAGATCCTGTGCGATAAGTGATATTTCTTAATTCAAACTCCTCGGGATTGTACTCCCCTTCGCGAATTTCACGACAGCGAATACACTGGCACTGCCAGCCATTGGTCTTCATGTCGACATCCATCACTTGGCGCAAGTTTGAAACAGTACTCCCCGCTTTGATATATGAAGCAGGTATATCGCGATAAACACGCAAGACGCGCACATACGGCGGGATACGCTTTTTCTCTTCCCTCATGACACGGATGAGCTGTTCATCTGTGTATGCAGTAAAACCTCCTGCTTTCCAAATGTCATACAGCTCGCTGTGTTCAAGCACCATGCACGGATAGATTTTGAGCATATCAGGCTGGAAATCCTCACTATTCCATAGCTCGTCAAACATGCTGATATCGCGCTCGGGAGTTGAACCAGGAAGATTTGGCATCATGTGGTAGACCATTTTAAATCCTGCATTACGCAAAAGCTCGGTCGCACGCTTCACTCGCTCAATCTTCATGTCACGCTTGGTGAGCTTAAGCACATCGTCATCAAGATGTTGCACTCCAATCTCAACCTTAGTAACTCCAAGTGAGCGCAGTCGCTTGATTTCGAAATCAGTAATGTAGTCAGGGCGCGTTTCGATAGAAAGTCCAATGATACGAGAAACTGCTCGCTCATTCCGATCTTGTAGTTCGAGGAGATATGTCAGTCTATCCTGATAGGTTTCAGTGCGAGAATCATTCGCCGTGCCGTAGTCATTGCATGCGCGATAACATCCAATCAAAAACTCTTCTTGATAGATGGGGTGATAAAAACTCCATGTGCCACCAATGACAATCATCTCAATTTTATCGATCGGATGACCATTCATCTCAAGTGCACGTAAGCGATTCGTGATCTGCAGATATGGATCAAAATCATTGAGAAGTGCCCGTGCAGCCGCTGGCTCCTTGGAGAGATAGCTCTTGGGCATATTTACTTCAGTTGGACAGTAGGTGCAACGTCCAGGGCAAGCAAATGGCTTGGTCAGAAGCGACACCACCGCCACACCAGAATTTGACTTGGTTTTTATTTTACGGAGCGCGAGCAAAGTCTCCTCATTCACAAGCTCGCTTCCTTCATCGCGGAGCTCTTTATAGAGTGCCAATAATTCAGCCTTGGTGGGCATAGGAAGCGTTTTTCCGTCATGTTCATGCCTTACCCCATCTTTGGGATAATTCATCCGTTTTCGCACAGACAAAAGTCGCTCAGATAAGATCTTATCCTTGATGATATATTTCTTGAGCTTTTCGACATCAGCATCAGTTTTAATGTTTCCAAACAGCATCTCACGAGCGTAGCAGATGGACGAGATTGAAGGAATTGACAGATAGAAATAAATATTTTGTATTGTTGTATTTATGAAAAGAGTGCAATGTTATTTTTTAGTCTACTGCGCTACACTCAACTGATGCGCGAACAAACCGCAACGCGAATACTCGATGAAAACAAAGCATCGTACAATAGTATTGCTGGAGAATTCTCGAAAACACGGGCACGATTTTGGGACGAGCTCATATTCCTCGGAGAACATGCAGTCCCAAATATGCAGGTACTTGATCTCGGTTGTGGCAACGGAAGATTTTATGACGTACTGAAGTCACGGCAAATCACCTACACTGGTCTAGATAACTCTGAAGCACTGATTGAAGAGGCAAAGAAGCGACATCCAGAAATAAATTTTATTGTGGGAGATGCAACAAAACTTCCCTTCACTGATTCCGCATTCAATCTCGTGTATTCGTTTGCAGTAATTCATCATATTCCAAGCAAAAAACTCCGCGAACAGTTCATCAGAGAGGTAGCAAGAGTACTGCATACAGGTGACACGTTCATCATTACCAGCTGGTACTTATGGCAACCACGCTATATTGGAAAAATCCTCATCACTGCACTGAAAAGTATCTTCTTTCTTACCCCACTTGATGTTGGAGACATGATGCACGTGTTTGGAAAGAATCACACATCGCGATTCTTGCATGCATTCACATTGCGAGAACTAACATCACTTCTTACGAAAAATGGATTCGAAGTAATTGGTAGTGACATTATCGAACGTGGAAGTGGGTCTGGGTCAAAAAACATAGTCCTCGTCTGCAAGAAAAAACAACCAGCCAAATAAGTAAAAGAATCTCTGTATTTGTCCCGTACAGCTTCTTCCGTTTTTCTATTTCGCAAAGATCACACCTCAAGCAAACCGATGATAGCTACGGCGAGCTTGTCAGAGTCGTGGCGAATGAGGGTACGGCGAAGTAGATCTTTCTTCGGAGTTTTTGCGACACCGTCGGCAAGTAAGTCCCTACCAATCAGTTCATACCCACTCTTTGTGCAGTCTGGGGTACACTCTACTGGCTCTCCTTCATCCGCATAAAGGCGCACGAGTGATTGTGGGGGTTTTTTTATATTATAAAGGATTGTATTAAATACTTTTTCTCCAATATAATCCTCAAGTGTTGCAACATAATCAGTTACAGAAAAATTATCAGTATGACCCTGCTGGCTCATGAGATTTGCAACGAATACTTTCTTTGCCTTTGAACGACGAAACGCACGCGAAACACCCTTCACCAGAAAATTTGGAAGTATTGATGTGTAAAGTTTTCCAGGACCTACAACAATTAAATCAGCTTCTTCAATAGCCTTGAGTGCTTTAGGGTTTGCATTGCCACTTGGGTCAAGATAGATTTTTTTAATTCCATATTTTGAAACAAGTTGATACTCCATGAAGGCACTCTCACCATTGAGTACTTTGCCATTATTGAGTTCTGCGTGAAGAGAAATTTTATCGAGCGTAACAGGGACAACACGCCCCCTGATGTGTAAGATATTTCCCGCAACATCAATTGCTTTATCAATACTGCCCGCAACTTGCTCAAGTGTTGAGATGAAAATATTTCCAAAGCTATGCCCCTTCAGTCCCCCTCTGTCATAGCGATGATTAAACAGCTTACGCATGACATGATCTTCATCGGCAAGTGCAACAAGGCACTGTCTTACATCCCCAGGTGGGAGCACGCCAAACTCATCACGAAGTACCCCTGTCGATCCTCCATCATCAGCCATCGTCACCACCGCAGTAAGGTCAACTGGGTAGTGCTTAAGACCTGAGAGTACGGTGAATGTCCCTGTCCCACCACCGATCACAACAATGCGTTTATTTTGTGCCCCATGCAAAGATATATCGTGGGTACTTATGGCACTTTGCGAGCGAGAAGGAATGGTTGCTTTATTATGTTTTTTTGCTTTGAGTTTCACGAGGGGTATGGCTTGGTAGTTTTCGTTTCGGTTGAATTTTTCCATACGCTTTCTCCCAGCTTATTTTATATAACTGGAGAGCATCTTCTTTTGTAGCAAGTTTTTTCACTTCTTCTTTTGCGTGCCCTACAATACTGTCGCAAAGTGACAAATCTTCCAAGAGGCGGAGTAATGCACTTGAAAGAGCGTCCTCATCATCGACAGGGACAACAATACCCGTTTCCCCATTTCTCACCACCTCTCCTGCACAACCTACATCAGTCATGACGACAGGAAGTCCAGATGACATCGCTTCGATCACTGCAAGTCCCCACCCTTCATACAGCGACGGTTGAACATAGACATCTGATGTCTTGTAGTACGAAACAACATCGCGTGCCCACGGGACCAAGATCACCGATTTTTCAATCCCGAGTGTCCGCGCAAGATTCACAAGTCGCTCACGCTCACTTCCGCTTCCAACAATTAAGAGAAGCGTATCATTATGCACCCGCAAGATTCCAGCAAATACTTTGATGAGTTTGGCATAATTTTTTTCTGGCTCAAGTCTTCCGATTGAAAGAATAATGCGTGAAAAATTTGGATAACTGCGGTGAAGGTCGAAGCTGGGCTCACTTGAAAGAAAATGTGTCACATCAACAGGGATGGGAACGGTGGTAATCGCGGTTGCGCTCACACCAAGCTTGAGCACCGAGCGCCGTACACGCTCAGAGACAACCCGTACTCCACTTGCCTTGGTGAGGAGAAATGATGCAATGAGAAGTTCTACTCTATTGCGCAATCGTTCACGTTGCCACGCACGACTCCATGGATCTGTATGAAGCTGGAGATGCAGTGGTATGGAAAATTTTCTCGCAAGTACATATCCGATAGCACCAACAAAAAATGGATCCTGCGTGGTAATGAGCCACTTTGAAACATCCGGCTCTGTCTCAATTATTTTTTTTCCAAGTTTGTATGCATCAACAATATATGACAACTGAGATCCAGATGAAGTGGGATAAATGCGAAGTTTTCTTCCGATCTTTATTTCTTTGAATTTTTCTCCGCGAGGAGTGAGCACCACAACATCAAGTGTTGTGACGAGTCCTGCTTGAGACAACAAACGCTCACGGACAGGTGAGTCATGCTCAAATACAGACCGATCAGTTGAGAACATCAAAAGTTTCATCGTAGTGGTAAATTGAGTGCTTCAATAAGTGAGGCTATCATGTGCTTCTCTGTAAAACGTTGCACGAACATATTTGCGTTCTTCGCCATTTGAGTTGTCTCATGTGGGCGACTGAGCACTTGGATGAGTGCTGATGTAAGTGAAACCTTATCATTATACTCAACGAGTTTTCCTCGTACATCATTTTTAATCAACTCACTATTTCCCCCAACTCGAGTTGTGACTATTGGTGTTTGTGCAGCCATTGCTTCAAGGAGAAGATGTGAGAGACCTTCATACCCCGTGTTGAGAGCAAAGCAATCTGCAGCGACGATACGCCCCATCAATTCATCGTGGGACACAAGTCCGAGCAATCGCACAAAATCGTACCCATGTTCTTTTGCATACTGAGCATACAAAGTCGCATCTCCACTCCCCATGATATGGAGCTCAAGCGTTGGGAATTCTTTGAGGAGTGGTGCAGTAGCATCCATAAGCGTCATGAATCCTTTCCACGGCACCATTCGACCCGCAGAGACAATCACAGGACCTCGATACTGATATGTGATCCGCAACGTTTCCTTTGACTCAGTTGGAATATCGCTCGTAAAGGCATTATAGACAACAACTATTTTTTCACGCTCAATCCCCCACGCCTCAACAATCTGTTTTAAATACTCACTTGGAACGATGACGTGCGTAGCTCTCCGTGCCACCATCGTTTGGATCGCACGAAAAAACTTTACTGCATATCCATAATCATGCTTCGTGACAAATTCATCAAGTTGCTCTTTTACTCCGAAACGTTGTGTACCTTGTTCCCACGCATAGTCTCCTACTACTTTTAACACAAGAGGTTTTCCTGTGACATACGACGCAATGCACGCAGGTAAGCCTGCAGACACAAGATCGAGTGTATAGATAAGGTCAACATCTTTTGTTGAGCGGAGTAATGTCCATGTGTATGCAAGATGACTCAACCCCTTTCCAAGATAGCGAAAGTTACTGAACGAACGGAGCACGACATGAATGCCATGTTTTGGAAGTTCAGTCTCAATAAGACGTGCGTATGTCGCTGGTCCACCATCATCAGGTGGATATAGTGGTGTAGCGATGAGGATGTTCATACGAATAACAATATTCTACACGAGAAGTAAGGAGATATTTCTTGCATAAAGTGAAATTTGTGTTATAATATAAATAGGTTTTGAAACTTACAAGGATACTGTACATGAAAGCACTTGCGACTATTTTTGAATCTGAGGCGATGCCTCCTCTTCAAAATGTCTTTCTTGATGACGAAACACATGCGAAGGCGCTCGACCGATACATCAATGTTTGCACTGATGTTGTGCTTGTTGATGAACAAAACTGCTTTGTTCTCGCAAATCGCAAGGTTTCTGCCGCACAAGGTTGGTGGTGGAAAGGTGGTGGCATGCGCAAAGGTGAATCTCCAGAGGAGTCAGTTGATCGACTCATGAAACGTGAAATTGGATTTTCTCTCGAGGGGGTCACACTTCTGGATATATTCTTTCATCAGTGGTGTGAGCGAAAAAGTCCTCCCAGTGAGAATGGCCAGCACGATCTCATCATGCTCCACTATGCACGCGTCAGTGAAGAGACTATTTCTCGCATCACTCTTGATCCCACTGAATATGACCCCAATCTGGGGTTCATACGTTACGATGGTTCACAATCAGTCCGACCAGTGATTGCGCATGCCTACAAACTGTACCTTCAAAGATAGTACTCTGTGAACACACTTCTTAAGACCGCGCCGATGCGGTCTTTTTTTATGAAACAAATAATCAACTCACTCTCCCCTGCTTTTTTTTCGATCGATAATCCATACAGCAGTGTTGGCAAGCCCCTCCCTCAGTGTGACTTTTGGCTCCCAGCCGAGTGTATCTTTTATTTTACTGATATCCACCTCGCGACGTAGTGCAGTATTCGCAACGGTATCGATGACGGTGTACGTAAATACTCGCTCATCTCCGTACATTTCCCAGATGATCTTACCCAGATCAAGAATTGAATAATGCTCACTATTCCCGATGTTGAAATCAGTATTCAATACTAAAGAATCATTCATCACGGCTTTTTCAGTAACAAGCACTGTTGCACGAACAGCATCATCGACATACACAAATGGTCGAGTGGCATTTGGGTCACCGAGAAATTCCAGTGGATATTGACCCATAATCACTTTTTCAAGTAGTGCGGGAATAACATGAATATCCCCAGGAGTTGACCCTTTCGAATCTTCTCCTGCGCCATAGATATTATGAAACCGGATAATAGTGTACTGGATACCATACTGCTCGGCATATGATTTACAAAAATACTCACCCGCTAGTTTTGAAAAGAAGTATGGATTGGTCGGTGGATGTATCTCGGTAATATCTGTCTCCTTATATGGATAACGAGGAGCATGTTGATATACTCCAGAACTTGATGAGTACACAATATGACGAACACCATTTGCAACAAGTGCAGGATAAAGTGCCGAATCAATAAGCGCATTTGTGGTAATAATATCCGCCTGATGTTCATGCATATAGTTGAGTGAGCCTATATCAGCGGCAAGATGCAGTACAACATCTATTCCCTGCATTGCTTTTTTTGCTTCATCGGGGATGCGTAAGTCATGCTTACGAAATTCAACCTGTTCAGGAAAAATGATACCGCGCTCAATGGGCGAAGTTACATCGACAGCGACAACAGCGTACCCAAGCTCTGCAAGCTCACGCACGACACGGCTCCCCACATAACCACTTCCTCCGGTAACAGCTATTTTTTTCTCTACAGTATTCATGTGCTCATCAATTAAACGAACGATAGCCTAAATTAGCGTATGCATATCCACGGAGCATGAGATCTTTTTTATCATACATTCCCCATGGATCCATGACCAAGCGTCCATCACCACTTTCAGGTAATTTTGAAGCATGAGCACCATAATGCTCATTCCAGTGCATAAAAATCATCACATCCCCCTTCTCATTTACCTCATCGAGAGTCTGAAGTCGAGTAACACCCCAAGCTTTGAACACTTCTTCGGGTACATGAGGGTCGTATCCATACAAATCTTGATATCCTCGTGCATGTAACTCATTCACGACATCTTGTGATGGAGAAAAGCGCACATCGCTGGTTGCTGGACTACCCTTAAAAGCAAGTCCAAGAATGACAATGCGCTTCCCCTCATTCATTGATTGCTTCATAAACTCATCAATAATACCAACTGCGTGTGAAGGCATTTGAAGATTAACTTTTCTCCCTTCACGGTGAAGTGCTCCGAGTTCATGATGGGCACCATGTGCCAACAGGTGAGGATCTTTGGTGAGACAATATCCACCAACACCAGAAGATGGGAGTGGAATACGATTGCGTTCGTAGCCTTTATTTGCAGCTCTGATTGCTGTATTGATATCAAGATTATATCGTGATGCGATAAGCGCAAGATTATTTGAAAACGAAAACATGAGATCACGGTATGCATTACTCATCAGCTTTACCAGCTCTGCCTCTTCAAGCGTTCCAACAACCACAACATCACTTGCGATTCGTGAAAAGAAAGCCTCAGCGAGTTCAGTGCACGCAGGAGTGAGTCCTCCAACCACCTGAGGGAGTGAGCGCAATTCTTCGAGTGCTTTTCCTTCTACGGTACGCTCAGGAGCAAATGCAACATGAAAATCGATACCAGCAGAGAGCCCAGATCCTTCTGCGAGAATTGGTACGACAATCTCTCGAGTAGCCAGCAAGGTTACCGTGGAGCGAAGAATGACAAGATCACCCTTCTTGAGGTGTTTTGCGATAGCTTGCGAAGCACCGCGCACATGTGAATAGTCTGGTTTATGTTCATCATCGATATTTGTACCCACACTAATAATGTATGTGCGAGGGGTATCAGAAGCAGGTATTTCAGTTGCAAATGAAAGCCTGCCTTCTGTCGCCTGCATTGCGTGCATACGCTCTGGAAGTTCAGGCTCATGAAAATGCGGTTTCCCATTACGAAGTCCTTCGATGACACGAGTATTTGCGTCTACTCCTGTTACCTCATATCCAACCTCAGCAAGAACGACCGCAAGTGTGAGTCCGACATAACCAAGTCCAATAACACAGGCTTTTTCAGTAGTGTGAATATTATGCATATCTGTTTTCATGATTGATGCAAATAATAACACACTCTCATGCAAATACGTTGTACGGAGTACTATTGACACACCTTTTATGACTCTCTACCATGACACCATGGAAGAAATTGAAAAAAGAGTAGTGTATATTAACCCCTATTATGACGTCCACGTGCCTTCTGGTGGAAATCGCCGAATGGATGAACTTGTACAGCGATTTGCCCGTGATTTTGGTGAAAATTTCACCCTGATTATTGCCAAAGGTAAAGGAAACCCGGATTGGAAAGTAGTGAATCTCATTGAGGTTGACTATCACTTTGACCATTGGAGCAAGATTGGGGCAATGCTCCAAATCGGGAAAATACTCAACGCTCTCCCTCCATCTATGGTGATTATTGAATCAATCCCCATTCCCTATCATGCCCTGAAACGCCATGCCCACTTCCAAGTTGCGTATGATTTTCGATATTTCACTGGTGATAGCAAGAGCCTCTTATACCGTCTTACTTTTTCGAGTTACTTGAAATATCAATGGAGAAAAGCTTCGCACATGGTGACATCAAGTGAATTTTCAATCGATGAACTCAAAAAATATGTAGGATATAGTCCAGATCGAGTCATCAAAAGCTTTTTCGGTATCGATGAGCGCGTACTTGATATCGCATTGACTCCACTACCAGAAAAAGCATACGACATTATCTATGTTGGACATTTCGAGAAAAGAAAAAACCACGAATCGCTCTTGCGAGCAATTGCACTCATCGACAAAGAACTTCGCGTCATGTTGATTGGTCGCGATAACGGACTCAAAACAGCAATCGAAACACTCGCACAAACACTCGGATTAAAGCATGTCACTTTTGGTGACCGAGTTGATGACACAACACTCTGGCAACTCTATCGCAAGAGCAGAGTCTTTGCCTACCCTTCAATATACGAAGGATTTGGTATACCAACAATCGAAGCGCTTGCGCTTGGAGTCCCTGCAGTCATTGCAGACATCCCAGTCTTTCGTGAAGTTGGTGGCAATTTAGTCACCTATTTTGACCCACTCAATCCAATAGATATCTCAGAGAAGATCAAAGCGCGTCTTCTTGATGGACAGGTTCCAGCCCCTGAGCTCGTGCGCACACATCTTGAACAATTTTTTTGGGAGAATATCTATACAAAGTTTGTGAAAGACATCTCAAGTGCTTCAATGAAACCCACAAGGGATTAGTAGTCACGAAGTCTGTCTTCTTCCTCCTCTTTTTTCTCTTCCATCACATCTTCAATGATGGCGTATTTATCAGCTTCAGTGGGTTGATATATATTTGCACGCAGAATAACAATTGACGCAATAATAACCAGTGCGACAGCAAAT
>DALYED010000018.1:0-2709 GCA_031972735.1 Minisyncoccota bacterium | reverse complement strand
CAGCAAATATCATCCATGCCCATGCATGTTTCTCTGCTTCGGCATCTCTACCGCGTTGCCATAGTACATTTGCGGAAATAGTCGTTGTTGGAGTAGGCAAAAGATTGACCACAGAGTGATCTGTCGAGTCGATGTGTTGTGTGTTCGGTTTTTGTTGCACTGGTGTTGGCGAGATGGTATTTGCATGTGCAACAGTTACGATTTCAGGCTTTGCAATGTTTTTCGGCTCGAAAACTGGAGCAACTTCTTTTGCAAGTGATGGAGTAACATTGACTGCTTTGGGCGTAGGTGAAGCAGTGATCCATCCCGATGAAGTGCGCTGGGCCGTTTCTTTGGAACTATTATCTCCTCCTACTTTTGACCAATTCTTTCCACCAACTACAGTGTCGACGACAGTACCTACACCATCGAGTATTTTGAGCGTCTCGCCGTCGTTTGCGATTCCTTTTGTAAATGCAGTGACAAGGTCTGCCATTACTGCAGGTACAGTACTGTCATCGCTTCGTTCGATCAGAAAATATCCATGGGGTGCAATGCTTCCCTTCAATGCGACGATTTGTGCACCTCCCTTCCCTGTGATTTTCCACCCCATAAGATCTTCTGTACTATCTCCACTATTGTAGAGTTCAATCCATTCATCAGCGCTTGAAGAAGCAGTTCCCATCCATGCAATTTCATTAAACAGTACCGCTGCTGAGGCAGTTTGCGCAGAAAAAAGTATGATGAGCGAACATGCTAGTGTGAATTTCTTCATATTTGGCTATATTATCTTTCTCTGGCATTGAGTCAACCACCAAGAAAATGCAGGCACAAAAACAGTCAAATTACCTATAGATGCGAGACGCGGAGTAACGGGCGAAGAAGATGTACTCATAGTACATTGGCTGAGCCCGTGAGGCTCCGAAACAAAGCAGAGGAGGCAATTTGCCTGTCTGCTAATCGGCGAGAACTTTTCTGAGTACATCCTCAGGAATCTCATTTGGATATGCCACAGGTGGGGTTTCAAGAAGTGGTGGACGTTCTCGCAGGGGCAAAGGATTCGCACGAGCATCTACAGTAGACTGTTTAGGGGTGAATTGTTGGGTAAAGTGGGACTTCTTTTCATCTTGCACTACCTGTTGCTCAACTTTTTGTGCTGATCGTAAATCTTCTCGCGGTGTAGACATCAAGGGCTTTGGGGCATGTACTTCAGGTGAAGCAACATGTTCTTTTTGTGGCAACACTCGAGAAAGCGCATCACGAAGACTCGAAAGGTTTTGCTCAGTCGGACCCTTATCTTTTTTTGGACTCGCCTTGAGTACCGAAAGTGGCGCGACTGGTTCACGATGAGGGAGTCGCTCGCTGTGAATTCGTGGAGCAGGTCCAGCTACTACGTGTTCATTTTTGGGAATGACTGGAGGAGAAGCTGGGAGTGGTGCTGGTTGTACTTTCATAGGAACTTTAAGTGGTACTTCTGTACTTTTCAGCAATCCTGAAAATTGATCCTTAAATGGTTGATGTACTTCGATGGGTTTTTGTGGCGGAAGCACCCTTGAAGGATTGTATGGGGCAGTAGTCACAGCGGGTCGATCAGTCTGAGGTCGAGGAGATGGCAATCTTTCTCCCCCAACATACCCAGTAGTTGAAGGACGTGCATACTCTCCACTTGATGGAGTTGTGCGCATTGGACGAGTTCCAGGGGCATACTTACGCGTCTCGGGTATTTGAGATGCATTTGGATCACGTGGTGGAGGGAGTATTGGTTCATGCCATTTTTTTATCTCTTCTTCAACTTGTGCACGTGGAAGTGCAAATTGTGCACGTGATGCCGCTATCACTTCACTGGCAAATGTCTTTACTGGCATGTTAGGGCGATTGATGGTGGTTGCAGAAAATGGCGGAGAGCCGATACCTTTAATCATGAGCTTCAGATATACCTGCGCAAATCCGAGATTCACAATATCTTCTGCGATGAATACTGGAGCAAATTCTTTTTCGAGTACTTCAGCATCATACGAACCAACACGAAACGAGATCATAGTGCCAACATTTCCAAACACTGCTGCACGTACTTCATCTGACATCTGCTCAATATACTGATGGGCAATGGTGAGCGAGAGTTTGTATTTGCGTGCCTCAGAAAGAATATCTGCAAATGACTCATTGGCAAAAGACTGAAACTCATCTACGTAAAGATAGAAAGGTGGCAACGATTTTACTGCCTCAGGACCAACATCGGCGCGACTCATCGCTGCGAGATAAATCTTGGTGATGAGCATTGAACCAACAAGATTTGCGTTCCCCTCTCCCATGCGCCCCTTCGAAAGGTTTACAATGAAAATCTTTTTCTCATCCATGACTTTGCGGATATCAAAAGTTGAGTGGGGTTGACCTACCATATTGCGAATAAGTGGATTTGCCGCAAATTGTCCAACTTTATTTTGAATAGCCGCAGTAGCTTCGGTGGCAAATTTATCAGAATATTTTGCATACTCATCAACCCAAAACGCACGTACCGATGGATCAGTGACATTGGCAACGATTTTGTTGCGGTATTCCTTGTCTGCAAACATGCGATTCACACCAAGGAGTGTCGAACCAGGGGTCTCCATGAGAGCAAGCATGGCATTATTTAAAATGTATTCCATACGCGCGCTCCATGCATCCACCCACACCTTCTTAAACGCACCCATAAGCCCTGAGACGACCAGTGGACGCTTATCACGACCA
>DALYED010000017.1:0-26972 GCA_031972735.1 Minisyncoccota bacterium | reverse complement strand
GAGGTGGTTTTGCGAACCAAGGTGGGCGTCGTGTCGAACGTGGTAACGACATCTCGATCGACATTGAACTCAATTTTGTCGAAAGTATTCAAGGTGTCACTCGCAAAGTAGTGATTGGTAAAACCTCTACCTGTGATACATGCGCTGGCAAAGGTGCGAAGCCAGGTAGTAAGATGAAAAAATGCACCACTTGTAATGGTCAAGGTAAAGTAAGCGAAATGCGTCGCTCATTCTTAGGTACTTTTTCAAGTGTCAGTATCTGTTCAGCCTGTAATGGTAAAGGAGAGATCCCTGAAGAAAAATGTAAGGACTGTAGTGGAAGTGGGGTGAGAAAGAAGCAGGAAGAAATATCGATCAACGTACCACCAGGAATCCAGGACGGGGAGATGCTCCGTATGAGTGGTCGTGGTGAAGCAGTGGCAAATGGAGTTCCAGGCGACCTCTATATCAAGATGCATGTAAAACAGCACCCACTTTACCGTCGTGAAGGCATTAATCTCGTCATGAACCTCGATGTCAAACTCACAGATGCAATTCTTGGTGCTACCTACTCCATCAAGTCGTATGATGACACTCCAATAGAAATCAAAATTCCTGAGGGGATTAAATTTGGTGATGTCTTAAGACTCAAGGAAAAGGGTATACCTACTATCAATCGTGGCAAAAGTAGTGATATACTAATCAACGTGAATATCAAAACGCCAACAAAACTCTCTGGCAAAGCTAAAAAACTCATCGAGGACCTCCGCCTCGAAGGAATATAAATTTTCTTCATGAACTCAGAAAAGCCGTTTGATCCCCATTTTTATTTTCCATCAAAAACGACGCTTTCTCAGATTCGAGAGAAGAAATCAATGTTTTGGAAAAAAGCTGGAGAAGAAAAAGCGCTTACTCTTTTTCATGCAGCTGCTCATCGTGTTCCAGCATACAAAGATTTTCTCAAAAAGAATAAAATTTCAACTTCAAACATCAAATCATTTGAAGACTTACTCCATGTTCCACTCACGAACAAAAAGGACTACATCAATGCCTACCCACTGAAAGATCTTGCATGGGATGGTGTACTGAGTCACCCCTCAGTATATACCTCAACTTCAGGATCTACGGGCGAGCAGACATACTTCTTTCGTTCTGAGATTGTTGATTTTCAGTGTTCAGTGATTCAAGAATTTTTTATACAAAATGGAAAATCCCCGATGAAGCCGACACTGGTGCTTGTCTGCTTTGGCATGGGTATTTGGATTGGTGGTGTGATTACCTACGAAGCAATGACACGACTCGGGAGTAGAGGCTACCCAATTTCAGTCATAACTCCTGGAATAAACAAAGCTGAGATATTTAAAATTCTCAAACGTATCGCACCTCAATATGACCAAACAATCATATTTGGATACCCACCATTTCTCAAAGACTTGGTAGATGAAGCACCAAGTGCGAATGTTGACCTCAAAAAGCTTCATATTCGTTTTTCTACAGCAGCAGAAGCGTATTCAGAAGATTTTAGAGACTATATTGGTAGTGCTGTAAAACTGCGTGACCCTGTACTTGATATCATGAGTATTTATGGCAGTGCAGATATCGGTGCAATGGGATTTGAGACACCAACTAGTATTCAAATACGTCGCATAGCGAATAAAAACAAACAGCTCTTTTCTGAGTTGTTCAATTCAACACAAAAAACTCCGACTCTTGCGCAGTATATCCCGACATTTCTTAATTTCCAGCAACAGCAAGAAGAACTGCTCATTACCGGAAATAATGCTATTCCACTTATTCGTTACGCAATCGGTGATCATGGGGGAGTGTATAGTCACAGTGAAATGAAAGATCTGCTCACAAAATACAAAAAAGAAATTCCATCAAAAAAGCAAGATACATTCACTGATAATGAGCTCCCATTTGTTTACGTATTTGAACGTAATGATTTTTCAACTACTCTTTATGGTGCTCAAATATACCCTGAGGCAATCCGCGAAGTATTGATTAAAAAGCCTTTCTCAAAAATGCTCAGTGGAAAATTCACACTCGTAACAAAATTTGACCAGAAGCATGATCAATATCTTGAGCTTAATCTTGAGCTTTCAAAACAGGGGAATGCGAATAAGATTTTTAAAGTCCAACTATTAAACAGCATTGCAAAGAATCTTTCACTCAAAAATTCAGAATTTCGTGAACTCTCAAAATTCATAGGGAGCCGTGCATATCCTCGCCTTGTGTTTTGGGATCATGAAGATCCTAACTTCTTTAAGCCTGGCGTGAAACAACTCTGGGTAAAAAAATAACTTATGCAGTATACACATTTTAACAACCACAAAACGCTGACAAGCACTGAGAGTGCATATGGGTGAGTGATTCTCAAGTTGAAGATATTTAGCAATATAAAATTAAAGTATGGATACAATCAAGCCAATTTTTAAACCAAACACACAACCACTTAGTGAATTCATGTCAACGCATAATCCCTTGCGAATAATTGACCGTTATGAAGAAATGCTCGAAGAGTTGTTTTTAGTTCGTAATCCGAAGTTCAAATTTACCCCAAATCACAAAGAAGAATTCCACCAATTTCTTGAAGTACACAAGAATGGAAAAACACTTGAAGAAACTGGGGAGTGGGTATTGTTTCCATGGAATGGAATTCTTATGCATGTACTTGACCATGACATGCACTTTGAGGTTCGCACTGCACGAAATAAAAACTTAATCACGAAGGAAGAGCAACAGAAACTCTACGATGGAGTTGTTGCAATTGCAGGACTTTCAGTTGGAAGTCACCCTGCGCTTACGCTTGCAATGATGGGTGCATCTCGTGAGATTCACATCGCAGATGGTGATGAAATATCTGCCTCAAACTTAAATAGAATTCGCTACGACTACACAAAAATTGGTGAAAAGAAGTGTGATGTTGTCAAAGAGTATATTTACCAAATGAATCCATACGCGGTGGTACACGCATATAATACTGGCGTACATCCCGACAATGTCGATGAATTCCTCAAAGATGTAGACGTACTGATTGAAGAAGTTGACCATCTTGAAACCAAAATCACACTGCGTCTTGAAGCAAGAAAGCGTAAGATTCCAGTAGTAATGGGTACAGACAATGGAGATGGAGTGATACTTGATATCGAACGCTTCGATCTCCATCCTGAACTACAACTGTTTAATGGAGTGATTGGAAATGTCACAGTGGAAGAATTTAAAAAGTTCCCTGCAACTGAGCTTCCAAAGCTTGCGACAAAGATTGCCGGACCAAAGCTGGTTGCACCAAAAATGCTCACGTCATTACTCGAAGTTGGACGTACGCTGTACTCATGGCCACAGCTCGGTGACGCGGCGACTTTATGTGGAGTAGCAGTTGCATTTGCGACAAAACGGATTTTACTTGGTGAGCAGGTTCGTGAAGGAAAGGTTGAAGTGAATCTTGATCAAATTCTTGATCCGCTATATGACACGAAAGAGGCGACACTTGAGCGTGATACGATCAGAAAGAACTTTATGGCCACGATTGGACTCACTGATATTTAACAACATGGAAGAGGCAATCAAAAAAATCCTTGCAGTCGCGGTAACCGCACCATCTGGAGATAATTCACAACCGTGGTGGTTTCATATTGAAGGAGATAGTCTCGAGGTACATATGTACCCAACAAAAGATAACCGTATTCTAAATTTCAAACTCAGTGGAACGCATATTGCTATGGGGGCACTGATAGAGAACATTACTATCCTTGCCCAAAATGAGGGAATGGATTCTTCAGTCGCGCTTTTTCCTGATACGACAAATTTTGATTTTGTCGCGAAAATAGATTTTACTCAGAAAAATATGAGCAAAGACTCGCTCGCTCCGGCAATACCTCTTCGTTGCACTAATCGCAAACCGTACAAAGGCACACAGATAGATCCTGACATACTCACTGAAATTGCTCAATCAGGAGACATGATAAAACCTAATCATGTTCGCTTTATTACCGATAAAAAAAGTATCAAAGAACTTGCCGATGCATCAAGCACAATGGAGCGTGTAGCGCTCGAAACAGAATCCATCCATAAACTCTTTTTTGAAAGTATCGTTTGGAGTGAAGAAGAAGAGAGAGCAAAGGGAATGGGACTACCGATTAAAACAACTGAACTTCCACCTCCCATTCAATTACTTTTTCGCGCAATACGCCACTGGAATATAGCAAAGACACTCAATTATATCGGACTCTCATTCCTTGCCTCAAAAGCAAATGCACAGACCTATGCAACAGGAGCTGCGATTGGCATTGTCGTCGCAGATGAGTTTGATAAATTTGCATATGTACATGCAGGCAGAATTTTTCAGAGAGTTTGGCTTTCTGCAACTACACATGGACTTGCGTTTCAGCCAGTTACTGGGATTCTTTTTTTGGGTCAACGGGTACTCGCAAATGAGACTGAAGTATTCCACAAAAAGCATATCCCATTAATAAAAAGAAGTTATGCGACAATCACCAGATTATTTACCCTTGAGAAAGGAGTGCCTGCAATGTTGTTTCGCATTGGCTACGCAGGGGAGCCTACAGCAAAAACACAACGCAGAGGAGCAGAGATACGCTGATAGCTTTATATATTTTCTTGAAAGTCTTTGATAAAATAAGATGCAATGTTTGAATCCATAAATTTCTCACTGCTCACTGTTGGAGTTGCAGTGGCTTCAATTGGAGTTTTGGGATTTACCGTGCTGTGGAGCGATATCAAAAGCGCAACAAATCGTGCCTTCTTTTACTTTTCACTTGTTTCTGTGGCATGGACACTATCGAACTATGCACAGCACAATATCACCTCAATACAAGCCTCATTTTGGTTGCTTAAGGTAGTGATCTTTCTTGCAGTATGCCATGCATTTACATTCTTTCGGTTGCTTTATGTTTTTCCAGAATCACAGAAACAACTTCCGACATGGTTCAACTCTTGGGTAACTCCATTTGTAACCATTGTTGCAACCCTTACTCTCACGCCTTTTGTATTTAAGAGAATACTTTCTGTTGAAGATGGGAAGATAACTGGGGTTGAGAATGGGGTAGGAATCATATTTTTCTCGGCTACTGTCACAGCACTCATTGTCAGTGCAATTATTGTATTTTTTCGAAAGCGAAAAAAAGCCGAAGGAATTCAAAGGAGACAGCTCACTGATGTACTCTGGGGTTTTCTTTTGACGTTTTTACTGTTGCTGACTTTTAACCTATTTCTCCCCGCGTTCTTTAACAATCCTCGATTTATTCCACTTGGAGGACTTTATCTTCTTCCTTTTGTGGTATTTACTTCTTTTTCAATTTATCGCAACAAGCTTTTTAACATAAAAGTTGCAGTCACCGCATCTTTGGTATTTGTCCTTTGTGCGGTCATTTTTATCGAAGCAGTTATATCTAAAGACTTATCAACAATACTCCTCAAGCTTACAGAATTTAGTCTTGTACTCGCGTTTGGAATCCTATTGATTAAAAGTGTTCTCAAGGAAGTAGAAGCCCGCGAAGAGATTCGCAAGCTCGCAGACGAACTCGCCGGTACTAACGTCCAACTCGAAGTCTCAAACGAACGATTGCGTATCCTCGACCAACGCAAATCAGAATTCGTTTCAATCGCTTCACATCAGCTTCGTACTCCAGTTACTGCAATTAAAGGCTATGCGTCACTTTTACTTGAAGATGCATATGGAGAACTTACCGACACACTCAAGGACCCAATTGGTAAGATATTTCATTCATCGGAGCGCCTGGTGCTCATGATCAATGACTTCCTCAATGTCTCAAAAATAGAGCAGGGGAGCATGACCTATACATTCGTTCCACTTGATCTCAAGAAGATGGTGATTGACCTGGTGCAAGATTTCCATGTTGTTGCAGGTGAGAAGAAGCTGGACCTCGCAACTGATATCCCTGAAGGGGTGAAGTTTTACGTCGTTGCTGATGAGGGTAAGATCAGGCAGATCATCTCAAATCTGATCGACAACTCGATCAAATACACACCACAAGGAAGCGTGAGATTACTTCTCACAAGAGAACCAAACAAGGGCGAATTTGGAATGATTCACCTTCAGATAAAAGATACAGGTATTGGTCTCTCGCAAGACGATATCCATCATTTATTTGGTAAATTCACTCGTGGTGCCGAAGGATCAAAGGTCAACACCACTGGCTCAGGTCTCGGACTCTACATCGCAAAAAAGATGATGGAAGAGCACAAGGGTAATATCTGGGTAGACTCTGAGGGTAAAGGCAAGGGCTCAGTTTTCTCAATCGAACTCCCTGAATTCAAAGGCGATTTACCTACATAGCTCATTTTTTGCTAGCATTTTTTTTCGCTTTGTCAGAATGCACCCAAACTAGGTCAAATATATATTTTATTGCATCAGCAATTTCCTTATTTTCAATAATAATTCCAAATTCATCTTTTGAAGATGCTAGTGAAATTTTATTTTCATAGATCCTGAAATCTGCCGAAAGTTCCTGAGTGTCCTTAGCTAGAAACCTAAACTCAACTAATCTTTTACTTTTATCTACCGAAGAAAAATCTTCTTCAGTTTTAATTTTATGTGGATAGATTACTTTTAAATCAATACCTCTTTCAATTCGCTTTTCCTTTAGATAGCTGAAATAATTTTCCCCAAGTTTACCCCACACATCGTATGGTGAAAACGCGCGCATGATAGTACCTTTTTTAGAGGATAGTGCATCCTCAAAAAGGCTTCTCATTCCATCAGTTCCCTCAAATACTCGTACACTTGGCCTGTGCCGTTCATCTTTATAGATTGCCTTGAGATTTGGCAATATATCTTTAATCTTTTCTTTTGTCTCAAACATTTTACGAGACATGTCATCTGCAATTTTATAAAGCATCTCAGGTGAGGCAGGAATATACTTAATGCCTCTATCTGTTTGGGACATACTCGTAAGACCTTTCTTTTTTAATGACTCAAGTACAACATATGTTGAACTACGGTTAACACCAGCTGACTTGGCGATATCATTCACAGAAGCGCTTTCGAGTTGGAGTAGTGCAATATAAACACCAGCCTCTTTATCGCTTAATCCAAATTCCACAAGATTTGAAATGAGGAGATTGTTGGAGGGATTAGACATAAAATAGTTACAATATTAAATAAGATTATTTTGTTGTTATATGCTAACAACAAAATAATAAAAAAGCAAGCTACCTAAAGACTTATTTCTGTTTTACCAACCAACACGCTTGTACAACTCTTAATTTTTTTGATGTAATTTTTTGTCAGCAATTGTTAACAAAATCCCAAAAGATAATACTGGCAAAGTATTGAGATTGTCTCAATATGAATGTTCTTTCGCATCAATTCATTCAAAGGAGATCACCATGTTTGATACACATGCATCACATCAGTACACCACGACCCTCAAGAATTACTCGTTCAACTGCGGCGGAGTTGACGGCGACTGCGACGGCAACTGCGGCTCAGGAGGTAAAGAATGCGATGGTGATTGTAATGGTTGATTTTCATTAATCTCAGCCATGATTATATGTTCCCATGTTTCCATGGGAACATATTTTTATATGATTATGAATATATTTGTATTGATTTTACGAGGTATTATAATTAACTAACTATTCTCATGGAGGAACAATGCCAGCTAAAAAGTTTTACATTTGAACGCCAAGGAGCGCCAGTTATGCTTGCCTTTTCTATATACTCAGGATCACAGCTTGATCCAATTGGAAAATCAGGACTTACACACTTTCTAGAACACATGCTAGTTTCTGGAACTCGCTCACTTCCAAGTAAAGATCTTCTTTCTGCTCACATTGAAGATTTAGGAGGAACGATAGGTGCGTATACGGAATACGAAAGCATTACAATCCATCTTGAACTTGGTGATGCATCTGATATAGAAGAAGGAATACGTACTCTTGCAGAGATGTATCAATCATCTCTTTTAAATATTAATACGATTGAAAAGGAGCGAGGGGCAATACTTTCTGAATTACGAATAAAAGAATCTAAACCAGACCAGATGGCAATTGCAACACTTCATTGCCTTATGTATGAGAATACCCCGCTCGGTAGATTTATTCTTGGTAGCAAGGAAGATATTGAGCGTATCTCTCTAGGCGATATAACTGAGTACCTAGAGAATAATATTGCTCACGCGCCACAAATTCTTGTTGCTGCGGGTGGAGTCTCTAGTTCGAAGATTAAGCAACTTACTGACAAATATTTTCACACAAATAAACTGCAACCTTATATTTTTGAAGAATTTGGGAAAATAGCACCGAATAAAGATAAGGTTCAAATGCATAATTTCCCAGGGACAGAAGAGGTAGTAATTGCGATGGGTATTCATACTTCAGGACTACTCTCCAAAGAAACTCCTGCACTCCTCCTTGCAGCGCAAATTCTTGGAGGGGGGAGGTCATCGCTACTCATGAAAAAACTCCGTTACGAGAATGGGCTTGTTTATTCAGTTATCGCAGAGCAGCACTCAGGAAGATCGACTGGCGAGTTTATTATCAGAACTAGTGCAAAACCTACTGAAGTCTGGCGTGTTATTGACCTGATTAAACATGAAATTAGTAATTTAATAAATGGAGGGATTTCTGAAATTGAGTTTAACTCAGCAAAAGAGCGCTACGTAAAATCACGAAAAATAAGAATGCAGACCTCACGTTCATGGGCGTTCAATCACATATTCGGACTTCTTTGTGATTCGAATTACAAAATTGAAAACGAGGATTTAAAAGTTATGAATCTTCAATATCATGAATTTATTGCATACATCACGAAATTCCTAAAAAGTAATAATCAATTTATATCTCTAGTGGGAGGTACTGATAAAATTCCTAATGTATATCAATAATTATGACTCCAAACGAGCGATGGAATAGCGTATTTGCGCAAGGGAAAGAATTTACAACATTTAATGAATATTTATTGATGAAGTACTGTTGCCTCTTGTAGGTAGCAGCACTGACGCAAAACTCCTCGATATAGGTTGTGGCACGTGTGACGTACTCGTAAAGATGAAAAAACGTGGATTTACAATATCGTGAATAGACGCATCAGAAACTGCAGTCCAAATTGCTCGTGAGCGATGTGGTGAACAAAATGCCATTACTTCTGGCAATCTCGATGAAGGTGGACTTGTGTATTTCGATGAACAAAAGTTTGATCTTATTACAATGAAGCTCGTTTTGGCATTTATCAAAAAAGAAAGGAGAGGTACTCACAGAGATAAATGAACTCCTCAATGATAACGGGAAATTTTTACTAATTACTCCACTTATCTATCCTAAAGTAAACTATGACAAAGAACACACGAAGGGTATTGCGGTAGAAGTAGAAATCATAGAAAGTTTGCTCAAGAAACATTTCAGTACATCAACACTTATACAAAGAGATTTCGTCGACGACAATGGGGTCTAGGATATTACTTTTGTGAAAAATAGATTAGCCTCAAAAACTTAATTATTGGCGAATAACTCCTATTTTTGCTACCATCAGGAGTATATGAAAAAGACGCTCGTTTCGGGGATACAGGCTTCTGGAACCCTCCATATCGGTAACTATTTTGGGGCAATGCGCCAGAATATTACCATTGGTAATGATGATGCATACGATGCATATGTCTTTATTGCAAATTACCACGCACTCACAACACAGAAGGATCCAAAAGCAGTAGCGAAAAGCTCGTTTGATATTGCTTGTGCATATCTCGCATGTGGACTTGATCCAAAAAAAGTCTCACTCTTTCGTCAGTCTTCGGTAGTTGAAGTACACGAGCTTACTTGGATACTCAATACTGTTACCTCAATGCCATACCTCATGCGTGCACATGCATTCAAAGACCAAGAAGCAAAGAGTAAGGAAGTGAACGTTGGGCTATTTGACTACCCAGTGCTCATGGCTGCGGATATCTTGATCTACGGTGGCGAGCTGGTGCCAGTAGGGCAGGACCAAAAACAGCACATCGAATACGCTCGTGATATCGCTGGATATTTCAATCGACAATGGAAGGAGTTGTTCAAACTCCCGAAAGATTACATTGCAAAAGATGTTGCAGTGGTCCCAGGTACTGATGGCGAGAAGATGTCAAAAAGCAAAGGTAACGTGATCCCACTCTTTGGAACAGATGCTGAAATCAAAAAAGCTGTCATGAGTATCGTCACTGACTCAAAAACACCAGATGAGAAGAAAGACCCGAACACCAACAACATCTACAATATTCACAAGCTCTTCCTTAACAAAGACGAAGATGCAGTCATTCGAAAGAAATACAGTGAAGGAGGATTGTCGTACAAAGAAGCAAAGGAGGGTCTCTTGCATGCGATCATTGGTTTTGTTTCCCCGATGCGCGAACGCTATGAGTACTATCAACATCACCCTGACGAAGTCGAGCAGATACTTACTGAAGGAGGAGAGCGTGCAAAAGCAAGGGCATCAGAGACAATGTTGAAGGTACGCAGTGCGGTAGGTCTCGAAAACTAAAACAAACTTGCCATG
Source organism: Minisyncoccota bacterium (assembly GCA_031972735.1). Taxonomy (GTDB): domain Bacteria; phylum Patescibacteriota; class Minisyncoccia; order Phycocordibacterales; family UBA6899; genus MHLP01. The sequence continues at coordinate 16,480 of DALYED010000017.1, read as the reverse complement.
CATGCAATCTCCACGAGACTGATTACAGCAATCTATGTATTAATACCAATAGCTGTAGTAATGATGATTGTGGATACATACCTCTTCAATGGCGCATTGAGCAGAATACTCCCAAGACACCCTGAGACACTATTGTGGTATACATTGCTTTTCAATGTTCCACATTTCTTTGCCAGCTTTTTTACTTTTGCTGACAAGGAATACCTCGCACAATACAAAGGTAAATTACAGCATGGAATTCCATTTATAATATTTCTCACAGTTACCTTACCACTGTTGAACCTTAATCTTGCAGTGCTCTATCTCGTCATATATACGATGTATCATAATGTCACACAGCAAGTGGGTATTGCATCGATTGTCATGAAATACGGCGGATGGCAAGTGACATGCTGGCGATACCTCAATATCACACTCGCGCTCTTTATATACACACTCATCTATCCATCGCAATTTTCGTCCACCATACATACGCATGCATTTGAAGTACTCATCCCACTGCTTTGTCTTTCTTTTGCATTGACATACTTCATTGCACGCAAGAGTCAAACCCGTGATGGAGTGTTTTACGCGTGGGGAGCAGCAATGATTGCAGGAGTAGGCACGCTTGCATATACAGCAGGGTACCCATTTATTGCAGCGACACTCCTTCGTGTCATCCATGACATCACCGCGTTTGTGTTCTACATCATGCACGACATAAATCGCAACAGCATTGTGATGCACAACTTCATCTATCGACTACTCCTTCCTCATACCGCACTATTTGCCACTGGTATACCCGCACTGGCAATTATGCTCACTTACCTTGCGCAAGGGGGAGGAACGAGTATGACCATACAGATATTCTTCTTTGTCGCAGTCACGCATTATTACATCGAAGGTTTTATGTGGAAAAATGGCTCGCCACATCGATCCCAGCTCACTTTTCAATATGCATCACATAAGATAGTATAAAAAGCTATGAATGAACGAACACTTATTGCAGACCTCAAAAACAAAATCGGACAAGAAGTAACGCTCAAGGGTTGGGTAGATATCAGACGCGACCAAGGCAAGCTTATATTTATTGATTTTCGCGACCTTTCTGGCAAAGTCCAGATGGTGGCACTTCCATCTCACACCGAAGTCATAGCTGCCGCAAACTCGGTACGCCCTGAATGGGTACTCGAAGTAAAAGGCAAGGTCAACGCTCGCCCCGAAAAGAACATCAACCCAAATGAGTTGAATGGAAACCTCGAGATCGAGATTCTTGCGATCGAAGTACTCAACGAATCGATCACTCCACCAATTGATGTGCGTGGAGATGGTCGTGATATTGGAGAAGATGTGCGCCTCAAGTATCGCTACCTTGACCTACGTCGTCCACGCCTTCAAGAGACTATTCGTCTACGCCACCGTATCGAGTTGTTCGTTCGCAATTTTCTCTCAAACGAACACTTCGTCGAGATCGAGACTCCACTGCTTTCAAAATCCACACCAGAGGGATCGCGTGACTACCTAGTGCCATCACGACTTGAGCAGGGTAAATTTTATGCGCTCCCACAGTCGCCACAGCAGTACAAACAACTGTTGATGGTTGCAGGTTTTGAGCGATACTTCCAATTTGCACGCTGTATGCGTGACGAAGACACTCGTGGTGACAGACAGCCAGAATTCACCCAGCTCGATATGGAGATGAGTTTTGTTGAACGAGAAGATGTCATGGCACTCAACGAAAAGTTGCTTATTGAGCTCGTGCAGACACTCACACCTCACAAAAAGATCCAGCAGATTCCATTCCCGCGCATGACATACCAGGAAGCAATGGACAAATACGGCAACGACAAGCCTGATATTCGTACTGATAAGAATGACCCAGACCTCCTTGCATTCTGCTGGGTGATTGATTTCCCATTTTTTGAAAAGACCGACAAGGGAGGTTGGACATTTACCCACAATCCATTTTCTGCTCCAAAAAAAGAGCACACTGAGTGGCTAATGAATAAAGAGAAAATTGGCGAAATCCTCACCACACAGTACGATGTCGCGCTCAATGGATTTGAGATTGGTGGTGGGAGTATCCGCAACCACCGCGCCGATGCACTCAGCACAGTATTTGAGATCATGGGTCACAAAGAAGAAAACATCAAAGCAAACTTTGGTCACATGCTTGAAGCATTCTCATATGGCGCACCTCCACACGGAGGAATAGCTTGGGGGCTCGATCGACTGATTGCAATCCTTCGCAATGAGCCGAATATCCGTGAAGTCATCGCATTTGCAAAAACAGGAGAAGGGAAGGACTTGATGATGTCCGCACCGTCCGATGTCTCACCAGAGCAACTCGTGGAGCTTGGGATTAGGATTGTGAAATAACCACCCAAACTGCAGAATAGCTGTTATCCACCCAAGAACCGCCCAAAGAGGCGGTTCTTGCTTTTACCGTGATATAATCTGCCGTATGGATGAACAGGCAGTGATCGGCGAACACAAGGTAAACTATCAAATCAAGACTGATCATTTTGAGGGTCCACTGGACCTACTTTTGACGCTGATCGAAAAGCGTAAGCTCTTTATCGGTGACTTCGCTCTCTCAAAAGTCGCTGACGATTACATCGAGCACATTCGTAGGTTTGAATCGTTCCCAATGAATGATGTTGCGAACTTCCTGCTCGTTGCCTCGACACTTGTGCTGATCAAATCAAAAGCAATTCTTCCTGAACTCAATCTCACCAAAGAAGAGGAGAGTGACATCGATGACTTAAAGCGCAGACTCGCACTCTACGAACTATTTCGCAACCTTGCAGGAGAGATCAAAAATAGATACGGCAAAACGCTTATCTTTGAACGTAGCGGGAGACCTGAGATGCCGGTCGTATTTGCACCAGAGCCAAAGATTACCATCACGCAAATTGCATCTTCAATGCAAGCAGTGATAACTCAGCTTCCCAAGAAAGCACTAATCCCAAAAGCAACGGTCAAAAAAGTAGTCTCAATTGAAGAAATGATGACCAAGCTTTCAGGAAGAGTGACTCAGGCACTTAAGATGAGTTTCGGGCAATTTTCAAACTATCGCAAAGGAGTGCCTGCTACAAAAGAAGAGCGCATCGGCGTGATCGTCTCATTTCTTGCTATGCTCGAACTGGTCAAGCAAGGAGTTGTGCATGTGACCCAAGCAGAAGAGCATGGTGACATTGATATTGAAACACACCAGTTTGATACCCCATCTTATGCATAGTAGGGCTTCAAATAAAGCTCATTCTGGTATAAACTAGGAGATACTTACCATGGAATTACATTACGCAATACAAGCCATTCTGTTTTACCAAGCCGAGCCAATGACCATTGCGAGGCTTTCAAAGCTCCTCAAACGAAACGAGGAGGAGGTTCGTGCATCGTTAGTAGTCCTACGAGAGTCACTGCTAGGGACTGGTCTTTCGCTTGTAGAAAACGGTAATGAAGTAATCCTTGGCACCTCACCAGATGCCAGCTCACTGATAGCAGAAATTACCAAAGAAGAGCTCTCCAAAGAACTTTCAAAATCCTCACTTGAGACACTCGCGATTGTGCTCTACAAGGGACCAATCACACGCGCTGAGATTGATTATATCCGTGGAGTAAACTCCAATTTCATTCTTCGCAATCTCCAAGTTCGTGGTCTTGTCGAAAAAGTAGACAACCCACAAGACCAGCGAAGCTATCTCTACAAGGCAACATTCCAACTGCTCGAGTATATGGGAGTGACACGCATCGAAGATCTTCCTGAATTTGGGACAACCATGACCCAACTTTCCTCATTTATTGCTTCAAAAGAAGAGGAAGAAAAGAGCGAAGGAGTCACCCCTGAAACAAAAGAGGATGAATCCTCAGCATCTGTCGCAACTGGTCTTGAAGAAGTCGCACTCGATGCAATTCCAGAAGATGATGAACTCACCCGTGAACTCGAAGCCGACATCTCAGAAGAAGATGAAGCAGGTGAGGGGTATGATGACGATGCACTAAGTGGTCACACTGAACAAGAACGTCAATCAGAGGCAGAAACACAGACAGCACTATGACCACCACAACAAAAGTACAAATATTACTCCTCGTTCTTATCGCGGGATTTCTTACTGGACCGAGAGTACTTGCAATGATCAACAGCTTTGAGACTCCAGGATCACTCCAAGAAAGTGAGCATGCAAATGTCGCGGCTCCACTTGCGATAAATACACAAGGTGCAGTGCGCCCTGCACGTGCTACCAGTAGTGACCTCTATGGATCACTTAGTCTCAATGCAAAGAGCATTTATGTCTGGGATATCAATGCACACAAGAAGCTCTATTCAAAAAATGAACACACCGTACTCCCACTTGCTTCAGTTACTAAAATGATGATGGCACTTGTTGCAGTTGAGACGCTTCCGCGAGACACCAAGGTCACAATCGCTCCAGTCGACTTGCTCGAAGAAGGGAACTCCGGTCTTGTTGCAGATGAAAAATGGAAACTCGCAGATCTACTGAATTTCACACTGGTCACATCGTCAAACGATGGCGCGAGTGCAATCGCAAGCATCGCCGGAGCAAAGATTCTTGGTGCCTCATCGACCGATCCATTTACCGACAAGAAACTGTTTATCAATCGCATGAACGAGAAAGCAGCAGCAATAGGACTTACTCAGACTTCATTCCACAGCGAAAGCGGTCTTGATCTCGATAGTGTCACCTCTGGTGCATACGGCACATCACGCGATATGGCAGTGCTGTTTGAATATATTCTCCACAAGCATCCAGAACTTTTCACTCCCACCACCTATGGAAAAATGGACGTCACTTCAGATTCACAGATTGTCCATCATGTCGCAAACACCAATACTGGAGTCGCCGCGGTGACAGGTATCATCGGCTCAAAGACTGGCTACACTGATCTCGCAGGAGGGAATCTGGTTGTCGTTGTTGATATTGGCATCAACCATCCTGTGGTGATTTCCGTGCTTGGTTCAACACGTGACGGGAGGTTCACTGATGTCGAGAAGCTCATCGCTGCCACCGTCACCACGATCTCGGGACTCTCAGACACTTCCACTTCGAGCGGGACCGGCATAGGAGGATAAAACCACTCATATATATGATCACCGATGTACTCAAAATTCTCATCCCATCAGCAACTGCATTTATCGTTGGCGTAGCAATCACTCCACTTGTTGCCAATTTTCTCTACACCCACAAGATGTGGAAGAAATCGAGTGTGAAGCACACCATCGACGGACAAGTAGCGACCATCTCTTCAAAACTCCATAACGATGAAGAGCGAAAGACTCCACGCATGGGAGGTATTGTCGTGTGGGGGAGTGTACTCATCACGACGCTCATATTCTTTATTCTCGCAATCCTTTTTCCCACCACTGAGACAGGGAAGCTCAACTTCCTTTCACGCAGTCAGACATGGCTTCCACTATTTGTCCTTATCGGCGGAGCACTATGCGGTCTTGTCGATGACTATCTCGTCTGTCGTGACATGGGCACTTATAAAGGTGGTGGACTGTCACTCAAAACCCGCCTCGCTGTCGTCGCACTGCTCGGAGCACTTGGTGCATGGTGGTTTTATTTCAAGCTCGGAGTCGACTTCATCCATATTCCATTCTGGGGTGATTTACATCTCTTTGTACTATTCATCCCTGTATTCATCCTTTTCGTTATTGGAATGTATTCGGGCGGGATTATCGATGGAGTGGATGGGCTCTCAGGTGGAGTGTTCGCAGAGATATATGCTGCATATGCGATTATTGCGTTCTCCAATGGGCAGATCGACCTCGCTGTATACTGTGCAGTTGTCACTGGGGGACTGCTCGCATTTTTATGGTTCAATATTCCTCCTGCGCGATTCTTTAACTCTGAGACAGGAACTATGGCACTCACTACTTCAATCGTGATCGTCGCATTCCTCACCAAAGCAGTGGTCCCACTTCTTGTCATTGCATTTTTACTTATTGCGACTAGCGCTTCATCGATTATACAAATACTGTCAAAGAGATATCGAGGAGGGAAGAAAGTATTCTTGGTTGCACCACTACACAACCACTTTCAAGCACTCGGATGGAGTGGAGCGAAGGTGACTATGCGCTATTGGGTCCTCGGCATGATGCTCGCCGTTATTGGTGTTATCCTCGCACTCGTTGGGTAGTTGGGGCATTAAGTAGCAGTGCCAAGCACTAGATTACTTGAGTCAACTGTGCGTGTACCTGGTCGTCCGAAAATTTAGTAATTATTTCATCATGATGATGCGAGTAGCTTGTCGTATCTGAATGCACAGAAAGTAATATTGAGAGAAATGTGGACAGCGGTATTGAAAAGGTGAGGTATAATCAAACGATGCACAGTCAGAATTCGGTAGACCGCATATTTCTTTCTATTGTCGTACTGCTTCTTGTTGCGGGCTTTCTTATTTTTGTTTCAGCATCGCTTGGCACACTCGCTTCAAATGAGAGTAAGTTTTACAACCTTCTGATCAGTCAGCTGGGGTTTGGACTCATCCTCGGGAGTGTTGCGATGTTTACTTTTTCACGAATCAAATACCAGTTCTGGCGCAAACAAGCATTCTGGATATTTCTCACTTCAATCCTGCTTTCGACGCTGGTCTTTGTGCCACACATTGGGATGGAGCATGGTGGCGCAAAGCGATGGATCGACCTCGGCTTTACCACACTCCAGCCTGGAGAAGTGCTCAAATTTGGTGTGATCGTCTACCTTGCGGCGTGGTTTACCTTCATCAAGAAACGCATCCATTCACCATACTTTGGATTCTATCCGCTGATGGTCATGCTCGGTATCGCAGGGGGACTACTCATTGCACAACCTGACACAGGGACATTTTTAATCGCGGCGGCAGGGGGCGTAGCGATGTATATCGCAGCAGGTGGACGCTGGCGTGATATCGTAATGCTCATCTTGCTTGCTGTGGTGCTAGTTGGCGTACTCGCCGTCTTCAAGCCATATGTACGCGATCGTATCACGACGCTCTTTCACCATGATGATTTCCAAGGATCTGGATACCAAGTACGCCAGTCACTAATCGCAGTAGGCTCGGGCGGAGTATTTGGTAAAGGGTTTGGGCAGAGTATCCAAAAATTCAACTACCTTCCCGAGGCGCAAGGTGACTCGATCTTTGCGGTTCTATCAGAAGAATTCGGACTGGTGGGGTCATCGATGATCGTGATACTTTATGTACTCTTTGCGCTACGGGGACTTTGGATTGCGGCACATGCGCCGGATAAATTTGGTGGGCTCTTTGCTACTGGTCTTGTCATCTTGATCACCTCACAGTCATTCATCAACATCGGTTCCATGCTCGCAATCGCACCCTTAACCGGTGTACCACTCGTGTTTATCAGCCAAGGAGGTACAGCACTACTGCTAGGAATGGCTGAGGTTGGGATTCTTCTCAATATCTCACGTTATCGACGAGCTTAAGATTTTTTTGCGCATACTTGATTGTATGCTCACTCGTCACCGCCGTACCAGTAAGTATGTCTCAATTTCCGCACTCATTTGCCCTCGTATGCATCCCAAAATATCCAAAAAGCTCAAGACTTTATCATGTTTAAAAGGGTGGGGAAATGGGGTAAAAATAGGGGAAATTTCATGATATAGTATTTCCATGAAGATACTATTTGCAGGAGGGGGAACAGGGGGGCATTTCTACCCAATCATCGCGGTTGCAGAAGAGGTCAATCGCATCATTGCAGAGACACAACTCGCTGATATTGAGCTCTATTTCATGTCAGACAATCCGATCGACAAGGATCTCCTCGATAAAAATAAGATTACTTACATTGAAGTAAAGACGGGTAAGCGTCGTACCTATGCATCGATCCTTAACTTTTTTGATATATTCAAAACTGCATATGCGTGCATCATCACGCTATGGAAAATATTCGTCCTCTATCCTGATGTCATCTTTGGGAAAGGTGGTTATGCAAGTTTTCCTGCAATGTTTGCAGCAAAAATACTACGGGTCCCTGTGGTCATCCATGAATCTGACATTGTCCCTGGTAAGGTCAACAAATACATCGGAGACTACGCTCTGAAGGTTGCGGTATCGTATCCCGATGCAGTGACATACTTTAAAAACAAAGATCGCATCGCACAGACAGGGCAACCTATACGCAAAGCATTACTTGGGATACCTCAAGAAGATCCGTTTGAAGCATTTCACCTTGAGCGAAACGTACCGATCATTTTGGTCCTCGGGGGTTCGCAAGGATCAGAGCGTATCAATGAGAACATCGTCGATATCCTCCCTCAGCTCATCGCAAAATACCAAGTACTCCACCAGACTGGCGAGGCAAACCTCGACTGGATGAAGCGACGTGCAGGAGGAGTGCTCGTAGATAATCCTAATGCTGGCAGATATCGACCGTTTGGTTTTCTCCCTGCAGACCAGCTTCGTATCGCAGGGAAGGGGGCAACGCTGGTAATCTCGCGAGCAGGTTCGACCATCTTTGAAATCTCAAACTGGGAGAAACCATCTATCCTGATTCCGCTTCCAATTGCACGTGATGATCATCAAAAATTAAACGCTTACAGTTATGCACGTACAGGGGCAGCATCGGTCATTGAAGAACAGAATTTAAAACCAGGGCTTTTCTTCTCGGTGATCGAATCAATCATGAACGATCAGGGTCGCCAACAGGTCATGATTGAAGGTAGTAAGCAATTTGCAAAAACTGATGCGGCAGAGAAGATTGCAGAGTTACTTTTATCCATTACCACTCACCACGACTAAGTTATTTTATTTTTGCACACTACTTTGTTATTGCGTCGTAAATCTGCTCACATAGGTGAACCATGTCTTGCAGTTATTGCTCCTTATCGCCTCGTATTGTACTCAAAAAAATAATAACTTCAGCGAAATTGCCCATATGACAAATACTGATAAAAAAATCGTAACCAGATTCGCACCAAGCCCAACAGGGTTTCTTCATGCAGGAGCATATCGTACTGCGATTTTCTCATATCTGTATGCACGGAAACATGGTGGCACTTTTGTCCTACGCATCGAAGATACTGACAAGGAACGTTCGAAGAAAGAATTTGAGGATAATATTCTTGATTCGCTTACTTGGCTGGGACTTGAGTACGATACATTTGTACGACAATCAGAAAATGTCACACGACACAAATCAGTGCTTGAGCAGATGATTGCTGGTGGTCATGCGTATATCTCAAAAGAAGAACCAAAAGATGGATCAGGGGTCATGCGAGAAATCGTCCGCTTCAAAAACCCGAACATCGATGTGACGTTTACTGATGAAATCAAAGGATCAGTAACGATGAACACCACTGATCTTGGAGATTTTGTCATCGCAAAAAATATCAACGAACCACTGTTTCATCTCGCTGTTGTCGTAGATGATTTTGACGAAGGAATCACCCATGTGATACGTGGAGAAGATCACGTCTCGAATACTCCGAGGCAAATACTCATCCAGCGTGCAATAGGCGCACCTACACCTACTTATGCGCATCTACCACTGGTCCTTGGAGTTGATAAACAAAAGCTCTCAAAACGTCGTGGCGCACTCGCACTCACCGAATATAGAGCAGAGGGATACCTGCCATCTGCAGTGCTCAATATGGTTGCGCTTGTTGGATGGAACCCTGGCACTGAACAAGAGTTGTTTACGAAAGCTGAACTTATCGAAGCATTTGCACTTGCACGAGTACACAAATCTGCGGCTGTGTTTAATCCAGTGAAGCTTGAGTGGGTCAACAAAGAGCATCTCCTGCGCATGGAAAAAACAGAACGAATGAACATGATTGAGCAATATATTTCTGATGAGATCAAACAACAAAGTGAGTACTCGCAAGCGATGCTTGAGAAGATCGCACCGATCATCATCGAGCGGATTACTAATTTTGGAGAAATTCGAACGATGTGCACAGACGGCGAGCTTACCTATTTCTTTGCACGACCAAGCTACCCCAAAGAGAAACTCCTCTGGAAAGGCGAGACTGATGTCACAAAAACTGCCACTCGACTTTTACATGTAAGGGAGCTTATTGACGCCCTTCCTGACGGTCCCGAATTTACTCCAGAGAACGTTAAAGGTGCCCTGTGGAGCTATGCTGAACAAGAAGGCAGGGGAGAAGTACTCTGGCCACTACGCTATGCACTTTCTGGAAGAGACAAGTCCCCTGACCCATTTCAGCTTTCAGGAATTCTTGGTAAACATGAAGTGCTCGTACGTATCGATACCGCTCTTCAATAACAATGCAATACAAGCAATACATTTCACGCAAGCAATCAATCAGCATAGTAAGTGCCATCCTTATGGTAACGTGCACGTTGTTTGTCGCGAGTACGGTTTTTGCTCAAGATGCCTCATCTCCACCATCAAAAATAGATTCACTCAAGCAAAGTATCTCCAGTCGACAAGATGAGATTCAGCGTCTCGAAGCTGAGATTGCCGACTACAAAAACAAACTGAACGATGTTGGTAATCAAAAAAATTCCTTACAGGGTCAGATCAAGACGATCGATCTGACACGGTCAAAACTCGCAGTCGACTCAAAGTTGACACAAGCGAAGATCTCAAACACATCCGAAACAATTACCTCACTGTCAAAGAATATTGACCAGAAACAAGAGCACATCAAAAAAAATAAAAGTATCATCGCAGACATCATCCATAAAATTGACCAACAAGACTCGAGTAACCTCATGGAAGCAGTACTCGGAAGCGCAAGTATCTCTGAAGTGATTCAAGACATCGACGACCTCTCTCGACTGCAAACTTCAGTACGTGATAGTATCACCAGCCTCGAACGATTAAAGGCAGAGCTTGGTACACAAAAGAATTCATACGAGAGTAAACAGAAGCAACTGATCTCGCTCAAGGCACAACTTGCAGATCAAAAACAACTTGCTGATCAACAACGCCAGGAGCAAGCACGCCTCCTCGCAGAGACAAAAAATCAAGAATCAAATTACAAAAAAGTACTCGCAGATAAACAAGCACGCAAGAAACAATTTGAACGCGAAATCGACGACTACGAAGCACAGCTCCGCGCGGCAATCGATCCGAATAGCTTCCCACGAGCTGGTACAAAAGTACTCGTATATCCTCTCGATGACGTACGCATCACGCAGAAGTTCGGTCGCACTGTCGACTCTGTCAGACTCTATGCTGCAGGCACTCACAATGGTGTCGACTTTGCAGCAACACCTGGGTCGCTTATCAAGGCCTCTGCTGGTGGTGTGGTCATCGGTACTGGCGATACTGACAAAGTCTGTCGAGGAGCATCGTATGGGCGCTGGGTCATGGTGAAGCACCCAAATGGTCTCTCCACTATCTATGGTCACCTTGAACTCATCAAAGTCGGACAAGGTCAGCAAGTCGAAGCTGGTGACGTGCTCGGCTACAGTGGTTCAACAGGATATGCAACAGGACCGCACCTGCACTTTGGACTGTTTGTTTCAAGTGCAGTAAATATCATCGATCTTCCAAGTAAGACTTGTCGTGGAGCGATTTTCCATATTCCGGTATCGCCACTCAATGGATATCTTGATCCTCTTTCTTATCTCTAATTCATACACATGATTTCCCGAATTCTTTTTATGTTCGTCCTCTTTGCTGGAGTCGCGTATTACTACAATATCGACGTACGTGCTGTTGTTGATAAAAGCGGAGCTCCTGAGTGGCTCGCAACACATGGAATCGCTCCACGTCACAATACTGCTGATATTACTGCAAGTGACAGCGCGACAACATCTGAGTCACAGTAGTGTTATTTAAGTACATATACGAGTATCTGCTATGTTACTCAATTCAGTGAAAAACAAGAGGGGAGTAGTCCCCTTATTTTTAACGAATTCTTAAGCTCAATGCTTGAGTAATACCGATTCAACGTACATATTATTTTGTGTGCATGAGCTTGATTGTGTGATAAAGATCCTGAAATACATTTATACAATCAGTAATATTTATTACGAGATACGGTCACGTAAATTATCAACTGATTCAAAAATGAATATTCACGGATTTTTAAATATGAAGTAAAATAAGGCTTATTTAAAATATATATGTCGTAAAAGATATATTGTGCGACGCATTGCCAAAAAGAAGTGAGCGGTCTATCTGACCGTTTTTACGCTTCCCTTAATCGCTGAGGCTATCTTTTATCTGGCGCCCGCGTAAACTTTTTTTCTTAGAGATACTGGTTATCGTGAATTATTTGTCCTCATCTCAATAAACTGACTTACTCTTGCTTTTCTATCTCAATATTCAAAACATTTAAAAATTCATTTTAGAACAACATTGAGTTCTTGATTGATCTGCACCTTATGTCATTTCTTTGATTTTCCAGTTTGGATTAAATTTGCTCTGACTAAACGGGCTCTCACAGCCTTTTGAGCTGATACTACCTACGTCTCATGTGTCACGTTCGCCTTATCGCAAAGTCCGTTTTGTAAAACTTGAGCATTTTACTTGAATCTCAAATTGAATGCGTTTCAATTGCGCATTTATCTTTCATTAGGGTTTTGCATATCTTCTTCACTTTTGCCAAAATCCTGTGTACTTAATTGAATGCTGGTCGTTGGTATATGAGTTGCGCTTTCACACTTATTTCTCAAAGAACATTTTCTGCACACTTATACTGCAGGAATTTTTTGATTTATGCTTCCCTGCTATATAATATTATGTAATATATAATATTTATGTCAAGTTTTTTGTGGACCGGATTTTGCGGGCTCTATACGCTTACTTTGGCCAAATAAGTAGCTTGCTTGCGTGGTGTTTTGTCGAAAGTACGAGGACACGGTTCAGTAGATCACTTTCATCATAGTGTCGCTGTGCATCTGCTGCATCACGACCACCCACAATATGACGATTAAGAGTTCGCATGCGCGACTCTGCTTCGTTGTCGTCAATAAAGTACGTATAATCCAAAAGTGGAGCGACACTTCCCCACACTCCTTCTGGGTATAGTAACCAAAGTCCTTCAATCAATAGTATGGTTGGCTTCTGTTCAATCCTGATAGCACCTTGAATTGGTTCATGGATTTTTCTTGAATACTCAGGAAAATAAATGACACCTTTTGATGATTTATACTTCTCGAGCTGAGCGAGGAGCTCGCCAACATCATAAGTATCAAATCTTCCTTTTACTTGCTTGAGTGTTTTCCCTTCTTTGATTGTACTCTCAAGGTAGGTGTTGGGAAAATGAAAAGCATCAATCGAGACTGGAACTATCACAACCGAAGGGTCAAGCTGTGCTCCAATTTCGCGTGCGAGTACAGAGAGAAACGATTTACCACTCCCAGACGGACCAGCGATGCCGTAACATACTTTATATTCGGCTTGATCGTGATAGCGTGCGAGTAGCTCGCGGGTAAACTCGATCACAAACTTTTTCTTTTCTTGGGAAAGTAGCGTGCAGTCTATCACTTGATCAGTGACTGTTACTTCTGATGGGAAAATGATTGTATCCATACATTCACGATACCACCTTCGTAAGACTATTCAACATCTTCAGCTTCTACGGGAAGCTCACCAAGCTTCCATGTACCAAGTACTTTGAAAATTGAGCCTGTCTGTGTCATGACTGTTTCCATAAGATGTACTTCGGATACCTCCATAGTCTCAGTCTCATGTGTGAATGCTGGGAGTGGGACAAGTTCTTTGGGGCCAATCGCTTTTTTATCAAAACGAGCAAGTGTGGTGTGTGGAACTACTCCAACCTCTTCGACTTTACCTACGATATAGGAGAGCTCTTCCCTTGTGCGTGCAACAAGAGTACTGAATTCTGGCTGATGTGCCCATTTTGCCCAGATCATGCTAGCCCGCTGATCAATAGGTGCATAACAAATTTTTTCGAGGAGAAGTGTAAATGACTCTTGTGCCGCGCATATATCAGTGAGTGCATCTTCAATTTCTGGAATGAGTTCCTCGTCTGTCTCGCCAAGAAATAAGACGGTGACATGGAGTTTTTCAGTAGGCTCAATTTTAAGCCATGAAATAGACTCGCACTCCGCTTGATATGCAGTAAGATTACTCTTCCACGGAGGAGTAATCGGGATTGCAATGAATAATTTTTTCTTTTTCATGTATTTTTTTGAATATTGGTCATGCTAGGCAGACATCTCTCCTTACAGGAGCAGTATCCGTTTCCCATTTACTCACGATATGAATCGTTCGTAAATACGGGAGAACGGCTTCGATTCTGCCACGAAAACTATCGCTTTCTTAGCACTTCCTTTCAGTCAGGCTAGGCAGACATCTCTCCTTACAGGAGCAGTATCCGTTTCCCATTTACTCACGATATGAATCGTTCGTAAATACGGGAGAACGGCTTCGATTCTGCCACGAAAACTATCGCTTTCTTAGCACTTCCTTTCAGTCAGGCTAGGCAGAATCGAACTGCCGCCGCGTGCACCCCATGCACGTAGACTACCACTATCCGATAGCCTGATTTTTGTGTCGAAACATTTCAACTGCCGCCGCGCTCCCTACAGGAGCTGTACATCGATGCTGTACCAAGGGAGTATATCAAAAATTACTTGTTTTACTATATTCTACTGGCGCTCAAATTTACTCCCCCATTCCTTCATCTGAATAATGAGAGGTTCGAGCGTACGACCAAGTAGTGTGAGTCGATACTCAACTCGTGGTGGAACTTCGGGGAATACTTCGCGCTTAATAATCCCAGCTTTTTCAAGTGACGCAAGTCTCAGTGAGAGTGTGCGAGGGCTAATCCCAACGAGACTTTTTTCTAATTCACCAAAGCGACGTGTTCCTGAAAAAAGTTCTTCAATAAGGAGTACTGTCCACTTATTCCCGATCAGCACAAGAGTTGTTTCTGCTGGTGAGTGAATCGTTTTTTTACTACTCTTTTTTGCCATTTCGTACTCATACTACATGATACGGATACCAATACAATCACATCACTCCCCTACCCCTGGGCAGTTTTTTGCAGGATGGAGCCCTCGCGCTTCTGCATCCTCTTTACTCGCGAGCCAAATCATATTCTTTTCCTTGATATGTTTTGCACCACTACAGCTCGGGAGGTAATAATATGCACCAGAACGTGAAGCAACATATTTCCCATCCACTTTACCATCCATTGAAAATGCGACTGAGGCACTTTCAGTAATCCCCGAGGAAATGACTCGTAAATCTCCTTTTTTGCGATTTTCTCTACTCATGATTAAGTAACCAAGGAAAATGCCACCTCCAATCAGTAAAATAGCCAAAAAAGCGAAGATTTTGGTCGATATATCCGGTAAACTCTTGATTTTCTCTGGTATGTCTGTTAGTATCATGACATTACGTTTTTTCGAGAATCTGCAATTTACAGATTCTCTAAGAGGGATATTACGCATAACACAAGAATATGGCAACAAAGAAATCAGGAGGTTCAACAAAAAATAACCGAGACTCACAACCAAAATATCTTGGCCCTAAATTACATGATGGCCAGGTAGCGAGTGTCGGCAATATCATCATTCGTCAGCGTGGTACCCGCGTTGTCCCAGGAGCAAATGTGAAAGTGGGAAAGGACCACACAATCTACGCAATGAAAGATGGCAAGGTCAGCTTCAAGACAGTACGAAAGATTCGTTTCGATGGAAAGATGGTCATGAAAAAGATGGCATCAGTCATCATCTAATCTTCCCTCTTCATCTAATTGAACAAAAAAAACATCCACGCTCGTGGATGTTTTTTTTGTTTATTGTATTCTAAAACTTTTTTAATTCGATGCGATGCGAAGCGTTAGACGAGGTCATGTTCGGAAGACGTAGCCATCTACGTTGAGCGAACTGACAGAGGAAAGCCGAGGAGGAGCTAAGTTTGGAAGTTCTACTCAGCTTCGATGATGACTTTGAACAATGCAGTCTGCTCCCCTACCTTTGCAGTCACTTCAAACTCTCCGAGCTCCTTGATTGGCTTCTCGAGATCAATATGTGCTGACTCAATAGCAGCACCAATTGCCTTTGCGAGAGACTCAGCAAGATCGTGTTGCGTTACACCAGCATAGAGATGACCCTCTTCATTTGCGGCGCGTTTGAGCATTACGACAGTATCCTTCACTCCTGCGAGTGCCTTCTCGAGTACTGCATGTTGCTTCTTTGCTTCTACTTCACGCTTCTTTGAAAGCTCTGCGATGCGCTTTGCTGAAGACTTTGTGATTGCCTCTGCAAGACCACGTGCAAAAAGAAAATTGCGGGCATAGCCTGGAGCAACATCGACTAATTCATACTTCTTTCCAACATTCTTGACGTCGGACAATAAAATAACTTGCATATTGTTTCTGGTTAATTATGTACGTATGTAGTTCGTACAAGACATCCTTGGAATCTAAGGGATTCCACGGTTAAAGATGTGAGGATAAGTATACTGATTTAGCTCAAAAAAGCAACACCAGAAAACTCAGTAAAATAGAGACTATTTTCCGGTAGTACTTGCTACAGGAGTTGCTGTGTGTTCACCCTTTGGGAATACTCCACTGTGAAGAAT
>DALYED010000016.1:0-30142 GCA_031972735.1 Minisyncoccota bacterium | reverse complement strand
TGGCGCCTACTGCATGCATTGGATACAATAGTTGGATATTCATAATGCATATACATGGAGAACGGAGTAAATAAAAAATATATTATCGGAATCATCGTTGCAGTTGCGCTTGTTGGTGGCGGAGCAGCACTCTTTATGATGATGAATAATAATAAGTCTATCTCTCAAGATGGGATTGCTACTGGAGCACCTACCACCAATGCTTCAAATACAAGTGAACAAACTTCACTCAAAGATTTACTTGCAAAAACTTCACCAACAACGTGTGTTGTCACTTCTACGAGTGATACCGTAGATACGACAGGAGTTGTCTATGTTGCAAATGGAAAGATGCGCAGTGATTTTACTAATATTATGAAATCAGGTCCTGATGCAGGAGAAACACAGATTGCGCACATGATTGTTGATAGCGATGCAGCATACATGTGGGGGAGTGGCGAGATGAAGATGGGAATCAAAATTGCAAAAAAAGATGTATTTGATGTAGTTCCATCTGCATCAGGTAATAGTCCTGCAAATCAAGCAGCGATTGATATTAATGAAAAGTCAGATTTTCACTGTGAAGATTGGACTGTTGATCAATCACTCTTCACCTTACCAACAGATACACAGTTCCAAGATATGTCTGCGATGATGAAGTCTCTTCCACAAGCAGGGACTCCGACGAGTGCTTCTGCAGACATGAGTGGACAAACAGGAATGACCACAGAACAGATGGCGCAAATGTGTGGAGCATGTGACTCGGCAGGAGAAGGGAAGGAACAATGTCGCGCTGCTCTCGGTTGTAAGTAGCATGCAATGAGATATTGTTTCATGCTGTAGCTTCGGTATAATAAAGAATAATTAGTAGATAAGTAGTACATTCGTATATGGCAAAAGGAAATAACGCACAACAAAAAAATAAAAAGAAGCCAAAGAAGGAGAAGGTAAAATAGTCTCCTATTGCAATATGCGCGTACGATGCAATATATCTGCGCCATGCACGCGCTGTACATACAACAGTCCACTCGGACTGTTGTATTGTTATACTTTCTCCATATGACTGATGAACAATTTGAACTGATGGTATCTGAGGCGATTGAAGCGATACCCGCTCGCTTTCTTTCAAGGCTTGATAATGTCGCAATTGTGACACAGGATCATCCAACCGAAGTACAGCTTGCAAACAATCATGTCCCAAAGGGAAGTACATTGCTCGGACTTTATGAAGGAATACCACTCACTGTTCGAGGTGAGTTTTATGGAAGTGGTGAAATACTTCCTGATAAAATCACCATTTTTAAACTCCCTATCATCGAGGCTTCTGGTGATGACCGTGTAGCCTTGGAAAAAATAGTACGTGATACTGTATGGCATGAAATTGCTCATTACTTTGGATATGATGACTTTGCAATAGCACTTCGTGAAGAATCTGGAACAAATTTTTCTCAATAAAAAACCGCACGAGGGCGGTTTGTTAAAAACGAGGTTGTTCATGCCAGGCTACTTGCTGACCATGCGCTACTTCTGAGTTCATGGTTGAGATAAGTACTTGATAGCTTTCAATCGGAGTCATGAGTACAAGTGACCAATGGAGAGAACGAGGAAAGGATTCTTCAAAGAGTGCAAATTCCCATGCATTCATGGTGTGCGAGAGTTCGACGAGATGTTTGCCACAGACACGTAAATGCGTCATTGCTGCATCGTGGGGAAGCTCTATGAATTTCTTGATTGCGCTCCCAAACAATCCCACCTTGCTTCCTAAAATCAATATTTGTCTCTGCTGATGTTTTGAAGGACGCAAATAGAACCTTTGATTAAGCTGAACTTGCTTGGGAAGCAATGGGAAGTTTTGCGTAAAACGAAATGCAAATGTCGGAACAAGCTTATTTTGGGCTCTTGAGTCAAGGTAAAACATTGATTCGGTAGATCCAGTTATCGGTGCATGCATATGATTAACCTCTATAAAAGTGACATCTTTCTCTACGCTAGCGCGCCCTGAGCAAAAGTCAACATTTGCATATGTTGCTAATCGTGTAGACTTATGAAATGGAGCCACTTGCTGCACAGATACGCCCAGACACACTTGATGATGTTGTCGGACAAGAACATCTCTTGGGTAAAGATAAACCATTGCGCAAAGCAATCGAAGAACAGCACCTTTTTTCTTTTTTATTGTGGGGACCACCTGGAGTAGGGAAGACAACCATTGCGCGTATCTATGCGAAATCACTTGATGCAAATTTCTATGAACTTTCGGCTGTCTCAGCAGGAAAAGATGATATTCGAGAGATCGTGCATGCAGTCACAAATGCGAAGCCGTCAATTTTGTTTCTCGATGAGATCCATCGCTTCAATAAAGCACAGCAAGATTTTCTGCTCCCATTTGTAGAATCAGGAAAACTTACACTTATCGGAGCTACCACTGAGAATCCAAGCTTTGAAGTGATTCCTGCACTACTCTCACGTGCACGAGTGTTTGTGCTGAAAAGTCATGACGATGGTGACATGAAAAAGATATTGGATCGCACCAACGTTCCAATTGAAGATGATGCCCGTGATTGGTTGATTGCAGTCGCTCATGGCGATGCGCGTCAAGCGCTGACCATCCTTGATGCGACGGTACATCTGTATGGCACTGCATCGCTCGCACATCTTAAGGAGGCTGTGCAATCTACTCATATTCGTTACGACAAAGGTGGGGAAGAGCACTACAATACTATCAGCGCATTCATCAAGTCGATGCGTGCAAGTCAGCCCGATGCTGCGCTCTACTATCTTGCGCGGATGATTGAGGCGGGGGAGGACCCACTCTTCATTGCACGAAGGATGGTGATTTTTGCATCTGAAGATATTGGGCTTGCACAGCCGACTGCACTTGTTGTTGCAAATGCAGTCTTTCGGGCATGTGAGGTGATTGGGTATCCTGAGTGTCGCATCAATCTCGCACACGGTGTCGCATATCTTGCACAGTGCAAAAAAGATCGCAGTGCATATAGCGCAATAGGTAGCGCACTCGCTGACGCGAAAAAGTTTGGTAATCTTGAGATTCCTATGCATTTACGTAATGCGCCAACTCAGCTCATGAAAGATATTGGCTATGGTAAGGAATATGACATGTATAGCAAGGAGAGCTATCTTCCTGAAAAAATCAAACATAAAAAATATCTTACTAAATAGGCAAAAACCCGCTTCTTTGGGGGGTGTTGATAACTTTGTTGCGCATGTATGTGAGAGGAGTATAGTTAGTGAGTTGGAGGGACCACTTGTGGCCCTCCACTTTCATTTCATTTTTATTTTATGAAAGTGCTCATCGAACATGGGGTTCACCAGCGGTCTCTCCAGCTTAATGGTTAATCATCATTCTATGGTAAAAGAAGACAAAACAGATTATGAGGCAATTGCAATCATTGTAACAACATGTTCAATGTTCGCACTCTGGTCAGTTGTTTCAGTAGCGGTCCCCACGCTTGGGGTACTCGCGTAACCTAAGAAAGGATTACACCAAATATGCGCGCCACTATACGTGAGCGCGCTTTTTGTTTCACTTTTTTCTCTATTCCGCTCCTCGGCCAGCAAATTCAGGGGATTTGGAATGTTGAGCGAAAATGCCTGGCTACCATGTCACATTTTGTTATAGAGAGGGTTATTGTTTGTAGTACTCGAAATAGCCCGAAAAATAAGGTACCATTTAGCATATGGAGGTTTCCAAAGAAACACTAAATGAGATCATATTGCGGGCAAAACAAGGTGACGGTGAGTCCTTCGACATACTCTATCGCCTCTACTTTACACCGCTTTATCGCTACGTATTTATGAGGCTCAAGACACGGGAAGATGCTGAGGATGTCGTGCAAGATACCTTCATGAAGGCATATCAAGCACTCCCGCGTTATGAGCATACAAGAGAGACGATGCTTCCGTATTTGTTTACGATTGCGCGAAACCTCTTGATTAATCACACCAAGAAAAAACGTCCCGACGCACTCTCTGGTGAGGATATCGATCGACATGCGGGTGATGAAAAAACGTCGGATATGGCAGAGGGGATCGAGTTGAAAGAGGAGCTCCTCTTTGCAATGTCCACACTTTCAGATACGGAGCGCGAAGTAGTAGAGTTGAAATTTTTTGGAGAACAGTCGTACAGTGAAATAGCAGAGGTGCTTGGAAAGAGAGAGGATGCGGTACGGCAACACATTGCACGAGCGATGAAAAAAATGCGTGAGACGCTCCAAGGAAGGGAAAAGTAATACAGGTATGAACACAACGAAACACAACAACAAAGAAGAACACATTACTGCACTCATTGATGCGCATACGCGCGGTGAGCAGTTTTCCCGCACTCATCCTGAGGATGAATCATTTGATAAGGTGTTTGCGCTGATTTCGTCGTCTCGAGATGCGATAACTCCTGATGCTCAATCGCTTACTCGACTGCTCGCTACGCTTCCAACTGACACTGTTGCACCATCTCCATTACTGGGAAAAGGGAAATCAGTCAGAAGTCCGTATCTCGGGACAGTCAACTGGTTGTACGAGCGATCAACAGCTTGGAAACTTGCAACACCACTGGTCGTCGTCTTTTTTGCCGTTACGGTAATTATTGGCGCTACTCAAAAAGGGTCTGATCCGCTTTCGGTGGCACCCTCAGAGATTACCGATGTCGCACTCCCTCAGATGAAGATGCAAATGAAAAGTCTGGAACAAAGTGATGTCCCTCTTGCAACCCTGTCACTTTCAAGTGAGTCACAAGTAGTCGAGCCTGCGCCTATGAATGGAAGAGCAATGTTGATGTCAACCATGTCAGAGACAACACTCCCTTCGACCACTCCGCAAAATGTAGGTGAGCTCATCGCACTTCTTTCAAGTGAGGCAGACATTGATGTTGAGCTGGGATTTTCTGATAGCAATGACCCACTTTTATCCATTGATCAGGCATCAGTTGATGCGATTGAGATACCTTATGATCCACAAACCATCTAACAACCTTACGACGCGTAAAACGGTAAACTCCATCGTTACGGGGTCTCGCTTCAGCACTACCAAGCACACTGCTCAAAGAAGTAAGCATTACAAGGGCGTGTTTGCTTTGCTACTTCTTGGAGTACTCCTTGTTCCTGAAGTAGGGTTTGCGGCAAGTCGTAACACTACAACGACTCCACGAAAAGTGAATTTTTGCACTGCAGTCGATGCGTTCTCAGGGCAAATGAAAAATAGTATGCGTGAAAATGTATCACGGTACTTTTCAAAGGAAAATGAGCGCCAAAGTGCACTTGATGTAAAACTTGCAAAACAAGAAGCAGATCGACAGAGTACTCGTTTTACATGGAATAATTCTCGCGACAAAGTATATACAGAGCTACTTCAGCGAGCGACTTCAAAAGAGCAAAAACTTGCAATTGCAAAGTTTAGAACCACTATCGATGATGCGGTCGCGGTCCGTCGTGACACAGTAGATAGTGCGGCTGAGCATTTCAAAACGGAGATCGATCATGTTGCCAAAAACAGAAAAACTATCATTGAGTCTGCGATAGACCAGTTCATGGATGATGCCGATACAGCTCTTGCTGATGCACATGCAGATTGCGCCAATACAAAAACTTCAGCAGATGCACGTACAAACTATCTCGCCAAGCTTGAGGTTGCTCAAAAAGCATTACAACAGAGTTTGAATCAAGTGAAATCGAGTGGTCTACAGCAACTTGTTTCAGATCGCCAACATGCAATCGAGCAAGCAGGAGCTGATTTTAAATCTGCAGTGGTACATGCAGAAGAGGTGCTTAAACGTGCATTTCCTGATGCATAGCAAGTAGTAAAATTTTGTGTTTTTGTGAAAGTTGTCGTATTCTCCATATATGAATAAAGCACGTATCGAAGCGCTTTCTGATGGTGTGTTCGCAATCGCGATGACTATTCTTGTCATTGAAATTCACGTACCTGAAATTACTGACGGGGGATACTCAATGATAGGACTGTGGAGTGCACTCACGCACTTGTTTCCTTCGATCGCAAGCTATGTGGTTTCATTTACCGTGCTCGCGATGTATTGGACTAGTCATCATGCGCTATTTCATTTTTTCACAAAGACGGTGAATCGCACCCTGCTTCAGCTCAACATGCTGTACTTGATGCTCCTTGCACTCATTCCATTTTCAACTGCTCTATTGGCTGCATACCACACAAATCTCCTTGCGGTGTGGGTGTATGGGGCAAATATCATCGCAATGGGGCTAGCGCAGTTTTTGCTATTTTATTATGCACTGCATACTGATGAAGTGGCGATGCGCGATATTAGTTCACGCACCATCACTCAGGCGAAAATTCGTGTCATGCTTACCCCTTCTTTTGCATTGTTGGCGATGATTGCAGCTATTTTTTCTGCCCCTCTCGCATTCTTTTTCTTCATGTTTCCTGTACTCTTCAACCTCATTCCTGTCTCACTTGATGCAACTGAGCGGTTTCTTGGGATCCAGATTCGCTAAGTTTGGTCACATATCCACAATTACGGAAGATTTCAGCGTGATATAATGCACTACTGAAAAGCTAATACCACCACAATATGAACTACGATAAACGCTCGATTGCTGCGCATAAAAAACACAAAGGAAAAATTGAAGTGAACTCACTTTTTCCATTGAAGACTAAAGATGATCTCTCTATCGCATATACTCCCGGTGTCGCAGCAGTATGCCTCTTTATTGCGGATGATAAAAAATTGGCTCGCACCCTGACATTGAAAGGACGTACCGTTGCTGTTGTTTCTGATGGGTCTGCAGTGCTCGGGCTAGGTAATCTTGGTCCCGAAGCTGCGCTCCCTGTGATGGAGGGAAAGTGTGCATTGTTCAAGCAATTTGCAGGTGTCGATGCATTCCCGCTTGTGCTTGGAACTCAAGACACTGAAGAGATTATCGCTGCGGTGAAAGCAATTGCTCCAACCTTTGGAGGAATTAATCTTGAAGATATCTCAGCTCCTCGGTGCTTTGAAATTGAAGAGCGCTTGCGAACTGAACTCAATATTCCTGTTTTTCATGATGATCAACATGGTACTGCAGTGGTCGTACTCGCCGCACTCATTAATGCGCTCCGAGTTACAAAGAGGGAAATGCGCCAGACTCGTATTGTCATCAATGGCGCTGGAGCAGCAGCGGTTGCAGTGTACCGCATCTTACTTTTAGCAGGGATTGAGCGGGGAAATGTCATCATGCTTGATTCAAAGGGGATTCTCACCCCGGATAGAGGTGGTATTCGTGGGTATAAACGCGCAATTGCCGAAGAAAGTAATCGCAAGGGGCGTACTGGAGGACTTGCTGAGGCACTCGTTGGAGCTGATGTATTTATCGGTACTTCAGTTGCAGATGTGCTCACTCCTGAGTTTGTTGAATTGATGGCAGACGCGCCGATTGTATTTCCGCTTGCGAATCCAAATCCAGAAATTGCCTATGAAGTCGCCAAGAAAACAAAAATCAAAGTACTTGGGACAGGAAGATCGGATTACCCAAATCAAATTAATAATGTGCTCGCTTTCCCTGGAATTTTTAAGGGGGCACTTGCAGTTGGGGCTACAACAATTACCGAAGAAATGAAGCTCGCAGCCGCGCATGCAATCGCAAAATTGATAAGCAAGAAAGATTTATCGCCTGAATATATTATCCCAAAGCCGTTTGATAAGCGTGTTGCAAGTGCGGTGTCGCTTGCAGTGGCACGTGCATGGAAACGGAAGTAGTCTCTGTATTTACATATTCATGAAGAAAGAAGATTGGCTTCGTGTTGTGAAATGGATGGGGTATGTGTATCTCCCAATATTGCTATTGATCGTACTTGTTTTTGTACTCGTCGAGTGGAATACATACAAACTTGCACACTATCAAAACGCACTTACTGCTCCAGCATTGAACGCGACGACAACACTACAATAAATACAATCATAACAAAACCCCCAAAGTATGCTTTGGGGGTTTTGTTATGATGTGAAGTTCTGTGCTAGGGAAGGGTGGGAAGAGAGAGTGCAAGGTGGGTACGCGAGCGTACAAAGAAGTATCCAACAACAGCAAAAGTAATCAGTGGAGAGACATAGCTTGGAACGTGGATACCAAATCCATCAGCAAGCATGACGAGACCTAAGAAAAATATTGAGTACATTGCGCCATGTTTAAGGAATACATATTTCTTGATACGGTCGATATTTGAGATAGTGACCCAGCGGACAATATATGCGCCAATACCATTTCCTATAAGGATGAGCGGTACTGAGAGGGTAAATGCAAATGCACCAAGTACTCCGTCGATAGAGAAGGCGGCATCAATCATTTGCAGGTAGACGATTTTTGACATATCCGAGCGATTATCCTTACGCAATGAAAGTTCGGCTTGTTCAGCGTTGGTCTTAAAGCCGTGGACAATGAAGAATATTGTCGAACCGATCACTGCGCCAAATGCGAGGAGTGGCTCAATCTTTAGGGCAAACCAGACTACGACTGCGAGAATCGCAGAAACAGCTGCGAAAAACCAGACTCCATTCTCAAGAAAGAATTTTTCTGCACGAAGACCGAATTGCTTTTGCTCAAGAAAAAGCCAGTGAAGAAAGAGGAATAACAGAAAAATACCTGCACCTAAAAGAAGTATTGGGGCGGAGTGTTCGATTGCGGCAGTGACAGTTGGGTCACCTGAGAATGTTGCCGTGAATGCATCGACGATACCAAGGTGAGGGATTGCTACCCAGACAATGAGCAGTGGAAGCAAGCCACGGACCAGAAACACCGCATAAAACATTCCCCAAGTGAGAAACCATTTGCGTGCTTTTGGTCCGACGGTGCCAAGCACTTCAGCATTAATCACCGCGTTGTCGATCGAATTGATCGCTTCAAAGAGTGTGAGACCGATAATAATTAAGATGGCAGTTGCGATAGTCATTTGTCTATTATAATGATTTTTCTCCTGATTCAAAGAATAATTTGTACATGCCATGTTTTGTGTAAAAGAAAAGCCCCACCCAATAAAGGATGAGGCTTGTTGCGGTAAAAACCGCGAAAAGATCTATTTGCCTGAGTCAGTCATTTTTGCCCTTGCTTCGAGCAGTACCACTGGATTCAACTGCACCAGTGATGCGGACCGTTTCAGGGACAATGCGACTCTTGAGGTAAGAGCCACTTTGCGGACCACGGCACATCGTCAACTTCTTGCCCGATGCATCAGTGAACTCTTCCATCTTGCATGGAACGCGCTCTTTCACAACTCGTTCAGTCGGCACCTCTGCAGTGTATCGCAGATTTGCCAACGCATTGATCGCATTGTTGAGCTCGCCCCGTGAGACGGGAGCCACTGCTGGAGCTACGACTTGCACGAGCTTGTAGGCACCGGGCAGTTCGCAGTCGGCAAGCGTGATTTTGGTCACAATCCGTTGCATTGCTGAAGAGGAACCAACACCACCGCTTCCACCACCACCGGTACCAGCAAAACCAAGCGAAAACGAGCTTGCACCCGAAACGTTGGGAAGTGCGGTCACGATACTTGCTTGAGTGCCAAACCTGCGAAGAATCTGTTCACCGTTTTCGATGAAGATTTTTTCCTTGTAGTAGATCTGCTCACCGTTCTTGTCCATAATCGGACCGAGCTCGTAGTCTTCGCCGAGGTAGACGATAGTGTCAGTGAAGGTACCGACCTGTTTTCCATCCACGCGAGTCTTGATGACTTGCTGGAGCGGTCCACAGGTGAAGGTTTCTTTCGTCATCAGGCTTGTTGAGCTCATGCTCGGAGGAACCGGATTGAACATCACCGGAACCGAGACCTGCTTGTAGGTGGTCTTGGAACTGTCGTTGTAGCTCGTGGAATTTCCTGCGCCGTTACCGGTTGCAGTAGCGGCTGTTTTATTGCCACTTCCGTTGCCATTGCCGACATCTTTGACTGCACCACCTGCTCCGCCAGCCGAACTTGAATTGGAACTCGTGCTCGAACTGGAATTACCCGATCCGCTCACTGCTCCACCAGCACCGCCTTTGGAATCAACCCTCACATCTGCATTGGCACTGGTATCGAGCTTGTTGGTGCTGTTGCCAGAACCAGTTAAGCTTGAGGTTGATCCAGAATTGACTGGACCAATGCCAACACTTTGCGACTGCTTGCCATCGTTGGTAAAGGTACCGCTGTTGGTACCACTGACGTCACCTTTGAGGGTTGCGCCACCACCGATGCCACCGTTTGCCGTCGCACCAACATCAGTTTTGATATTGGGGTTCAGGCTGATCGGTCCGACCGTTCCACCGTTTGCAGTTGCCGACGAGTCGGTTTTCTGCGATGCATTGATCGGACCCACATTGCCACCGTAGCCAGTTGCTGCATTGTTTGCAGTGTTGGTTGGGGTCACTGTGACAGGTCCAGTGCTTCCACCGTAACCAGTCGCCGTACCGCCACCACCGCCCGTTGCATTTGCTTTCGCAGTGTTGTTGGCAGTGTTGGTAGAGGTTGGCGTCACTGTGATCGGTCCAGTATTACCACCGTACCCTGTACCACCATTCGCCGTTGCGGCTGCATCCGATGACGTGGTGACTTTGTTGTCGAGCGTTGTCGGGGTTGGAGTTGGTGTGGGGGTTGGCGGCTTGTACTGCTGACAATCAGCAGTGCGGTATCCGTCATTGGCACACTCGGCTTGAGTCCATGCATGTGCATGGGTAACAAGGACGAGTCCAAGGGCAGTACCGAGCAGGGTCTTTTTGAAGATGCTTTTCATGGGAAGTTACTCCTTCTGGTTGGATGGGATGATTTGAAGGTCAGCGATGTCTGATGGGATTACTTTTTCAGCAATCTGCTCAGAAGCGCTGAGGCTTTCGATAAGAGGTATCGTTGTTTGCGATTTTTCTTCCAGGTCCGGTACTTGCTCAGTCACAACACGTTCATGTGGTGACGGTGCATTGGACGCAGATTGTCCTTCGGGCTCATGTACCGCCTCAGAGAGAGGATCATTCAGCAATGCTAAGGTTGATGCATATTGCATATCCACGGCATCTTTTGCATGCGGTGTGGGAATATCCACGCCATGTCGCTCTCTCCAAATGAGGAGTGCGAGTTGCATTGTTTGCGCTGATGGTCCAGTAAGTTGTTCAACCGACTCTTTGATGACAAGCACCTCCCCAACGTCTGGGGCAGGGGTCATCTTGGACCAGTTGCCACTTCGCTTGGGGTAAATCAGCGAATATTCCATGCCACCATAAATGGCAGTAAAGAGTTTCGCAGGTTCGGTGTGCCGGTCTTCCCAGCGTGCCACGACATGTTGTCGTGTCACATCAGGAAATTGCATTGCTTCAAATCGGTCACCTGAAGCAATTTGGACGTGCTGGAAATCACCAGCGTCAACTTTTTGCTTCAGCATGGTACCGACTTCTTTGCTGTAGTTCGCGGAAAGAAAGTCGTCGAGTGCGCACGAACTGCAGACTTGTTCTGGATTGCTCCACAGTGCTTGTTTGGTGAATGCAACGTTTGCGTTCACTTTGGGAGTAATGGGGGTAGACAGCGTAGTTGGCAGTTGTGCGATGGGTGCATCGATCTTCGTGATGGACACACGAACTGGTGCAGTTGCTTTTGGCGCAGTGTTCAAGCGTGGTGCATCAACAGTGTGAGCCTTGGCAACAGTTGCCACACCAGCGTTTGATTTCGTTGATGATGGCAGTGCCGGAAGTTCGTAGGTTTGACCGATGTACAACCAAAACAGGGGAGCCTTGATCTTTCCTTTATTCAATTTGATCACTTCGGCGGGTGGTGCATTGGGCGCTTTTGCAATCTTTGCAACACTGTCGCCGGATACGGCTTTGTACTCCATTGCATGTGCTGAGATGCCAAACAGGCAGATCAACATTGCAACGAGTATGCGGGTGATGAAGTTCATGATGTACTTCTCCTTTTTTGACTCATGACAAAGTGCGAAAATATAAAAGCATAAGGCAGTCGCCCCATGCTTTCCGTGTTTTCAATCTGAAATGAGTTTACTCTATTTTATTGATATTGTCAAGTTAAAATCTGACAAAGTCTTTAATTAGAGCCATTTTTTGAAGATGTTGAACTTTCTTCTGGTGTTGCTTCAACGATATTCTCTACTGACATGCTTATTGCCTCGGAAATACGTGGCGAAATACGCTCACTCAGCTCTGCGCGTGGAATCGGAATGTGAATTGTTCCGCTTGAGCATGGAGCAACTTGGCAAGGTGGAAACACAATGAGTAGCCCCTCTTTGGTGATGCCAATGACAGAGAAATTTTCTGTTGTCGGAGTAATTCCTGGGAGAGTTATATCATTGAAAATTTCTTTTGATTCGTCATTCAGCAGAGCGGTAAGTTTTGTCTTACTATAGTCTGCAAGAAAAGGGATTGCGAGAGTTGATGAAGCAAACAGGTCTCCAGTCTGCAAGAGCAGGTGGCGCTCCATGTCGTAGTTGAGAATGCGGGTTTGATTGTTGGGATGTGCAGAGCCAGCGATGTATGCAGATTCATCAAAGCGAATGGAGATAATGGTGGGAGAGACGAGGAGTGTGCTCCATCGCACCGAGAGGTCACTGACAAAGTCTTTGGGGACATTTGGAGACTCCATTTCCACGACATCTTTTTTGAATGACTCGATAGTGTCGCTTGCAAATGCACGTATAACGGTATTTGCATCTTTTGCGAGGTCATCGTGTTGTGCGAGTGTGACTACGGGGTAGTGGACTTCAATATGATAGCGATTGGACTGGCTACTCTCTTCGATTTTTGTGTCACTCAATGCAGGTACTTCGACAAGCTTTGCAACAAGAGTTGCACTACTGTCGCCACGCTCACTTCCAGTTGGTGATTTTTTTGTGATCCCGATACTTCCGCTCATGTTGTTGACCATATAGAGCGCAACAAGCAGTGCGCAGACGATCACCACGATAAAAATAAAAAAGAGTGTATTTTCTTTTTTCTCCATGACTTCATCGTAGCACTATTACAAATTTGTGCATGCTTTTACGGAGCACAAGTGCCCAACAACTCATGATTACTTCACTGTGCTATTGTCAAACTTTGTGCGTGAGCGCTCAACTTCAGGGAAGTGAGTCTCTGCCCATGTGGAAAGTGTACCAAGTACGCCAATCAATGAGCGCCCAAGTGGGGAGAGTGCGTATTCAACATGCGGAGGAACAACAGGGTATATCGTGCGGGTGACAATACCACTGCGCTCGAGTTTGCGGAGTCCTTGAGTGAGTACCTTCTGTGAGATATCACCGAGGGCGCGTGAAAGCTCGTTGTGGCGCATCGTTTTTTTGTTGAGTGTGTGGATGATGAGCACGGTCCATTTATCAGCAATTAGATCAAGTACACTGCGTGAAGGGCAGGTAGCTCGTGAGATATCTCCTTTTGCAGTCGTTTGTCGCTTAGTGGTTTCCATTTGGTGAGTATAGCATAAATAAGTACATACTTGCAAATAGTACTCCATAAACAGATAATGGATGGATTCATTAATCGTAATTACATAACACCTATGTCACAGTACATTCCAGTTATCTTAGGGACTGCACGTGAAGGAAGAAATTCACTTCATGCAGCAAACTATATCGTTGCCGAGCTTGCACGTGCGGGGCATACCCCAGAGCTTATCGACGTAAAAGACTTTCCACTTACCCATACCACAAAAGGCGCAACAACACCTGAGCTCATTTCCGTAAGTGAGAAGATTAAAAAAGCAGACGCGCTTGTGATTGTCACCCCAGAGTATAACCACGGTTATCCTGGAGAGTTGAAGCTGTTTATTGATACGTTTTCGACTGAATATATTGGTAAGCCGATCGGTTTTGTCGGAGTCGGAGCATTGATGGGCGGAAGCCGAGCAATTGAGCAACTTCGCCAAGTTGCGGTTGGGCTCGGTGCATTCTCGATTCATGCGGCACTCTATTTCCCAATGGCATGGACGCTATTTGAGAATGGAGCATTGAAAGATCCAAAAGCCTACGAAGGTAGAGTAAAAGATTTTATTACTGAGATTGAGCATGCTGTGAAAAAATAGCATCACTCAATGCTAGGTATTGTTTTTTGTTTGGAACTCATTGATGTAAAAACACACCGTCATGTACGGTGTGTTTTTACATGTGTGTGATAAAAAAACGACACCCGAAGGTGTCGCAATGCAGTGGCGCAAGTAAGTCAATTACAATACGAAAATTTCTACCTTCGCCAGTCCGTCGATGTCGAGTGCCGTTGCGACTCCTTTTGAGAGATCGATAATGCGTGCCCCAACATATGGACCTCTGTCCGTTACCGTAGCAACTACAACCCGAAGATTCAGTGGGTTGCGAATACATACACGGGTGCCGAGTGGGAGCTTTTTGTGTGCCACCGTCGCAGCACTCATGTTATAGCGTGCTCCGTTTGCCATTTGCTTTCCATTGAAACCTGGACCATACCACGATGCAGTGCCTTTTTGAAAAGGTTTTTCAGATAGGTCACATGGTGAATTCTGGTTGTCAGGTGATGAATCACTAAACCACGCAACATGAGTGTTGTGGGTGGTATAGCGTGATGGGGAAGTGCTCGCTTTTTGCGGGGTAACATGAGCAGATGCTTGGATGTACTCATTTCCACCTTCACGTGCAGAACCTTCTGCTGAAGACAGTGACAAATAATCCAACGCGATCAAACACAGCATAACTACGATACGAACTAGCAAGATACATTCTCCAGTGATGAACAAGTCTGGATCAAGTGTAGCAAATGATACTTAGCATGTCAAGTATTAGTATGCGAAGTGATGTCATGTGCGTCTGTGTCGCGCATTACTACTTGCAAAGGGAGTACCTGCTTGGGTAAAATACTCACAACGATCATGCAGTCGCGTGATCGCATATTTTTTCACCATGATAGAACAACGTAAAGAAGTAAACGCAAAATTCAAAGTACGCGTCGGACGCTCAAAGACAGGACTCGGTTTGTTCGCGATGGAACCCATCCCAAAAGGGAAGCGGATCATGGAGTATGTCGGCAACGTGCTCATCAATGAGCCCGATGATGCGACCAATGGGCTGTATATTTTCAATATCAACAAAAAAGTCGACATCGACGGTGCTCCACGCTGGAACACTGCGCGCTATATCAATCATTCCTGCAGGCCCAATGCTGAAAGTGACACCATCAAAGATCATGTATGGATCAAGTCAAAAAAGAACATCATGGTTGGCGAGGAACTGACCTACGATTACGGCAAAGAGTATTGGAATGAGTACATCAAACCAAAGGGTTGCTTGTGCCCGAAATGTACTGAAAAACGCGCACTGGAAAAAAGTGGCGTCACAAAAGCAAAAAAGAAGACCGCGACAGCAAAGAAGAAGTAATAATAATTCTCAGATATTTTTTGTGGTATACTTATGTATATATGCCACAAAAAAGAATTGAAAAACGTACTTATCGTGACAGGGCAGAATATCTCAAAAAAGCTGTTGCTAAGCGAAGGCAAAAACTGAAAGTAATGGTCATTGAGTACAAAGGAGGAAAATGTATTGTTTGTGGGTATAAGAATTATGTAGGGGCACTCGATCTCCATCACGTGGACGGTTCAACTAAAGAATTCGGACTTTCAATGCAAGGTCTCACACGTTCATGGGAGAAAACAAAAAATGAAGCAGATAAGTGTGTGCTTCTGTGTGCTAATTGTCATAGGGAAGTGCATGGAGGCATTGTAAAACTAGGGTAGTAGTCAAAACCTTTGCATCTCTAATTATTTTTGCTAGTATCTCTTATACAGTCTGAGACTGTATATTCCGGTGTAGCTCAGTGGTAGAGCAGTGCGCTGTTGATTGAGGCAGCTCTTGAGGGAAACTTCAAGATGAACTCTTTGGGATATCGGTGAACGCTAAAGTTGAAAAACCATGCTAATACCGAGGGAACCAGACGAAAGTTTGGAGCGCCGTAGAGACTAGATACCAGAGTACCTACCCTCATCGCAAGATGAACATGGTAAAGATATAGTCCACGCCTTTATGAAAATATTGGATTACGTGTAACGCATTGGTCGTAGGTTCGAATCCTACCGCCGGAGCATCGAAAAACAAAAGCACCCCTTGATGGGTGTTTTTGTTTTCTCGACTCTCGGTGAGTGAGGTATCTGCATACCTTACGGGTAGGATTCGAAGACGTTCTCCCATATTTATGAGGGGCTTTGCTCCGAGCAAATGGGAAACGGGTACTGACCCTGTAAGGGTCGAAACTCCTATCGCTCATTTTATTTGATAGGTAAATGAAATATAATGAATGAGTGAGAGGGGGTATTGTAAATAACAACACATATTTTTAGAAAATATTGTACCTCTGTGAAAATGTGGCTGCGACGGCAGGCACATTATTCCTGACCGAATCCTGCCCATTCTCTGAATTTTAAATCAGGCAAATAGGGTGTAGGATTGATTAATGCCGAATCAGCCGATTCTTGTTAATGACGAAGGAGAAGGCAACTCATTTGAGGTGGGAGAGTTGCATTCCAATGGCGAACTTCCTAAAACGATACTTAAGGGCGTAGGAGGGTCCGTGAAGATAAAAAAGTTTTTCCACCAACAAAGCGTAACCAGCAAGGAAACACAGGAAGCGACATCTGAAAAAATTAATTCCTTGAAATCTCCAAAACATAACTGGTTATTAGGTATAATTATGCAGTGGTGGAGGTCACACCCAGTGCTTAGTGAATTCAACCCCCCTGTTTCAGTAATTATTTTTTTCTTTTGCTTTGCAATTTTCTATGTGATTATATCTATTCCTCCCCAAGTTAAAGACAATTGGTGTTTTTACTTTCAAAACTGTAAGGAACAATTTTTAAGTGGTACTGCGACCACAACCCCATATTTTGATTTCGCTGTTGATTCAAGAAATAATAGTATTCATGTTTTTTCAAGCAACGAGAACCAATTTAAAATCAAAAAAGTCTCGTGGTTGTATTACGATGATTATTGGAAGTTTCAGCCTTTAAACAACAGTGATAATGATTCTCTTTTGTATCAAGAACTTGTACAGAAACTAGCAATTGAAGTAGATGCTCTCATGCCTAAAGATGTAAATGCGACTAATACAATGCTAATTGAGGAAAAAATAAGTTGTAACGGAATTCGACATATTGACGGGGGTAGATTTGGATTTCGAGAGATGGGTATTCCAATGGTAGTAGAAATAATTTACGACAATAAACTCGATTTGAAAGAATATGCTACAGTCATAACTTTATATATAGAAAACTGGGATGGATTCAATTTTGATCCGCATTTTAGCAATCTACACAGAGAGGTAACTCAAAAAGATGCGGAAGTCTTTGGTGTAAAAAGCCAACTGGGGTATGTGAATTACTTGGCGCAGGATGCTGTGAAAAAATCTATCCCACGCAAGAATTTTTCAACAATTACTTATAAGTGTGTAAGTGAATTTTAGATGGTATTGTGAAAGCAAGATCATTAATCTTAAGAAAGCTCACCAGTTACCTAACTTGCATGTCCTCCCATTTGGCATAGACTTAAATTAATAGACTTTGCATAATTAAATATGAACATGAAAAAACAATACATTGTTGCGATAGCAGTATTACTCGGGCTCGGAATAGGAGGGTATGCAGTTGCCTCAGTCGCTACAAGTCAGCTTTCAGCATGTGTGGCAAAAGACGGAGATACTCGGTTGATCGTTTTAGGATTTACCAAAAAACAAACATGCGAAAAGGGAGAACAACTTATTTCTTGGAATACAGCAGGTCAGCAAGGACCACAAGGAATCGCTGGTCCACAGGGTCCTAAGGGAGACACAGGTGCAACAGGTCCTCAGGGGCAAATCGGACTTACTGGATCACAGGGAATTCAGGGACCTTCTGGGAAAGATGGGGTAGACGGTCAGGATGGTATTCAGGGTCCGAAAGGAGATAAGGGTGAAACAGGGGCTTCTGGAAATTCATTGCGCCTCCACGATGCGAACAATCAAGACCTTGGAATTCTACTAAATATGTCTACCAACAATCTTAATTATGTCTTCGAATATGATACATATCTTCCAAATGATGATGTGAGTCTTTCATTTAAGGAAGTACGAGGTCAGGTAACTAGGATTGGTTTGACTGAAGACGTGTATTTTACACAAGCAAATTGTCAGGGTCAGGCGTACTTGCTTGGCAAAGCGATACCAAAACGCCAGACAACACAGACAATGTTTGATGGCTCAATTTATAGAGGAAATAATACTGATGGAATTGTTATAGACCTTAGTTCAAGAAAGCATCCGACTCAAACTTGTGAGAATTTTCAACCTCAGAACTGGGGAGGCACGAAATCATACGAAGTCGAACCACTAACTACAATTACTGAGCCGATTGCTTTGCCATTAAGCATCTCAAGTAATTAAGGAAACTCTATCAGACAGGTTCAAAATTAGCTCAAAAACACCATTCCTTCCATCCGCTTCATGCTCAGTTTCACCAGCGGATAGATTCTGTAAAGTTCGGAAAAGAGGGTGAGAGGAGAGCCAAGTTGTGCTAGTGCGAGACGCTAGCAAGATAACAAAACACACACTTTACAAGTGTGTGTTTTGTTACATGGTCGCGACATCAAAAAGTAAAAGAAAATTTGGGTTTTTGACTATCGCGCCCGACCCTTGCAAGATGAGATATTATTTGTAGAATCAAACTAGTTTGTTATTTTGTCAAATTTTGAAAGGACTAACAATGAATAGCCTCAAACACCAAGTCATTACTGAGGTAATCAAGGTTGCCCAGTCAATGCTAAGAACAGCCGAAAAAAGCAGAGAGGATGCGATTGAGGAATCTAAGCATCACAAGGGTGCGATGGAATCTCGGTACGACACTTTCAAGGAAGAAGCACAATACCTCATGGTTGCGCAGGATGTTCGAATTGCTGAGTTGAACTCAACCATCTCCGTTCTTACTTCACAGCTTTCGCGATTGGATTTTGTTTGCGTAAGAGCAGGAGCATTCGCGCTCGTGGGACTCGAAGACGAGGCGAGTGAACAAACATCCTACTTAATCCTTCCAACTGGAGGAGGAGTCACTTGTGTCATCAATGAAATCAAGGTGACTACGATTAATGAGGCTTCACCGCTTGCACAGGCGATCAAAGGCATGGCGCAAGACGAAGAAGCGGAGCTCAGCGTCGCTGGAAAGAAGAAAACTTTCTCAATCGTATCAATTTCCTGAAACCCAAGGAGTACTGCATGTATTCATCACTACCGAAACTCGTGGTGATCGAGGGTGTTGATGCGGTCGGAAAAACAACGATCGCGAGAATGCTCGAAGATGCCTTCGGGTACACATACCTCTACACACCTCAAGCACCATTCAGTCTCGTAAGGACCTTGGTCGAAGAAATGGAGGACATCAATACTCGGTTCTTCTACTACCTTTCGTCGGTCATCGGTGTTCAGCCGCAACTCAAGTCAATGTTGTCATCGGGCAAAAAGGTCGTTATCGACAGGTATGTCCATTCAACAATTGCAATGCATACCGTGCTTGGAGCACAGGTAGGGTCTATTGCAATGAGAGAACTTCCGATTCTTTGGCCTGATGTCGGGATCTTGCTCACCGCAGAGACTAATATTCGCATCAAGCGGATGGAGTCACGTGCAAGACAGCCAACACACGACAAGCGCATTGAGCGGTTTGTTAAAGAAGCGGAAGAAGCAGAAGTAATCTACCGCTCATTCAATGACCTTGCATCAATCGACACAACAAATCTCAGCATCGACCAAGTCTTTGCTGTGGTGAGTCAACTACTCAGGAGTCCACAATGATCAATATCTTTAATCGACTTGTCGCTGAGGGGAAGGTGGAAATTTCTCGCCTCAGCAACACGCGACTCAAGCTTCACACCCCATGCCAATGGACGTGTCACTTTTGCCACATGGAGGGTAATCACCACTCGCTCTCAGTTGGGGACGCGGATGCGCTTGAACAGGCGCTGATCGAGTTTCGCGATAAGTTTGGCTTTTCCGATGTGCACTATACTGGGGGAGAGCCATCAATCCACCCGCAAGTCGTTGACTATGTGCGAATCGCGAAGCAGCTCGGTTTCACCGTGAAGATGACGACAAACGCGCAGGCAAGTATCAGGCGGTATCGTGATTTAATCGCCGCAGGGTTGTCAGAGTTCAATGTGAGCATACACACACTCGACGGTGACGCACTTGCTCGGTTAATGGCTCCGCCTCGTTCATTTGAGTGGGGAAAACTCGCAATCAAGAAACAACTGGCTGTCATCGACGCTATCAAAGATTCTTCTTCAGTGAATGTGAATACGGTCGCAGGAGAAGATGTTGAAATGGTGATGAAAATAGCTGACTACGTTCGCACATCTGGCATATCATGGAGAATCATGGATGAGCTCGATCACCCCGAAGTATCGTTTGCAACAATTAAGGCAGTAGTAGTACGCATGGGCGCCGTTCCAACAATGGCTCACATTATTCGCGGCAGCTCAAGTTGCTCGGTCACGATGAAGTGTCCCGATGGGTATAGCTTCAAAGTGAAGATGATCCGTCCATTCAGGCTCAAGGGGATGTGCGATGGATGTTCAATTGATGCTGCTGGTACTTGCAAAGAGTATGCCTATGGTCCGCGCTTGGAGGGTGGAAAAGAAAGCATTATGGTGCGGTCATGTCTGTACCGAAATGACTATGGTCATGTGTCGCCAATCCACGAGTACTTTGGTCATGAATTTTCTGCTTCGCTTCTTTCAGAAATGTAGTTTTTTGTTCCCGTAGGGAGGCGCCATACAGCCTCCCTATCTTTTTATATATTCCACTCTAAATCATATATAATATCTCTATGGAAATAGAAATACGGGCAAAAATCGGTAATCCGAGAAAAATAATCACTCTGTTAAAGAAAGACAAAGAAGTAGTTTTTATCAAGGAAAAAACAGAGAAGGACATCTATTTTAAACACATAACAGATGTGAGTCGCAAGCTAGTGTTGCGTATTCGTCGCACTGCAAGTGGAGATATGTTTACCTTTAAGGCAAAAAGTACTGGGGATGATACTGCATGGCCAGATGTCGACATGCCTCTTAGAAATGCAAAGAGTTTGGAGAAGATTCTACGAGGGAATGACTATGTTGAGGTAATCACAATCACAAAGAAGCGTGCAACGTACTCAAAGAATAAGTTTGAACTCAATCTTGACCATATTAAAGAATTGGGTTGGTTCATTGAGATCGAGGGAAGGGGAACTCAAAGAGAGCGTAAACATATTGAACAAGAACTTCATGTCATTTTACTTTCACTCGGAATAGATCAAAAGGATATTGTGCGGCAAGGATATGTTCCACTCGCACTCGCTGCGAAAGAGGGGAAAAGAACTGCATAATGGAGAAAATTTTTATTACACAATTTGGATATGAAGCACTATTGAAACGCAGGGATGAACTCGTTTCCGACTTACGTGCGTCACAATTCGATAAGGGGAGAGCGGCGGCGGGTGATTCAAATTCGTGGCACGATAATGCAGAATATGATGTACATGCACGTAACGAATTGATGCTTGCAGAACAGGTGGCTGAGATAATAAGTCAGTTAGAAAAAGTTTCAATAGTTCAACCACCAACCCAAAACGAAACTGTTGCTGTGGGACATGTTGTAACACTGCAAACAAAGGAAGGTGAAATTAAAGTCTATGAAGTTGGAGGGTATGGAGAAACTGATCTACAGGTGTCCCCTAAGAAACTGAGCTATGATGCACCAATTTTACGAGAGTTTTTCGGAAAATCTGTAGGGTATATTTCGATTGTAAAGACAGGAGATAAGATTAACGAATTATCGCTTTTAGAGATTAGTCTAGAATAAATTACTGCGCTCGAGCAGGGTAGATCTTGATCGGTGAAGATCACTCATTCGGTAAGGGTGGGTTTGCCCGACCACGGTTCCAACCCGAGGTGGGGAGCATCGAAAACCAAAAGCACCCTTTGATGGGTGTTTTTGTTTTCTCGACTCTCGGTGAGTGAGGTATCTGTATACCTCACGGGTAGGATTCGAAGACGTTCTCCCATATTTACGAATGGCATCTGCATGAGTAGATGGGAAACGGGTACTGACCCTGTAAGGGTCGAAACTCCTGCCGCCGGAGCAACATAACCGTAGATCGGTTTAAAGCACGTGTTTAAGTGATGATGTTTTTGATATGATTTCATCATGAAAGGGTCTTCAAAAGAAGTGGATGAATACATAGCAAAATATCCAAAGGATATCCAGACCAGACTGAGGAAGATGAGAGCTGCAATACGCGATGTGGCAACCGATGCCACTGAACGTACCGATTACTTTCAAATTCCTGGGTATTCTTATGAAGGATATGATTATGATGGGATGTTTGCGTGGTTCAGCTTCAAGAAACCATATGTGCGACTCCATGTTCGTCCTCCGGTGATCCAAGAACACAAAAAGGAACTTGCAGGTTGTGTTACCACAAAGGCAATTGTGAGTTTCCCTGTAGATAAAGATATTTCGATACCACTGGTGAAGAAATTAGTGAAAGCAAGCATAAAAGTCATGATGAGTAAGAAACAAGCCAGCCGGTAATTGTTTTTTGATTCTCAGCGAGGAAAGTATTTTACGGCTGGATTTTATTCCCAAACTGCGCAATGTATACATAAATAGTGACTGTTCACATCATTTTTGCCACTAAAGTTGAATATTGACAAATTATTAAACATATGATATACTATAAAAGGTACGGTGAAGTTTGTTTACATTGTCGTGTACTTTTATTCTCATGACGAAGGAGAACTGAATATGGAATACGAATCAGCGAAATCTGCTCACAGAAAATCACAGATCATCGTGCTAGTCATCCTGACAGTAGGTGGCTTGACTACCTTCTTCTGCTACAAGATGGGTTGGCTCGGATAATCTTTCCGTTCCACCCAAGAACCCCACTTCGGTGGGGTTCTTTTACTCTTATGCAGAGTCAAACTTTTCGCCACAACGGGAGTTACTAAATTATAAATTTAGTAACTCGTGGTCGAATCTAACCGCTGGATTTCAATTTGAAATTTTCGTGAACCGTAGTAGGATCGCCATAGATAGCCGTTCCTCTATAGTAGGAGTTATGCAATGCTGAAAATCTATCTTGCTCGGCATGGGCAAAACCAAGACAATGCCTCAGGTATTTTGAACGGTCACCGCGATTTGCCACTCACCGAACTCGGGCGAAAGCAGGCGGAGGATCTCGCTTTCGGTATCAGTGCTTCGGGGCTCACATTCGATGCGACATATGCATCGCCACTGTGCCGTGCCTATGACACTGCAGTTATTGTGACTGATGTACTTGGCCTTCCTCGCCCGCAGGTATTACCACTCTTGATCGAGCGTAACTTTGGTGTGATGACAGGGGAGCGCATTTCCGACATTGAAATGCTTTGCGCTCCGAATATCGTGAAGACTGCAATCATCACGTATTTTCTGACATGCAAAGGCGCGGAGAGTTTTCCTGAACTCTTTGAGCGAGGAAGTCAGGCAATTGCGCATATCGAATCCCTGCATCAGGACGGTGCTGTGCTCCTCACGTGTCACGGTGATATTGGTAAAATGATTTTTGCGGCGTATTACGGTATGTCGTGGATGGATGCACTCACCTCGTTTCATTTTGGTAATTCTGAACTACTACTCCTGTCACCTGAGACACGAGTCGAAGATGCGCATGTTCTGCGTATCAAACAACACAATCATTAGCGGACATCCGCATTTCAAAAGCCCCTTTTGTGGGGCTTTTTATTCCACTTTTGAGTAAATCACAAAGTCATATTGAATCCATAAGTTTCGAAATTTCAGCCGACTGAATTCGATCGTGAACAAGTCTTGGAGTCTGGAATTCGCAGATTGCTGTGGAGTAAGACGGTGGTAGAATTGAGGGATGAGAAAAATAATTATGTGGAATGTGGTCACGCTCGATGGGTACTTTGAGGGAGAGAAACCTTGGGATCTTTCGTTTCATCATCTTGTGTGGGGACCGGAACTCGAGGCACTGAGCTTGGAGCAACTCTCAGAAGCAGACATGATTATTTTTGGTGCGAATACCTACCGAGGCATGGCATCGCACTGGCCTAATGCTGAAGGAGAAGATGCTAAGGTTGCACCGATTATGAATACTATTAGAAAAATCGTGTGTTCCTCGACGATTGATAAAGTGGAATGGAACAATACGACGATTGTCCGCGATGCGGTCAAGGAATTATCGCAAATCAAAAAGGAAGGGAATGGTCCGATGTATATCTTCGGGAGTGCTACGCTCTGTGACTCGCTGATGAGTGCGGGGGTTATCGATGAAGTGCGTCTCTTTGTTGCTCCAATTATTCTCGGAAAGGGTAGGCGACTGTTTGTGGAAATGACACCTTCACACAAACTCGAGCTCCTTGAGGCTAAGCCACTTTCACATGGAGGGGTTGTGTTGAGGTACGCATGTGCTGATGCGAAGAGGTAAATAGTTCAGTTTGCGGATTTCTCTTTCGTTACTAATATATGAAGTTCACTGTTATCTCTGGTGCATGACTATTTCAAAGAAAAAATTTATTGCTCTGTTTATTGTTGCAGGCTTTCTTTTCCTCGCTATCACTACGACACTCCTCGGAACGACTGGACCACGTGGGTTTCCAAAAGCACCCGACTCGCTGGTCTACACTGGCGGTGACGCACCAGTTGCATGGAAGAGAGTAGTGGCTACTCTCATTCTCCCTGCAAAGGCAGTGTTGCTAGGTCCGATCGTGTTGCCACAAGTGGAGTTCTTGAAGGATGATCCACCACCGTTTGTCGGTCTCTACTTGATGCTTTATTGGACGATACTCGCATCAATTATTCACTCTCTGTTCAAGTGGACTGAAAAGGTACACTGCTCATCGTCAGCATAAGTACAGATTATGAGGTGTACATCCTGAAACCTATACGGATATATTTTGCTATAATTTGTGCATATGAATACTATTGAATATTTTGAGATTCAAGCATCTGATGTCGAGAAAGCAGTCTCTTTTTATCAGCAAGTATTTGGCTGGAAGTTCACCAAAGATGAGACACTTCCTATCGAATACTATCGCATTGAAACAGCAGGGATGGGTGGTGGAATTTTGAAGCGCCCTGTGAAGACTCCGCCACTTGAGTATGGGACCAATGCATTCACTTGCTCAATGCAGGTGGAAGATTTTGATACGACTGCGAGTCTCATTATGAGCAATGGCGGACAAGTTGCCATGGCGAAGTTTGCGGTGACTGGGAAGTGTTGGCAGGGGTATTTTCTTGATGTCGACAATAATGTATTTGGAATATTTCAGGTAGACAGTAATGCAAAGTAATAACATAACATATATATATGCTCACATTCGATCTCGTAGCAGTGTTTGTCGCAGCAGTCGTGGCATTTGTGCTGGGGTTTCTCTTTCATGGACCATTGTTTGGAACATTGTGGATGAAATTGGCAAATATTCATCCCACAGGAAATGAGCAGTTTTCTGACATGGTCCCGCAATTGTTGTGGAATTTTTTGGTCAACTTGGTTACTGCATTTGTGATGGCAGGGACATTCTGGCTGGTATTCTCTTCGCCACTGATGGGTGCTGTGACATGGTACAAGGGCGCTATTTGTGGTGCATGGCTCTGGCTCGGATTTTTGGTGACATCAACTTCGATCGAAGTCATTTGGATGGGGAAGTCCTTCAAGCTTTGGCTCTTTGAAACACTTTGCTCACTTGTGGTGATGGCAAGTATGGGAGCAATCATCGCTGGTTGGTAAAAGAGAGGGTGCATTTTTCATTGCCCCACTTTTCATGCATTTACCGATGAGGGCAACCTGCCCAGCAACATGGTCTTCGTTTTCCTGCAAGGAGTTGCTCTTTCATAATCCGGATTCTCCGCTCACGGGTTTCTGGTTTTACCGCTGAGGTAACCCAACAGATCCACTCATTTTTGGCGAGTGGAGTAATGTCTTGCCACGCAGTATGTGCCCCCGATGGGGTGGTGAGTGATAGTGTCATATCAGCAGGTATACGATGCAGACTTCCTTCCTTCACTACTTTTTTGCGCATAGCTGTATGGTAGCAAATTTACTTTATTGACGCGCTGTTCTTGCAAAAGGTAGGATACGATCGGCGTACATTCATAAGCGAGGACATATGGCTGATATTCCAGTGATTTGTATCAGTGGTGGACCGTGTGGAGGGAAGTCGACGTTTCTTGTACAGGTGAGTGAGTGGCTTGAGAAGTTTGCTATTCATCCACTTATCATTTCTGAAACTGCAACAGAGTTGA
The DNA here is from genome assembly GCA_031972735.1 of Minisyncoccota bacterium. Taxonomy (GTDB): domain Bacteria; phylum Patescibacteriota; class Minisyncoccia; order Phycocordibacterales; family UBA6899; genus MHLP01. Next base: position 3,908 of record DALYED010000016.1, on the reverse strand, counting down.
TTGGAGCAGGTGTCTCACCTCAGCTGTTGGGGAACGATGTGTTTCAAGAACGATTGTTCCAGTATGCACTTGATCGTGAAGAGCACTATCTCGCGATTGCACGATTGATTGAACACAAGCAAGTAGTGATCCTTTGTGATCGGGGGCTTCTCGATGGAAGTGCATATATGGGCGAGACAGCATTTGCGCAGATGATTGAGAAGTATGGGTACAGTAGAGGAAAGCTCCTCGAGCGGTACCTCTTGGTCGTGCATTTTGTAACTGCTGCTGATGGTGCAGAAGAGTATTATACGCTTCACAATAATCTGGCACGTAGTGAATCTCCTGATGGCGCGCGATTGCTTGATATAAAAACACAGCATGCGTGGCTCGGACATCCACACCATGCGATCATTGATAACTCTACGGATTTTGCGATGAAAATGCATCGCGCACTCCGTGCACTTGCGAGGAAGCTTCACATGCCGATACCAACTGAGATTGAACGAAAGTTTCTGGTGCATAATTTTACTCCCGCTCTGATTCCAAATGGTGCACGGGCATCGTGGATCACACAAGACTACTTGGTGCCAGTACGAGGATACGAGCGACGTGTACGAAGGCGAGTGGTGGGTATTGAACAGAGTTACTATTTCACGATGAAGTATCCCACCGACCAGCGCGGGACTCGTATTGAGAAGGAGCGACAAATATCCGTTCGGGATTATGAGCGCTTTCTCGAAGAAGAACGCGATGAAGCACTCGAGCCTATCGAGAAACTCCGTTACAACTTTCTGTATGGTGGCAAACTCTTTGAACTCGACGTCTTTGAAGGCAATCAGCTCGGACTCGTGATACTTGAAGTTGAGCTTCAGCACTGTGATGAGCCGATTACCATTCCTCCTGATTTTGAAGTCAGTGAAGTTACCGATGATCCCGAGTATAAGAATCATCGTCTTGCAGAACGGAAGCGATATACATAATTTTGCATACCCTTGAGTCCTACTCTGGGGTATTTTTATACCTCTAAAACTCTGTAAAAAAGCCATAATAAGCCATTTTGTGGCACTTGTTGTTTTTTTTGACGTAATATGTAAATTATGATATAATTAGTCATGGAGTTCGTCTTGTGTGTCACACAAGACAATAATTCTTTCACATAACAAAAACTAAGTAGAAACCCAAATGTATATTGGATGCAGGGAGTTTATTCCTTAGGCGCTGATACAAGAGAAACTTGGGGATGTGTCAATCGAGTCATACAATCACAATATTGAAAGGTGGATAGAGTGAAAGATCACTTGTTTAAATTACTCACATTGCTTCGCAAGGAACAAATTCTTCTTGAACATCAGAAAAATGATTTGGTCTATCAACAGTTCTCGCTGGCTCGCTCGCGGAAAGTTGTGGCAGGGCGGTGCTTGGAAGCATTGATGCCGAATCGTTCGATGAGCATGGTACGTGCACTGCGCAAAGAAGTTCCTGGTTTTCAGGTGCCGACTGTTGCAAGCTGGTTTGGATTGCGAACCCGCGTTGATCCGAGTATATCTGTGCACCTACTTCGTATGAAGCTTGGGGAATACCTCGATAATACCAAGGGAACTGTTCCCGATATCTGGAAGAACGATGTTCAGACTATTGATGGAGAAATCCGCAATCTGCAAGAACATGATATTCCGGAAAATGCCGTCTCCTTTTCTGGAATTGCACAACGTATCGTTGCCGTAAAAAGACTGATCGGGGTTGATGTAAAATTGCTTTCACCTACCTTGCGAGCACAGTTGAAAGACGGTGCGCAGTTGCAGGTAGTGCACTATCGCGTTCGCTCAAAACTTGAGCGTACCCATGCGCCACCAACGCACGGAAGGTCACTTCATCGCACCAGCTCTCTTCCTGCTACCGTAGAACGAAAAAGTATGGTTGATGACTGGTTCTGGCAACAGCTCCTCTCAGGGCAAAGTCTGCTATCGCAGGAAGTAGACCGGATTACTTCTGGTGCGAGCAAGGAAGGGTCAGTAGGAGATGTTGTCGTGCAAACACCGCTAGGTAATCATGCTGATGTACCTACATTGTCGGCGCATACAGATCTTGGAAGCCAGAGCTTCTCTTAGTTTTTTTGTTTGTCATATTCATAGACCCTCCACGTTACATGCGTGAAGGGTCTTTTCTTATCTTTACCTTTTGCAGAGGACAGAGTCTCCACGGTATACTTTTGCGATGCAACTCCGTGACAGTGTCATAAAATTTATTATCGCAATTGGGATTGTTGCACCATTTGTACTCTTGTATATGTGGCAGTCACACAAGACAAGTGTGGTACCGATTGTTGGGTTGTCCAACAATATTGGGTTTCCAATTGCGACAGGGGGTACACCAACAACTTCAATAATTCTCACACCTCCGTCACTTGAGAAGCCAGACCTTGCAACACTATTTATCCTCGAAGCTTATGACAAAATCATGCAGGTGCACTGGAAAGCACGCAGTGAAAGTGAGATGCTCGATTTATTTTCCGATGCGTATCGTGCAGAGGTGCATGCAACAGGTACTCCAAGTGTGATTAGTCCACATCAGCGCACCGGATTTATTGAATTTTTGATTGCAGATTTCATTCCTCGTAGGGAGGAAAAGAAAAAAACCATCGCGATCGGAGTCGTCACCCGAGTGCTTGCCCATCTTGAACCATTTGGACGCAATCAGTTGATGAGTCAACATGAAGAGACTGCACTGCGACAACTCGTGAGCAATATCGATACCAAGAAAGACCTCTATCAAGATGTGGGAGTTCCGAAAGGAGCACCCGCGACAGTGGTGGAACAAAAGTTTGAAGAGAAGAAAGCAGAGCTCGAAGCATCAACAACACCGACCGCAAAGGTAGAGCTTGAGAAAATCACTTATGCGAAGAATGTACTAACGAACGTTGAGGCGAAAGCCCGCTATGATACAAAGTTGATCGAGCCCACAGTGTTCAGCCATGAAGTTGGTAACTCACTACTTTATGTCTATATCAGTAAGATTGCTCCAACAACCAAAGATGAATTTGTCGAAGCAATCCTTCGTGCATCGACGACACCAACCCTCAATCACCTCGTCATTGATCTGCGTGGGAATATTGGAGGGGCACTTGATTTTCCACTTTCATTTTTTGGTTCATATGTCGGAAAGGGTGAACCTGTACTACTTTTGACTCATCAAAATGCAACATGGACTGAGAAGACGATTGTCCCAAAAATGCCCGAACTTGAGCGATATACAAAACAGATTGTCATCACCAATAAAGGAACGCAGTCTACTGCTGAAGTGGTATCTGCATATTTCAAAAGAAAAAAACTTGCACTCCTTATGGGTGAGCCAACTGCAGGATGGGGGACAGTTGAGAATACCTATCCGATGCAAACGGCAATTGACCCGAATACAAAGTACATACTTTTCTTGGTGCACAGTCTGACGCTTGGCGCAGATGACCAGCCAATACAAGGAAAAGGGGTTCCTCCAGATATCAATGTCTCACAGGTGGGATGGGAAGATAAGCTCTCTCAATATCTTGGAGGAAATGCACTCGTGCAAACACTCTATACCATCATGACTACTCCACCCGAGCGGTAAGAAGTTGACATAAAATTATTTGAATTGTATTTTAATTTCAGTTTCTTCTACATTACAAGGAGGTTCAATTGGAACATGCACTTAATGAATTGAAGCTCAGTCGCGAATTGCTCCGAGCTCAAGTCTTGGGGTGTTATCTTGTCGCGCTGTGTGGTGGCTTGGTATTGGTCATAGATGTCATTGCACCAGAATATTTCATCTATCCTTATATTCGATGGGGTGGGGTAGCAAGTGTACTGCAGTTCACACCGGTCTTCTTTGTGCAAGCAATACTTGCCATATTTGTATGCTCGCGTGAGCGTGCATCTTCTGATTTGAAAACT
>DALYED010000015.1:24784-38168 GCA_031972735.1 Minisyncoccota bacterium | reverse complement strand
CCTCCCCCACTTGTCGGTACTGGTGCTCACCGAGGTGGTGGCAGAAACACCAGTGAAAGTGCCTGCACGAGCGGGGCTGGTCCACGAGGTGCCATTGTTCCACGAGAGGTTGACGCCAACTTGCCCCGAAGCAGGTGGAGTATAGATGTACGAGACCACAACATTTACCTGCGCGACTTTGATTTGCCCAGAGGAATTCTTTGCTACACCGAAGCCGTAGCTTGCGAGCGATGTCGTCGACCATGCACCGCCAGTAAACGGATCGACGAGTGTGGTAGTGGAGTATGTGGTCCACGTATTAGCCGTCACGCCACTTACTGCATTCATGCGATAATTTCCTGCGGTAGTTCCTCGCTCGATCAGCATGTATGCGACTGGCGATCCGCTGTTTGTTTTTTGAAGCGAGACATCAAGCCGAACTGAGGTGATTGTCGCACCAGCAGGAATCGTAGACGTGTTTACTTTGAACGACTGCGAAGAGCTCGCGGTCGCAGTGTCGTAGGTTGCGGTCGAGTTGTCATTGACTGCATTTATTTTGTTGGTGTTTGAGGTTGAATTTGTTTGCGTGGTCCATGAGATAGTATTGAAATTCCCAACAGCATTTGGAGTAAGCGTTGCTCCGCCCACCTGCGGTGACGCAACGGCAAATCCACTCAACTCTACTTCGATACCGCTTATGGTAGAGCCAGAAGGAACTGGCGGGATACTAAACTGTGCGTATCCTTGTTGCTGGTTTACGACGGACGATGTTGCCCACAGTCCATCTTGCCCAAATGCATTGGAAGGACTGTTCCACCCACTCGGTGTATGCAATGCTGAGGGAAAGAGAAGTGACGTGCTTGCAACTCCAATGTCATTGCCGTAGCTCGTGGTCAACGTCGAAGTTGCAGGTTGAGCGAGACTTCCGTTTGGAATCTGCGCACTGGCCCCACCATAAAGTCCACCAAACGAGCCAATCGAAACTGCTGAAGGAGGAACGACTTTTGCATAGATATTGAGAAGTGCGGTCGCAGCAGCGCGTTCATTGGCAAGGTCAGTGTTACTCATACTTCCCGAGCGATCGAACATCATCACTGTATCTGCACAGCCGAGCGATGGAGGAGCGATGTCGTCATAATTAATCTTGCAGGTCTTCGCATTACCCGAGACAAGCGTGACACTTCCAATTGCATCACAATCATAGCCCCATGATGATGCATTGTAATCACCAGGTGCACTGCCACTAACGACATGCGTGCCTGCGGTAACGACATTTGCCTGACCAGGGACTACTGCGACTCCATCAATGTAGAGTGGAAAATCTGCTGGACCTTTGGTGCCTGCATTATCATTTTTAATATTTGCGACTACCGTGAGCGTTGCGGAACTTGAGACATCGTTTTCGACAATGGTGCAGGTTTTTGTTTCACCAACCACGATTAATCCTGAGCATCCTACTGACGACTGCGTGTACCCTGCTGGACCTGACGCACCGACACTATATATACCTGCATCAAGCACAACAGTGACACCTGCTTCGGCACCAGCAAATGTCGACTGTGAAGGATTGAGTCCGAGTGGTCCGAGGTTCATCGTAAAATCGCCAGCAGTCTTCGTACCACCACTGTCATTGACCACATGAGTGATCACAACCAGCGTTGCGCGTGAGTAAGATGAATACGTTGGGTCTGCAACTGTTGCAGCCACGTTGATGTTGGAATATGCACCACGATATACACCCTGAGAAGCGATAAATGCAGTGCGTCGATGGGTCGCGCTATCGGTAGGTCCATAATGCACCGATTTGATCAGACACTGCTCGAGTCCAACCATAGTGGTCGATCCATTGAGCGGTGGCACATAATTGAAATTATTTGCTACTTCAAGCAGTGCCATATTTGCACACGACTCCGCAAGTCCGAGGCTAATCTTTTTGTATTCATTATTGAGCGCATTGAAACGAGAGAAATAGCCTCCGCTCGCAAGGGTAAATGTCATACCAATCAGAATCAGTGAAATGATCACCGCTGACATCAGCGCAATATATCCCCGACGTGCATGTGGAAATTGTTTGTTCATAATTATCGGTGCAGATGGTCACTCGTAAAAAATTCTTTGCTCATCACTTGCCCACTTGGCGTGTACGTAGTGAGCGTAAAGCGTACTTCGACACTCTCAGGGTTTACGCCTCCAGGATAGCAATGAGTGAACTGCAAACTCGAAACACGAACATTGCTATTGTTGAGCGCCATTGCAGGACCGCCACCTTTTGCAAGTGTGAGGTTGTCACCAGAAAGTGCAATCACCACCGCACCAATCGATGCATCCCATTTTGAAACTGAGAGGATATCATTTTGCGTACACTCGCCACCAAGCACTGGGGTAGCTGGTGCGACTACTGCTTGGATTCCCGAAAGCGCCCAAACAATTTTTGCGGTAAGAAAATCTCCTTCCTCTTCGAGCATCGCGCGGGTACTACTCCGACCACTTGATTCAAACAGTTGATACGCAGTGAGCACTACCCCACTCATGAGAAACCCGAACAACGCAAGATACACCAGTGTCTCCACAAGCGTGAAACCTCTTGAGTGATGTACCTGCACAGAACCTTGTGAGTGAGACATCTTCACCCGCGCGTGACTCCACAACTCAACAATGTGAAATAGATTACTCATGGTGTTGAAGAAATAACAGAGAGATAGCCTTGATTCAAATTATTGTTAGATGAGACAAACACGTCATTGCCTTCACAATCCATTCCTGAACCGAGGCTATTGTTTGGAAGTATGAGTGCAGAAGCTGTATCAACGATTGTCGAAGGATCTGATGTATTGAGAAAATACACCTTGCCTCCTGTCGAAGGACTTCCGCCAGCAAGAAGTGTGAGTGAGTCACGAGTGACAATTGCGTTTATCGTAAATGGATTTGCAAGATTTGGTCCGACATCACGCGCACCAATCGGATCAGGGGTAGAAAGCGAGCTCGATGCATCAAGCACAAGAAATTCTGGTGCATTCCCAACATAACTTCGCCCAAAATAGAGCGTGTCACCCACAAGCGAGAAGCTCTGCCCATACCCCGCATTGAGTTGTCCAGTTGCATCATATGTTGAGAGTAGTGTTGGGCTCACAGGATTGCTCACATCAAGCACCATCAGCTCACGAGTATTGTCGGTCGTTGCAAGATACGCTTTTGTACCAACTACCTTGATAGCATTTACCGTTGCGCCTACCTCAAATCCTCCGATCCAATGTGGCGCACGTGGGTCATGCACATCAATGATGTTCAATTCCTGACTCGTTGTACTCTTCGTGAGCCCAAGATACACGAGTCCACTTTTATAAAAAATACTGTTCCCGATCGCACCTGATGTCCCCGTGACGTTGGGGAGCTTAAGTAGCGTTGTCGATGCAACAGTGAGATTGGTCGAACTACTCACTTCGATAATATGGAGTTGTGCGCAATGATAATTTTGTGTGCAGGTATTCCAATTCGAAGGATTTTCATTTGCCGTGTACGCAAAAGTTCTACCAGTGCCATCCTCGGCCACTTGCACTGAATACAGTCCTGTTGTCGTAGTGGTCGCAGTATCAAGCTTGCTCAAGAGTGCGTGCGTAGGGTCGCTCGTTAATTTTGCAATATCAAAAATATAAAATGTTGGATCTGTTTTCCAGTATGTATTTCCCACCGTCACATATAGCTTCCCTTTATACGCATCAAGATTCGTGATCACATCGACGGTTGTCGAAGTCGCCACAAGAAGTGCAAGATCAGTCATCGCATTTTTCACCACTGGATTTGCCCAGTTGCCACGTAGCACTGAATCACAAGTATCACCCCCAACTGCATTATCAAAATTTGTGATCAACGTTGGTAGTTCGACATGTTGTGTGCGCCCGTGCTCCCCAGCCCACGCCACACTCGCAATCACTTGCTTTGAAAAATGGTCTGGGCTCGCTACCACAGTGAGTTGTTTGTGGTACGTCACCCCACCTAAGGTTTCATCACTTGAGGTTCCGTTGACCAACATAAAATCTTTGCGACCAAGTGTCTGCGCACTCTCCACCATTGTGCGTGCACGAGCAAGCGCCTCGATACTCGTCTCGGTATCCACAAGCATACTGTCGCCTCCGAACATTGTTACGGTCACTGTCGTCAGTGTCACAATCAAAATCGACATCGCGATCAACATTTCGAGAGTAGAAAATCCAGCACGAGCGGTACGAGTGACTCTATTCATAGTATTAATTCGACCAGCTTATTCTCCCCACCGCACTTACGGAAATAGCAGAGCTGTGACCCGCATCATCGACCAACGTAATGCTCTGTGGAAGCGCAACATCAGCGGAGAGCTGTGCAAACACCACATCAATCGGCGCACCACCCGAAATACTCACTCCACTCGACTGCGAAGCGATCAACTCATCAACCCCACTTTCTCGCGCATCATAACTCGCACCTTGAAAAATAGTGTAGCCACCTGTTGCAATACGCACACCGTGGGGCTTTCCATCCGTACAGGTTGCGCCAATACACACATTCGAAAGGCTCTGACTGCGTGCTTTTGCGAGCACACGCACGATAGTGTCACGCTCTCCACGAAATGCATATCCACGATAGCTATCGAGGCTGACAATCAACCCCAATCCCCCAAGCATGGTAAATATCGACAACACCACCAGCGACTCAAGCAAGGTAAATCCTCGCGTATGTCCATACGTAAAAGTCGCTCCTCTTCGACGCGAATTCAACACAACAAAGCGTGACACTGTTGCCTCTCCGTTATCCATGAAGATTTTGCGTAATCTCATATATTGGAGTAATAATCGAAACTGCAATAAATCCCACCAACACTCCCATCGTCACCATCAAGATGGGTTCAATTGCGCTCGAAAGATTTTTCGTCATTTCCTCTACCTCTGCTTCATACATCTCAGAAAGATATTTGAGTGCTGTCGAGAGATTCCCCGTCGTCTCACCGATTGCCACCATGTGCGTGAGTAGGTCAGGAAATAATGAACTGTGCTTTGCGAGCGACACCGAGATAGGTAACCCTGTAGTGACATCGTCGAGAATATTTTTGTATGCAGTTTTGTATACCAAGTTTCCCGTCGTCTCTACCGTCATCTCAAGTGCTTGTGTGACCTGTATTCCACTACTCAAAAGCAGTCCGAGTGTGCGACAAAAGTTTGCAAGATTATAGCTCGTGAGCATCCTCCCGAAAAGTGGTGTCTTCAGTTGCACGGCATGACTCACATATCGTACACGCGAGATTTTTTTCTTTGCGACTGAGAACGCAATCACAAAGACAATGATGCCAAGCAATAGCCACGCCCCGAAGTCATGCATAAACGCAGAGATCGCAATCAACATTCGCGTCGAGAGTGGCAATGCAACATGCAAACTCGAGAACACCGGAAGTATCTTTGGAAAAATATACATCGTGAGCACTCCAGTGATGCCGAGTGTCGCTACCGTGATCACTGCAGGGTATACCAGCGCACCGACCACCTTTCGCTTCAACGCCTCCTTTTTTTCAAGCTCATCTGCAAGATAATGCAAATTCTGACTCAAGATTCCACTCTCCTCACCCACCCGAATCAAGTTGACCGCAAACTCACCAAAGAGATTTCCTCTGCGCGAGAGACTTGTCGAGAGATACAACCCATTGTTCACATCCTCTATCACACTACTATAGAGCGCAGACTTTGCTTTTGATTTGGTTTGATTGCGAATAAGCGAGAGGCATTCAATGAGTGGTACACCCGCACTCACCAAAAACGACATGCGCTTTGCAAACATCGTCTGCTCTTTCACGGAGAAACGTTCGCCTCCAAATGAAAACGAAGCATTCCCCAATTGTTTCAATGTTGAAAAATTATTCATTGATTGTGCGTAATATTTCTGAGACAGTTGTTTTTCCTGCTGTCGCTTTAATAAATCCATCCTCAAGCATCGTGGTCATTCCGTTTTGTATGGCAATTTCTTTCAAGCGCGACGCTGGCTCTTTTTTCAAAATCGCTTCATGAATCGCATGATCCACCACCAGCACCTCGCACAAAACAAGTCGCCCTTTGTATCCACTCCCACCGCACGCTTCACAACCTTTCCCTTTGTAAAATGTCAGATCGCGCGTAATCCGATCTCCCAGTAGCGCGTGAAGGCTTATGAACTCACCATCCGAAAGCTTGTAGTCTTCTTTGCAATCCTTACAAATGCGCCTGATCAAGCGCTGTCCAATAGCAATATTCACCGTCGATGCAACGAGGTACGCATCGATGCCCATGTCTAAGAGGCGTGGCAATGTCGTTGCCGCATCATTGGTGTGCAGTGTCGAGAGAAGAAGATGCCCTGTCAATGCAGTGTTAACCGCAATCCCTGCTGTCTCTGCATCACGAATCTCCCCCACCATGATGATGTTTGGGTCTTGGCGCAAGATAGAACGGAGCCCGTTGGCAAAGGTCAGCCCAGTACGTGGATTGATTTGAATTTGCGAAATATCATCTACTGCACATTCGATTGGATCTTCGATTGTTACAATCGACACCTGTGGAGTCGAGAGCATGCGAATCAGTGTATATAGTGTTGTTGTTTTCCCAGATCCAGTGGGACCTGTCGAGAGAATCATTCCGTACGGACGCTTGATTGCGCGCTCGATATGTTCTCGATCTTTCTGACTAAAGCCGAGCGACTCGAGTGTGAATTTTTCAGATTTATCACCAAGCAAGCGCATCACCGAATTTTCTCCGTGATATGTCGGAGTGATCGACACGCGCACATCAATCGACTTCCCTTCTGCGCCAAGCACGCGAAAGCGACCATCCTGTGCTGACTGATGTTCATCTGTGCGAAGTCCTGCAAGCACCTTGATACGCGAAATGATTTCATTGTGCATGTTTTTTGCACAGGTAAATCGATCTACCAACACACCGTCGATGCGTAGTCGTACCCGCACGTGATGTTCAGCAGGATCAATATGTATATCCGACGCGCGCTCACGCTCCGCCTCGTGAATGAGTTTATTTACGATTTCAACAATCGAATGTGACTCGCGTACAAGCTCAATAAGTGGCACCGGAGTAGCCTGAAAACCAGTCGTCAAAACTTCGCCCCCAGTCGAAGTGGTATGTTCCATGTACCTTGGTCTACTCTTTTCAAAAATATTGTCGAGTAAAAATTGCGGATTCGCTGTGCTGGAAAATATCTCAGCTCATGAGTCAATATCAACACTACACAATATACATACGCATGGAGTAAAGGCAGTATGATGGGCACCGTCAAGAAACCTTGCAGTGAAGCGATTTTTTAGACAGCAGCAACAGTGTTCGCGCACGACACCTTGCAAACGATCGAGGAGTCCTCTGCTTTACAATCAAGACAGACAATTATTTTGCGATGGCAATCTGCATTTGTACAGTTGGTAAGTTCCTCACTTTTTTCATTACAACGCTCACAGACTCCTACCACTTCATACTTATCGGTAAAGCGCTCGAGCATACGATTATCAAACACAAACAGCGAACCATTGAAATCTTCTCCGGGGTACTGCTTCATGTAGGTACCGATTCCACCATCGAGCTGGTACACATCTTTGAACCCTTGTTGTTTTAAAAATCCTGATGCCTTTTCACAGCGCACGCCATAAGTACAGACCGTCAGCACTTTTTTTTCTTTCAAATGTTCGAGCTTAGGAAGTGTCTCCGCGAGATCACGAAAATTATCGAGCTTTGGATTGATGGACCCAGCAAAATGTCCCACATTGTATTCATAGCCATTACGCATATCAATGATCGTCACATCTTCACCCTTCGCAATCCACTCTTTGAGCAGAGCAGGTTTAATATGTGTGCCTGTCACTTGATTTGGATCAATGTCACCTTCTTTTCCAAGCCCAAGCGTCACAATCTCATCGCGCACTTTTACTTTCAGTTTTGGAAATGCATTCCCCGTTCCAGGGCTATGCTTGAACCACACATCGCTAAAATTCCCGTGTGTCCCCTCACTTCCATCTTCTTCGTGCATACGCGCTTCATAAGCACGCAGTGCTTCACTCTTCCCCTCAAGCGTACCGTTGATTCCCTCTTTTGCAATCAGCACCCGCCCTGTTAAGCGCAAGAGAATACACAGTTCTTTGTGGAAACGCATAAATCGCTCAGGATCCGCGATTGGAGTGTATTTATAAAAAATAATTATTTCGTGCGTCTGATTCATCCTCTAGTTATATGACGAACAGCAAAATGGAGCAAGTCTCGCGCCAGCGAAACGTTCAACAACAACGTTCACCATTGCCCTCACTTGTGTATATATAAAACTTTCAGAAATGTGGAAGATTCGAGAAATTGCTATCCAACAAAGAGTGAGAGAAATGAGTGAAATTTTAGGCGCGGGCGAAGTTCGCAGTGAGGCGTACGTTGAGTACGACGAGCGAGAACTTGGGACCCGCAACAACAAAGTTCACCATTGCCCTCACTCTTTAATGAAGGTTCCCGACTCAAGTTCTCTAAATGCAACCTGAAGTTCCTCCTGCGTATTCATCACGATTGGTCCATACCACGATACTGTCTCACCGAGTGGTTTGCCTGACACAAGCAAAAACCGCGCCCCACTCGTCCCCGCTTGAAGCTCGACAAGGTCTCCCTCACGCGCATACAAAAGAATCGTACCTTTATCATAAATGATACTTCCCTCGATCCCCGTTCCAAGATGTCCTTCAAAAAGATAGATGAATGTAGTATTTCCCTCCGGCACAGGAAACGCAAATCGCTCATGTTGCTTCAAGAGTACATCGACATACAATGGACTCGCAACAATATCGCGCACTGGACCCGTCTCACCGAGCGACTCACCAGCGATCACTTTAATTCTTCCTCCACCCGAAAGTCCCACCTCTGGCACCGTCTTCATCTTCACTTCTTGGTAGCGTGGCTTCGACATCTTTGCTGAAGTAGGGAGATTCACCCACAATTGAAATCCTTTCATGCCTGCCGTTCCCTCCGGCATCTCTTCATGGATGATACCGCTCCCCGCACTCATCCACTGCAAATCACCCTTCCCAATCATTCCTTCATTTCCCATCGAGTCACGATGACGCACATCACCATCGAGTACATACGTTACTGTTTCAATCCCACGATGTGGATGCCACGGAAACCCAGCCATATAATCCGCTGGTTCAGCTCCACTGAAATCATCAAACAAGAGAAAAGGATCAAAACGTGGCACTTCAATATTTCCGAACCCTCGGCGAAGTCTGACCCCCGCACCCTCGGTTACTCGCTGTGTTTTGAATATCTCGCCAATCCGCTTTGTTTTTGCCATGCTCACTACTGTAACAAAATCACGCCCCTACTGAAAGCGTGCTATACACTACACCGATCACTCTCCCCACTTGTCTACTATCAGACACAGCTAGACACGCTAGCCGAGCACGAGCGTCACCTCATCGTGTTCACGAAAAATCTCTACCAGCCAATCAAACACGGTCTCTCCTTTTTTCGTCTTCGCAAGCACAAGTGCATCGCGTATCGACGCGTGGTGCGATGCATCAGCTTCTCGCAAAAGCCGTTCGAGTTGTCGCACCGTCTCATCATAGCCAAGACACATCCGCGACAACATCGGATTTTTCCACACGATTGTATCACCATCGCGAATTCCACCCTCAGTTCCTGACAGCATGTCATCAAGCGCATCAAGATTTCTCCCCCACGAGACATTCGCAAGCACTGTCTTCCCAAACACATCGTAAAATTCTTCGAGTGTTCGAAAATCTCTTCCATCAATAGTAAACGTGCGCGACTCCATCTCACTATTCTAACGGATTTTTCTCGTTCCGTGTACAAATATTTCTTGAGCGCGCACTTCAAAAAAACTCCTTATACAAAAAAAGAAAAGAGCATCATCAGATGCTCTTTAAAAAAAGAATTACTTACCCAGAGTACCCGCCATCAAGATTGATATTGGTCCCTGTCAAAAAGGTATTTTCAAGTGCAAACAGCACTGCATGCGCAACTTCATCGACAGTGCCCAGTCGATGCATCCAGACCTTCGCAATCTCATCATCAAGATTCGGCACATCATGATTGAGCTTGGTTTTAATCCAGCCAGGCGAAATCGCATTCACGCGCACACCTTGCTTTGCAAACTCTTGTGCCAGATTGCGCGTCACAAGTATCAGTCCCGCCTTCGAAGCATCGTAGTGCGCTGAAAATTGCGCGAACGAATTTACGCCGTTGGTCGAGGCAATCTGCACGATAGCCCCTTTTACACCCTTGCGCCTCATCCGCTCATACACCACCCGCATCGCAAACGTCGCACTGATCAGATTGATATTGAGCACTTCGAGCCAGCCAAGCGCGCCACCAATCTTCTGCCTCGATAGATCAAGATTCGGTGACACACCGATACAGTTGACCATCGCGTCGATCTCGTGACCGGTTTTTTCAAACACCTCTTCAAGTTGTTGCGCAAAGATCGGCACATCATCATCAGTGAATGGAAACGTGACCTGCATCAAGTGCACCAGCGTTCCGTGTTCTTGAGTGAGCCTCGCGCCGAGTGCTTCGACAAGACCAAGATTGCTTCCGTACGTGAGCGTCAACACTTTTGTGCCCCGCACTGCCAGATGCTCTGCGCATGCACTACCGATTTCCGAGCTTGCGCCCATGATCAGTGCATGTTCACAAATTTTAAAGGACTTCATCGCACCCTCCTTTTGTAAGGAAATAGAGTATAACCAATATTCATTATAACATATTTTGTGTTTTTTATCAAACACAGCCACACTCCATTTTACTCTATATATATATATATAGTAAATGACCAGCCCAAAAAAGCCCTACGTAGAGCCACCGACTACCTCACCGTAAACACGATGTTCATCTCCTCGCCAAATGGCGTTCCATTCCACTCGCCAAGGAGTGCCTTCATGCGTGCTTTCACACCCCTGACAAATTCAGCGGTAAACCATGTCGGCACCGCTTCCCCAGATGCCGAAAGCAGATTCACAAGCCCAGCCACAGCCTCCTCTTCACTTGCGTCATGCTTCAACACTCCAGTGAGTAGCCCCACCACCCGTTCAATCATCGCGATCTCCCTATCACCCCCCGAAGGTGACACCTCCATCTCAGGGAGTGCAAGCTCTTCGTAGCGATACCCCTGAAGCAGTCGTCCATAAAATCCATGTGCAAGTGTTGCCTCACTCTCTACCGCAAAGTGCATCAAGTCATGAAAGAGGTACGTCTTGGTTTCAAGCGACACGGTTTCTTTCCCTCCCGTCTCAAACAACAGCGTGAAGGCATGGTGTGTCGGCGAAGTTTTTTTGAATATAATTTCGAGCATAAAAAATACAAATTATTTCTGCGACAAAAGCCATCGTTCTGCATCCGCCTTTGTGGCAAAATGCCGTACATTCGTGCGTCGCAGGAGTGAGATAATCGAATCAAACACCAGCACCGCAAAACGATTTCCTCCCACCAGTGCCGAGCGTAGTGGAAACTGTGTATCGTACGCCAGCAACTCGCGCAGTACCGCGATCGGCTTTCGTTCAAAATGGGTCACCCCCGAAATATCCGAGAGCACCAAGACAGGATTATCACCTGCGTGTGCCCTCTCTGCCACAAGTGCTTTCACGTCATCCGCCCACAGCGAGTATTTCAGGAGTTCATTATTCGAAATTTTTCCCGATGCTGAAAGAGCGATGATGCCATCTGTTCCATAATGATGAGTGAGAACAAGCTCGTCGTTTGGCATGACCGATGTTTGCATTGCTCCATACTATAACAGAAAATCTCCACATACATCCATCACAGGCATGACATCTATATATAGAGGCAGACTTCAATTGACAGCCCCCCAAAACTCGCTACTATGCGAATGAGTTGTTCTTCTCTACACAACAAGGAGGTCGTCATGGGACTCTCACGCACACACCTGCAATTGCTTCATCAAGAAAGTGCTACTTATGTCCTCGTACATGCGAGCTGGCGTAAACGGCGAGGCAAATCACCCACCGTACCCTACGCCGGTATTCAAAATCCCGTACTTGCATACGAACTTGCACTCGCTATTTTCGAGAACATGCAAGACATCGAAGAGTGCTACGAAGAAGGGCGTAGGTTAATTGAGCAAGGGGTAACGTACCGCACTGCCACAGGTCCCGAGCTCTGCAGGATGATCCGCTTTGTAGTAGAATCATCCCAAAGTCCAGCCGATGTACGATGCATGATCACCACCATGCTCGATGCACCAGAAGATGCAATACTCGAGGTCATCACCACGACCACCGAGCAGTGTATTGCAGAGTTCAAAAACAATTGCTACCCGAGCGACGAGCGTGAATCTCCATATCTGAAGCGCATCATCGAATCGGTGAAACTTGGTTTGAATCCATCAGTAGTGCACGAAATCTTTCGCTCTGGTGGCGGACTCGCTACCGAAGACGGCACCTTCATTGTGCTTTCCCTGCGCGATGCCATGGGCAACATCTACACATTTTAGTGTTTGTTGAAAAATCCAAACGGTCCGATATTTCTCGGACCGTTTTTTTTATTTCTTACTATTGAGTACAGTGATGGTCAGTTGGAGCACCGTTGCAAATGAAACCCAGCACAGGTATGGAATATTCCACCACAGCACGTAGAGCATAAACGGAGCAATGGCGACCAGCGCCCATATCAGCGTACCAAGTATAAGGACGATATCGATCGAAGCGAGCAGATTATTTTTGAGTCCGAATTGCAGTGGAGTAAACAGAAAATTAAACATCAAGTTGAGCAGAAAAGGCGCGAGCGTGAGCGCACTCACTTCCCCACGAAAGCACGCAAGGAGTACCTGCCCGAATGTCACAAATATTATGATGTAGAGAATTGTCCATACCGGACCAAACAGAAAGCTCGGTGGAGCCCATGATGGCTTCTTCAACTGACGATACCAGTCTTTTGTTTCAGTGCGTGGGGAAAATTTCATATCTTGTATTATGCGCGCAATGAGTACTTCTCACAACCCAAATACTTCATCGTATCTACAAAAAAAATGACCCTGTGCAGATGCACAGGGTCACGGACGCACGAGTACTGAGTAGTGAGTAGTGAGAAAACTAAAGCCCTCGATGAACCTTCTTCTTCAAGAGTGCCTTCCTGCGCCGTATTGCCACTGGGTCATACCATGCACGTGGTGCACCTTGCCCTTCTTGGACAAAAGTCGTCACACGAAAACCAAATTCATTGCTCGCACTTTTCACCATGCGCACTTCAGGAAATGTCACGCTCCACAAACTGTATGCCTTTCCATCCATGCACACTACCCCACGGCGCAAGCGATCTTCATGATCCGCTCCAGCTCCGAGCGCTCGCGCAACGATCTCATTCGCGCGAGCACTTTCATGCAAGTAGACATACCACTGATACTC
>DALYED010000015.1:18487-24774 GCA_031972735.1 Minisyncoccota bacterium | reverse complement strand
TCCTTTTGGAGCACCACAGTACCTGCTGACTCAGACATATTGTTCTCCTTCTCAAAAAAAACAGCATTTGACGCAAATCTGGTATAGAGCGTACTCCAGTTGTACCCACATGTAAAGAACAGCCCTCCCTTACTTTTACCACCGTAGTTCCTCGGTTTTTTCCTCATTGATACTCCAGCCTATTTTGTATAGTATCAATCACATGACCAATACCCAAAAAATCTTCATCGCGATCTTCATCATCCTTATTGGCATATTCACCGTACTTTCGATCAACGTCTATCGCACAGGGAAACCAGCCACCTCGTCAGTTCATACCCCAACCACTGATCTTCCACTCGTCGCAACAACGAGCATCGTGACACTTCGCGATGGCGATACCTACACCCTCACTGCCAGCATGGTCAAAAAAGTCATCGCAGGTACCGAAGTCCGCATGCTCGCCTACAACGGCTCCATCCCAGGACCCACCATCAAGGTCACGCAAGGCTCCACCGTCACCGTTCACTTTGTAAACAACATCGACGCTCCGTCGACCATTCACTCGCATGGCATCCGCTTAGACAACGCCTTCGATGGTGTCCCAGGCGTCACCCAAAAAGAAGTCCGCACAGGTGAGTCATTCGACTACACAATAACATTCCCTGACGCAGGCATCTTTTGGTACCACCCACACATCGACGAACCCTATGAGCAATCACTCGGACTCTACGGCAACTTCATCGTCACACCGAGCAATCCAAACTACTGGGCACCAGTACACAGGGAAATTCCCATTACCCTCGGCGACCTCCTTGTTGGGCAAGATGGCACCCCAGTTCCCTACACAATGGGTCGTACCGACCACACCTTGATGGGTCGCTACGGCAACCTCCTGTTGACCAGTGGTGTCGAGCACCTCGCGCTTGTTGGCACAAAGGGAGAAGTCCTCCGCCTCTACCTGACCAACGTCGCGAGCGCGAGACCATTTCAATTCGCTATCAAGGGTGCCAAAGTGAAACTCGTTGGTGCAGACAATGGTCGCTATGAACGCGAAACCTTTGTCGACAGTGTCATTCTTGGTCCTTCTGAACGCGCCATCGTCGATGTGCTTCTTTCAGAAGCAGGAGTACTTACTCTGCAAAATGCCACTCCATCACGCACTTATGAACTGGGCACTATCACCGTCACCGATGGCTCAGTGACTCCATCTTATACAAAAGCATTCCAGACTCTCCGCAAAAACATCGACACCATTGCTGAATTCACATCACTTGCACCGTATCAATCATCGCTCCCCGACAAAACCATCTCCCTCACGATTGATATGCCAGGCATGGGTGGCGGAAGCATGATGGGTGGAATGCACCGCATGCCAGATGGCACCATGATGAATGCAAATGGTATGACAATGGGAAGCGATGACAGCAAGATCGAATGGGAAGACACCATGAGCATGATGAGTGCGATGTCCGACCAAGACAGCGTGAAGTGGAAGATCGTCGATACAACAACAGACATGGCAAACATGGACGTCAACTGGCAATTCAAGGTCGGAGA
The DNA here is from genome assembly GCA_031972735.1 of Minisyncoccota bacterium. Taxonomy (GTDB): domain Bacteria; phylum Patescibacteriota; class Minisyncoccia; order Phycocordibacterales; family UBA6899; genus MHLP01. The sequence continues at coordinate 23,235 of DALYED010000015.1, read as the reverse complement.
CAAGGTAAAGATTCGCATCACGAACGACCCAAAGTCAGTACACCCCATGCAACATCCAATCCACTTCCACGGTCAGCGCTTTGCAGTACTCAGCACCAACGGCGTCCCAAATGACAACATGGCATGGAAGGACACTACCCTCATTGGAAAGGGCGACACCGTCGACATCTTGCTCGATGTCACAAACCCAGGCGAATGGATGGCACACTGCCACATCAGCGAACACTTGGCAGACGGGATGATGATCGGATTTACCGTCAGTAAATAGACTTGCAACATTGTAATTGCATGATACGCTCCACAAAGACGTACACTGTTGTGCGCCAGTAGCAAGGAGATCATTCGTGAGTATGAGCCAAGAAGCAATGGGTAACCCAGACCACAAGTGTCGCAACGACGACTGCAAGGGACCGATGCCTCTCCCCCAAATGTGGGGCAAGCAATGTCCCGCATGCGGTCACACGCAACCCACCCTCGACCAGCTGAAGAGTCGCCAACCAATCCCGATCAGCAACTCTTTCAATGGCATCTCAGCCCAAAGTTTCAACAAAGGATGATAGAGCGATAATCCTGAATATTTCCTCACAAAAAATACCACCTCTACGGTGGTATTTTCTCTTATGATTGTTTTTGCATGAGCCACTGTATCAGTGTCGATTTCTCTTCAGGAGAAATGCCATGCCCGATTGGATACTCATGATACTCCGGTGTGACTCCGAGACTTCCCAGATATGCTTTTGCTTCACGCGCATGATGCACCGAGAGTACGGTATCCTCAGTGCCATGCCCGATAAATATCCGCAACGTTCGCAATAGTGCCCCGTCGCTCAATCCCGAACGAATCTCCATCAAGAGTCTTCCCGACAGCACCACGATTCCTCGGACCAGCGGAAGCGTTGTAAGTCCAACACTAAAACTCATGATCGCTCCTTGGCTAAACCCGACGAGATAAATTGCTGTGGCATCGATATGGAAGCTCACCACTGCTTCATCGATAAATTGTTTGAGGAGCACCCGACTCGCTTCAGCTTCTTCTTGATGATGCTCCATTTTTCCACTCGATGAGTCGAGCGCAAACCAGCTATAGTGCCCTTCCGAAAGTGTATGTGGAGCGCGCAGTGATAGTATCAAAAATTCAGGAGGCAATTCATCGGCAAGTGCAAACAGGTCTGCTTCATTACTTCCATAACCATGAAGGAGTATTAAAAGTGGCGGATGCTCACTCTTCACTTTTGGCATGCGCAGAAGATACCGAAGTGGAAGAGTCGGATGACCGAGCGACTGTTCCATACTAGAGATACATCTTATCTACGTAGCACCAGATAAATTCCTCTCCCGCAGTAACTGATTTCATAATCGGATGCTGTGTTTGTGTGAAGTGCTTTGTCGCATGGGTATTTTTTGAACTATCACAGCATCCAACATGTCCACACGAAAGACACATCCGAAGCGATACCCAGCTATCACCAGTTAACGCACAGTCTTCACAAACGCGCACATCGCCAGTGACTTCTTTCATCTGATCCTTATGGGTACATTGTTGTTCATTCATCATTCCAGTATAGCAAAAAAACACCCGCATTGGTGCGAGTGTTTTTCAGCATTTCAAATTAATTCAGCGTCCCAATGCGTAGTGATGCGAGCATCGATTGAGGTCGAGACTGTCCGCTATGCTGTGCCATATAGAGCGCGGTTCCATCACGCCCACACAGTGAAAGGATCGCCGACACTCCCCCAGGATGACCATTGAGAAATGGTGTGAGGTCATACACTGTTCCCGAAATCGCACTATAGCAACTCGATGCGCTATTGTGTGTCGCGATTTGTGCAAGCGTGTACGTAGTCACACTTCCGGAAGTAGGTGGGGTGATCGTTACTGCACCACCTATGCTTGCCGATACAGGAGGAGTGACAGGAAGCAGTCCTCGTGGTCGATCATCTTCCTCATCATCTCCTTCGTCATCGCCTCCTCTTCCTCCCCTCTCTTGTTCACGACGTGATGACTGTGATGCATGCTCTTCTTCACGTTCTCCACGGACATCTGCTCCATTTTTTTGCGTGTCGATAGTTGTTGATGCACTACGTTCAAGGATGGTATGTTCACCACGTGAACGTCCCTCACCCTCACCGCGTCCTTCAGAGCGCATAGTTGTGGTGGTGCCACCTTCGCTTCGATCACCACCGCGGTCATCTTGCATATCATCATCTCCATCCTCAAAGCCAAGATCGCGCAGTACACTTGAGTGTCCACTCATACGGAGCTCGAGTTCATCTCCAATGGTGATGGCATCTTCATTGTGATGATCTTCAAGCGACTGCAAGTGCTTATCAGCGCGACTACGATGTGCACGCACTTCTTGATTGAGTACAAGTGTCGTTGTCGCATCGAGTCGTGATTCATTTTTCAGTTGCTCAGCTTCGACGAGTCGGCGATTCAAGAGATCGACTTCGAGTTTTGCTTTCGCACTGTCACTCCCCGCAAGTGCTCCGCGCACTCCTTCATTCACATGTATTTTAATAGGATACAGGGTATCTCCAGGGAGAGTACCTTCCGCCGCATAAGAAACTCCGCCACTCATCAAGAGGGCAATAAGTAATGCAATAGGCATAGTTTTTTTAAGTTGAGTACGAATAACTGACAACGAATACACATGACGGGGCATGGCGGTCGCAATTGGCATGTCCGCAATTTCAGCAAGCAATCGCTCGCGGACACGCGCGCGATCACTCGCGGGTAGTGTGACTCGTTCGATTGCTTTCTTCAATTGTGTTTCAAATGTATTCATATGTGAAACTGTGATTGTAATTTTTTGATTGCACGATTGATTCTTACTGAGACCACATTCTCGCTAACAGAGAGCGCCTCTGCGATCTCCTTCGGTGTCCATTCGAGTGCATACCGAAGGAGAATCACTTCACGGTACGAAGGCGGCTCAAGTTCTGCGAGGAGCTCACGCACGCGCTCGATATCAAGCTGGTCATATTGGTGAAGCTCTGCATCATCGCCGAGCTCTCCCCCTTCCTCAAAAAAGCGATCGAGAGAGTCCGTTTCGCGACGTGCATCCTGTCGGTACATGTCGATGACTATATTGCGCGCCGTCTGAAACAGAAACGCCCGCAATTGTTTAATCTCAGTACCCGACACAAGCGCACGCCACACGCGGAGATATGATTCCTGCACAATATCACATGCGCGTTCATGATCATTGGTACGCAAAAGGAGAAAGCGATATAGCACATCGGCTTCACTATCATAGAGTGCGAGAAAATCTGCTTCGCTATACTTCATGCTTTTGTACCAACACTACTGATGACGCTGGAGTTACCTGATTCTTACACCTGTGCCCCATTTCAGCAAATGACGCTCGACACGATGAAGTAAGCGTGCAGTTTCCCCCTTACAAATGCCACTCGTTTTTCTGAAAAACAGAATGCTCGACATATTATAAAAACATGGTACGATACATTTCTCCAATCAGGAGATTACAACGGAGTTCTTTTTATGCAGACGGATACATCGACTGACAAAGCCAAGCTCGAGCACGCCATCGCCCTTCACCTCGCCACCACCCCACACATGGGCGGTATCGGCGAGCGAATCGCAAACATCGTCAAAAGCATTCGCAAATCCCTCGGCAACTCACTGATCACTCAGTCGACAGTCAAGGAAATCATCGAGCAATGGGTCAAGCGTCAGTGGGTCACCATCAAAAATGACTACGTCGCCATGACCGAATCAGGCAAGAAGCAGATCGATTCGATCGCCGCTCTCGCCTGATTTTCCCCGCTACGTACACAACCAAAACGCGCCATCTCTGGCGCGTTTTTTCTTCCCCCCCCCCTTATTTCCCCACTTGGAAGCTCAACTTCCAACTAAGAGAAATTGCTACACAAAGCGGTTTTTACCCTTTTTCTTCTCTCTATCTTCTTAATCACTACTTGGAAGTTGAGCTTCCAAGTGACACCGTCTATACCTCTTGCGTTTGCTTCTCCACTTCTGCCTCAGGCACTTCTTCAGGCATCTCAACCGCTTCTTTTAAATTCATCAATCCTTCTTCAAAATCTCGTCCAACCATCCGATCCATATCCATAAAGAGTCCAACAAGTCGCATGAGATACGGACTTGTCCCATCCATCGCCCAAGTCACCGCAGTTCCATTTCCTTGAGGAGTGAAGGTAAATCGCACCGTATTGTGTGCCTTGAAAGGGCGAAACATATCAAGGATGAGCACGATTATTGCTGGAGTTGCCTGCGTAATCTCGATCATCCCGCTCCCTGCTTTTGCGTTTCCACTCCACTCATACACTGCGCCGACTCCAAGCGGACTACCGCTAAATGTTTTCTGCATCTTTGAGTCAAGCTTTTCATATGGCGACCACATCGACCAGCTATGGAGATCTTCTACCATCGGATACACCACAGCGATAGGAGCATCAATCGTGACACTGCGCTCAACATGAAACTTACTTGGACTGCGAAATGCGATAGCAAAGAGAAGTACTGCACCAATTCCGATAATAAATAGCGTAACCATAAATGATGGTGAATGATAAGTACTTATTATTTTATCGTACTCTCTCAAGTTGTACATCACTCTCCCTTCCCTCTTTTTTTCGGAAAACAAAAAAGCCCTCTGTATGGGCTTTTTTCACACACGAGCGATCCAATCACCACACAAGACATGTGGGTATGCAAAGAGAGAACTTGAGCGAGCGCGTGAGCAGTGGAGAAAGCAATGAGGAAGGCA
>DALYED010000015.1:13777-18387 GCA_031972735.1 Minisyncoccota bacterium | reverse complement strand
TATTCCTATATGGTGACCGAATTGCTGAGGCTCGAAGCAAAGAAGCCGCCAGCTCTTTATCTCGTGAGTGTGTGAGGAGCTGGATGGTATTCGAGGCGTGGAGATAGCAATGAGGAAGGCATATTCCTATATGGTGACCGAATTGCTGAGGCTCGAAGCAAAGAAGCCGCCAGCTCCTCGCACACTCATGCTGGTGTGTAGCGAAGTAGCACAACCCCCTTCTCAAACTTCCGCTCTTCCTTTAGCACGAACGCACGATGATGCTTCCCTGCAAAAAGTTTCTTCCCTGTACCTACGACGATTGGATAGACGAGCAGTCTCCACTCATCAATCAGTTCGTTTTCAATCAAGGATGAGATGAGCTCTCCACTTCCGGCAACCAGAATATCTCCTCCCTCACTTGCCTTCAGTTTTTTTATTTCCTCCATCGCATGTTCGTTCAACAGCGTAGAATTATTCCACTCCGCTTTCCCGAGTGTGGTCGAAACCACGTATTTTTGCATGCTATTCATTTTGTTTGCAAACCCGGTGTCATCTTCACGTGTCGGCCATGCATCGGCAAATCCCTTGTAGGTCACACGCCCTAAGAGGAGCGCCGAAGCCTCCATCACTTCATCAAGTTTGAATTTCGCAATCGCATCATCCCAGTACGGGAAGGACCATTCCTGCGGATTCTCAATTACCCCATCAAGCGTCACAAACTCAGTAACAATTATGTTTCTCATATGCTGAATATTATAATACCTTTACTCCAGCGACCAGTTTATCGAGCGACTGATTCCACCCTTCGGTGTATTCTGCCTCAGTATGTTTTGCAACTCCCATTCCTTCGTGCCTTACGGTGAGTATCGTTTTCCCTACCCCACCGTTTTCAGGAGTAGTTGATTCAAGCGTGAGGGTGATCAGCGACTTTGGCATCTCCTCTGTATCAAGTAGCGCTCCTTGTTCATCAGAAAAGTATTCATCAAATACGATTTTCTCTGGCTCGACGATTTCTTTATAGATAGACTTCCCCCAAATTACCATATCCTCCGGTAATTCCACCATAAAGTGAAACGATCCATCGACGCGAAAATCAGATTTACAGTATGGCATTACACCGAGAGATGGTTGCCCCCACCACTTTTGCAGTTGTTCTTCATCACTACACATCTGCCACACTTTCTCACGCGGAGCGTCGATGGTGCGCACAATCACCAGCACATGTTTATCTTCCATATAATATAAATTTAATTGAGGTAAGTAGGTACATCATACCAAAGCGTACCAAGATTTATAATCTACCCCATGAGTGAAAGTATCGCCAGCAAAGAAAGCTCACAGAGAATTGTTACCACACTACCTCCATCTGCTCGATTGCGTGGAGTAGGTCGCGGTGCGCACTTGAGAGTTGTTCAGCACTCACTCCCGCCGAAGCCTTGTAGCTCACCTCGACAATTACTTCTTCTTGGTTTTTCACTACCGAATACACGACACCACTACTCGATGTCTCAAGCATCATCATCGGATGATCCGCTTCATCAGTGGTGACAGGTGACTCCACATACACCTGTGTATCTGCACCCATACCCGTATTTTCTGCATGCTGAAGATACAGCATCACCTGATTGGTTCCATCTTGCGAGACCACAAACTGATTATTCGAGTACCCAGGAAATATTGGTGTGTAGACATCTGGCAAGACAAGATAGATCTCTTTAAACTTCACCTGCCCAGGATATGGCGACATCGTATAGCGTGCATTGCGCAAGCTCGCAAATTCACTTCCTGTCTCTGCAATCAGTACATCATTGTAGGGAGTGTTAGGGGTAAGTGTCGTCGTGCCCCTTCCTGCCGATAGTAGTTGTGGTCGCACCGAAGAGAGCGTTGTATTGTTCACGATTGGCATCCCGTCGAGTCCTTGTACTCCAGACGAGACAGTTGGTACAGGTGACAAAGGTCCCACCTCACACACCGAGACAATCTTCCCGTCAGGACCAGGTTGGAAGGTACAGCTTGGTGTCCCCGCGCCCGAAACCAGCGTAGTCGACGCAATTGGTTTTGCTAGAGAAATCTGAGCGTTCACAGGAGTAGTTCCCGTTGCAGTTGGCGCAGATTGATATGAAAGCGTGTCAGGAGTATTGGTTTTTTTATCATACTCGCACGTGCGCCCATAGATACAGTATGTTCCTATTCCGAGAATCAAAAGCAAAAATCCCCCGAGCACCATGATATACACTTTCAGATTATTCATTGCATATTATCGTATCATATTTCCCAGCTCAAGTTCTCATGTGCATTTCACACCCTGCTTCATATCTCTATGAATATTTCACATCGTATTTCATATGCTCATGCACATCACAATCCCTGTTTCTTATTCCCATTTCTCCTGCACAGTACACACCCTCTTTCATATTCCATATCATTTCACACCCGACTCCAGTTCCCATGCATATTTCACATTGAATTTCATATTCCCATTCACACTACACACCCTCTTTCACATGCTTATGCATGTTTCCCGACTCCAGTTCCCGAGTACATTTCACACCCTGCTTCCTTTCTCGCAGTACACTTCATATTGTATTTCATATACTCATGCACGTTGCACTCTCTGTTTCATATTCCCGTGCACACTACACACCCTCTTTGATATTTTTATGTATATTTTCCGACTCCAGTTCCCGTGTACATTTCACACCCTGCTTCATGTCTCTATGAATACTTCACATGCTCATGCACGTTGCACACCCCATTCTTCCCGTGAACATCACACACCCTCTTTCATATTCCATATCATTTCACACCCTACTTCATGTCTCTATGAATATTTCACATGCTCATGCACATCACACTCCCTCTTTCATATCTCCCGTGAATACCCACACTTCACCCGTTTTCCCCCATGTAACTAAACCTGTGCGGCCGCACATATTTAGTTACATGAGAAAAAGCGCTTCGCACCCCATTTTAGACCAAACGTCTGACCAAGAGGTAGCCCTATGGCAAAGTGTAGTATGCGTGCGAAGCACGATACTCTCCGTGTTGCACCACCTTCCCTTCGTGCTCAAGCGTATTGAGCATCAGTATCGCATTTGTTTTCGACACACCAGTGATATCCATCACTTCTTTGCGAGTTAGCTTGCCTTTCTTCTTCAACTCTTCAAGTATCATCTGTCGCTTCTGTGTCAGCTTCGCCAGTCGTGTCGCCCGTCCTTTCTCACCCACTTGTTTGAGGTATTTGAGTAGCAGTGTTTTGACCTGCGTAGGTGAAAGCTGTGCCAGCATCGCTTCAAGTGTTGACTGCGAAGTCGCTACTGGTACAGGTGTTGTAGGCGTTGGTGGGAGCACAGGAGCGGTAGTTACTTGCGCAGGTAAAGATACTGGTACCTCAGTAGGCACGTGCGCCACCTCAGGCACAGGAATACTGATCATCGGCGCTTCAGCACTATGCACAGCTGGCTGTGGAGCAGGTGTGCGTTGCACTTCAGCTAAAGAAGGAGGCACATCACTCACTAAGGGCATTGGTGTGATGGGTGCTTCTTTGTTTGTCTCAACTACATCAACTGATGGTGACGCAGGAGTAGCACCTGCCAAAGCCTGAGCCTCAGTATCATTCACTGGAGCACTTCCACTAAGAGGTACCGATGAAGCACCTTCACCATTACCACTTGGGAGTGGCACCATCGCCGGCTCTAGCACAAGATCTGCCACAGGTGTTGGAGGTAAAGGCAGAGGTGTTGCCGTAGGTTCGACTACTACAGGCGCAGGTGGAGCATGCTCATCGGGTCGTGTTTCATCCATATATACTATATATAGTATATCAATCATCGCGAGAAGCACACGAGTCCATCTTCCCCATCTTTTATCCACACTTCTCAACTTCCACAAAATTTCCTTATGTAACTAAACCTGTGCGGCCGCACATGTTTAGTTACACAGCTATTTCAATACCTTACCTTACGCACGTCGCATCCGTGCGCTCTCTCGTAACCCCGGCAACTCTCCGCAAAAAAATCCGCATGTAACTAATTCTGTGCGGCCGCACAGGTTTAGTTACATGCAGTTTTCACCTTTTCGCACAGAACCATACAAAAAGCCCAGCATGACGCTGGGCTTTTGTTGCACGTTGTTAGTACAAAGGACTAACCATTCTTACGGAAGAATCCAAAGAACGAATTTACAAAGGCGACAAAGCGAGACTTATTGTCATCTCCCTTCCCTCCCTTATCATCCTTTTTCTCATCTTTCTTCTCGTCTTTCTTTTCCTTCTTGCACTCACCGAGCTTGTCTCCATGCGCGAGATGCGCCGACACCGCCGACTGTGCGACCTCAATACTCTTGCCACTATGGCAAAGCTCAACCTTGTTGTGCTCACCGCCATAGCCTTCATGCCTCGACTCCTTTGAGTCTCGAGTATCCGCAGAAGCAATCCCTGCACTCGAAAGCGCGAGCATCACTGCAAGCGCCGTCGCGATACGAAACATTGTTTTTTTATCTTTCATGAAAGAACAAATTATCACTAATAAACGTGCATATGTAATGACAATCGAAACGCAAATTTGTTACATCTTGCACTGCTGTTTATTTATGATGTCAACAATATTCGTCGCACGACTGCACTACCC
>DALYED010000015.1:0-13767 GCA_031972735.1 Minisyncoccota bacterium | reverse complement strand
CCCAACTTAGATTTCATTGTACCACAGGTATGTGAGTAGCTTATGAGCGCTATCAACAGTTACAATAAGTACCGTGCAACCACAAGCAAATATCACATCTCTCACCCACTTCTTCATGAAGTACCGTCGCCGACCAGCAGACCTCGCACTCGCGATTGTACTTCTCGCCACGCTCGCTGGCTTTCTCCTGCGCGCATATCACCTCGACGCACAGTCCTACTGGATGGACGAAGGCTACACCACGCTCGCTACCATGACGCTCCTCTCATCAGGTACACCGACACTCCCCAGTGGCACCACCTATCAGTGCGGAGCATACTGCGCACTCACCCTTCCCATCGTGAAGCTCTTTGGCATCAACGAATTCACCATGCGTATCGTAGCCACTCTCGCAGGCACGCTCATGATCCCGCTCATCTACTTCGTTACCAAGCGCCTCTTCTCCATCCGCGTCGCACTCCTCGCGATGTACTTCACTACTTTCTCCTACTGGCAAATAGCATGGTCGCGCCAAGCCCGTTGGTACACACTCCTCGCACTCGCATTCTGGCTCGCGATCTACCTGACCCTACGTGCCACGAGCGCCTCCTCCGCGCGCGAGCGTACACTCGCCACTGCTCTCGCCCTCCTCACCACCCTGCTTGCCATCGCTTCACATCCACTCGGACTCCTCCTTCCATTTGCCCTCGCTTGCGTACTTCTTGCCGACCCTTCTTCTCGCGCTCGCACACAGGCATCTCTCCAGCGCATCCGCACTCATATCAACACGCACTCCCTTACCCACATCGAAATCCTCGCACTGCTTACCGGCACTGCACTCACCTTCCTCACTGTATGGAAGCTCGCTCACCTCGCCAGCATCGTCACAATCACAAATACCTTCTCATACTACGCGAGCTTCCTCCTGCGCGAGTACACGCTCATGCTCATCCTCGCCAGTTCCGCACTCCTGCTCACCTTCCTGCGTTCAGACAAAAGCGCGCGAGCACACGTACTCCTTCTGATCAGCATCGTCCTCCTCTACCTCATTCCACTTTCGTTTGGCGCAGAGATCATCGCCTACCGCTACCTCTTCCTTATCACTCCTGCACTCTTCATCTTGGGTGCTGTTGGTGCAGATATGCTTACAAAGCAATGCTCGCGCACGCTCCGTTTACTACTACTCGCCTCAATCTTCGCAATCTTTTTCTTTGTCCCCATGCTCGCACGAGTCGAAGGGGTCACCTCATTCCGCGAAAGCTACGACCTCGAATCAGACCCACAAATCACGCCCACACTCGATACCTCACAAGATTCGCATTACCACGTCTACACACCGCAACCAGACTGGAGAATGGCGTATGACGCAATAGCAGTAGAGCGCCAGCAAAATGATATAATCATTGCAAGCCATCCGCATTTCACCTATATCTATGCGGGCGAGGCAGGCTACTGGTTCCCAATCGACTACGGCGTCACCAAACTTTCAAGCATCGCACAAGACGCGCCAAGAGAAACCAAAGACAGATACGTCGGCGCACTCCCTATCAGTAGTGTAAGTGCGCTCGAGTCGCTCACTGCCGAGCACCATGGCTTCATCGTCTTCGACTCTCAAGCGCGCGACGGCAGGATCCCCGACGACATCCAGAGCTTTATCGACAACACCTTCCCACTTGTACTTTTCCATGAAACCAACCAATATTCAAAAATCTGGGTCTACCGCTTCTAATGCAAAGCGCACTGCGCGACCTATTGGTCTTACTCCGACGACCCAGCCCCTCGCCCTCGCTCCAAAGCGAAGATCAACAAGCAATCCACCAGCACCGCGAGTAAAGCACGCACAAAGTGGTGTCATCGCCGTCGACATCCCTGCCAAGATTCGCAAAGCACCAGCACCAAAAATACTCACTCCCATCGATGACTCTGAGCAGTATGCATTCAGCCCTCCCCACCAGATCACCGCACGCCCTTCAGAATCAGCTCTGCTCGAAACTTCACCAATGATCCTCTCTGCCAATGCAGAGTATGTCCCCTCACCACGCACCATCTTCTGGCTTCGCTTCTTTGCCTACGCCATCCCACTGACTTTTCTTTGCTATGTGCTGTATGTGAACTTCCTCCCCTTCGGCTATGACAAAACCTTCACCATCACCGTCGGCGCCGAAGGCGACACCGACAGTAGTAAGGAGTTTTATTTAGAGCCTTCAAAAAATCTCTCCGACCGCATGACCGATGCCAGTGGCACCCCATACCGCACACTCAGTGGTATCGCCTATGCAGTGTTCAAACCCAAAGCGGTGTTAAAAGATGCCACCATCACAGTATCAGTCGAAGGCGACGGCGTTTCAATCATCCCTCCGCAAATCAATTTCGATGCCAATAGCATCAAGTGGGATTACTCGTGGGACTTAAGTACCAGCACCCCAACAGAGCTCACTGGCAATGCCTTTGTTTTAGATGGCGAAGTTCCTTTCAATGGTCGCGACACGAGACTCGAGCTCGCAAGCTCTTCTGACTTATTCGAAGATGGACCATTCACCCTCTATGCCGAGTGGACTCCGAAGGACAGCGAGCACAATGCACAGCAAATAGTTGGTCATTTCAATTGGGAGCTCTGGCAAAACGCAAATAGTGTTGAGTTCCGCATTGGACGAATGAATGATGCATCGGGCACTGCGTACTCTATAAAGTATCCCGTCACCGATGATTTCTTTGATGTATTTCATTCAGCAGTTGCGACCTACAACCCAGGAGACAATGGCTACATTGAGCTCTATGTCGATGGAAATTTTGCAGGCAGAACATTAATAGGTACTGACACGATATGGAAAGGATACGGAAATGAAAACTTAAGCATCGGATGGACTGTCCACAATGGTCGAACATATTCACATTTTTTGGGAATGATATATGAAATCGATATTTCAGATCAAGTTATTTTGCGTCCAACACCAAAAATTCAATTTGAAAATCTTAACAGCAAAGAAACTAACATAACACTGATTGGTGGCAATGATCCAACGCTAAAGAACGTTAAATTAAATGTTTACAAAAACTAAAATTAATAAATACTGTAGTCTACTAGTAGGTTATTTTATAATTCCATTTTGTACTTCGACTTGCCTCATATTATTAGCTATTTATAATTGGGACTATAGAATTACTTCAATCAAAACTGAAAACTTACTCTTGGTCGCAATGAGCAGTATTTTTATTGCAGGGTTAATTTGGTTTAAAAAAATATTTGACAATAAAAAGGCTAAGGAGTTAATTCTCCAAATAATTTCACCCTTATTTTCTATTTCACTCGTTTTTTTGGCAATCGAAGCAATTTGCAAAACAGTAAATATTAATCTTGGTCACTTTAATAATGTTTCATGGATAATCCATTTATTGTCACTATTCTTGTGTATTTTATTATTATATACGCACAGAAATTCAATAAACGTAGACCAAGGATTAAAGCGTAGTCGGAAGTTCTATTTTTTATTAGCAATAATTTCAATCTTTTTTGTAGTAACAAGAATAGGAATGCCTTTATATTTTTCTGGAGGCTACATTGATGAATCAAGTCATATTTTGTCAGGAGAAGAATTTGCTAAATCTGGCAATTTTATTAAGCAAATTTCAATAGTATCTGGTACAGAAATTGAATATACTCGAGGTGCCCAAATTAGTCTGCTTTTGGGGATTTTATTTAAGATATTTGGGCTAAATTTATTTATTGCGAAGCTCGTTCCAGGAATTTTGGGCATTATCAACTTTGCTCTCCTATATAAAATCTCTACAAAACTGAAAATATCTGAAAATTATATATTAATTTTAATGTTAATTTACCTGCTAAGTCCATTAGTAATAATAAATCAATTTTATATTAGAATGTTTGTATTTTACGAATTCATAGCACTAATTAACACTTACCTTGCCATAAAATTACTAAATATTAATACGCTTTCATCTGGGTTTTTAAAGATATCACTTGCCTTAATTGTAATAAATGGAATAAATATAGTTTTGAGTCATGACAATGGCAGTATTTTTCCATCTTTAGTTTTTGTATTTACATTGATTTATATTTACTTTTTCAGAATTCAGAAACTGAATATAACCTGCACTAATTCACTTGTAAGAAATCTTATTTATAACAATAAATTTAAAATAATCTTATTTACTATTTCAGCAGGTATCATTTCTTATCTTTTCAATATTCCATTTAAAATTTGGATACTATTGCATGACACATTGGCTGCACCTGCGCGACATGACCTGAGATATGATTATTTATTTTTTGACTATTATTCTCTATTTTCAATATTCTTTGTTTGCACATCAGTATTTTTTACGTTTGTGAAAAATACTAGTTACGTTTTAATAACTAGCAGTATAACGATTATTTTTCTTATTCACTTAATTTCAAGTGGTGATCTCCAAGTCACTAGGGGAATACTCTATTTTTTACCACTTTTCTTTTTAGGCTTTACTCTAACATTTCAAAATATTCAGCTGCTTACCAATACGATTTCAAAAGTTGCTTTGATAGTTCTTATCCTTACAAATCTTGTCCTGCAAGATATAACATTTGTAAATAATCCGTCCATATCTAATGAAGTTATTTACAACGATTTTGGTAAAATAACTTCATACTTGAATACTAATTGCTCTAATAGAAAAGTACTTGTACTAAGTTCAGTACAAGCAAACATACTTGCTTTGACATATAAAAATCAAATTGATTATGTTCCCTATGTGGCACCTAAGAAATTTATTCAAGCCGATATATCGATAGACAATGACACTTTTCCCATTTCTACGAGATACTCAAAAATACAGGTTATTTCATCTGACGAATACGAAAATATACTCAAGGAAAACAAGGTGTGCATCGTTGCAAATCCTGACTATAGTTTATCCTGGAGATATATTAGCAAACAAGACTTTGATTACCTGGAGAGCAACATGAATAAAGTCTCATATATTCATGTAAATATATATACAAATTAACTTAAAGACTAATATTTTTAAGTCTTTTTTTAAAATAGTTTATGGTCAACATAAAAGAATAGTATGGCAGTAAGATAGGCCAATATCTGTTATTTTTTCTAACAAACTTAAAATTAGTACTGTCTGTTTTAATTTTCTGCAGTAATGTTCGTGGCCGACTCTTGCTTACTTTGTGCCAAACCAGTGAACTAGGTACGTACGCCACTCCATACCCCATTTTCTTTGTTTTCAAACATAAATCTATATCCTCACATCCAAAAAAATAGTCATCATTAAGAATTGGGGAAACCTTGGTATTATTTATCATAATACACGCACCAGAAACCCAGTCTGTGGGCGACTCAGCTTTGACTGCTCCCGAGTCTAAGTCTAACTTATATTGATCAATTTGATGGTATCCTGGGTATTTTTTCCAATTGATTTTGCCACCTCCAAACCAAATTACATTTTTTTTACCATCAAAATCATAGTAATACATTTTGGGTCCGACGATAGCAACTGATTTATTATTATCAGCTACATCAACAAGTTTACTCAGGAAGTCATCTTTAACAACAGTATCATTGTTAAGTAACATCACATACTTACTTTGTCTTTCATTTTGCACCAAATAAGACGCGATGTTATTCCCTTTTGCAAAACCATAATTAGATTTATTCTTGATTAATATAAATTTATTTTTATCTTTAAGCGAGTTAATTAAATCAAATTTGTCATGATATGAATTTGAGTTTATATCATCCTCAGAAATAATCTCATATTTAATATCTTTATTACTACCATCTGCCCATTTACAGATTTTCTCAACTGAACCATTTGTTGAATAATTATCAACAACAATAATTTCACGATTTTGGTACGTCGTTTCAAAAAGAGACTCAAGGCATTCGATGGTATCTTCCCAACCATTCCAGTTTAATACAATGATCGAAACTCTTGGATTACGATTGATTTGATCCTTCATAATATATTTCATGATTAATTAATTTTCTAGAAAGAAAGAATACTCACCACAGATCGTCAAAGCTTAATACTCTTTTGGTAAAAATAGTATGCTACAAATATTGATACATGCCCTAAAAGTAGTGTAGAGAACACCACTCCAATTGGCCCAAATAGTATAATAAATATCAGGTCCATTCCCACATTTAATAATCCAAAAACAAAGTTATTAATCATCATAATTTTTGCTCGTCCTGTTGAAACTATGAATGAAGTGGCTAATATAGATCCAAATGATCTAATTGGGAAAATAGTTAAAAGCAGGCCAAAATACATAAAAAAGAATTGATTATTGTATTGTGGAAAGAATGAGTAAACTATTGGTTTTGCGAGGAAAAAAGTAGCAAGTGCCAGCATGATTCCTGTGGCCATTGAGTATAGGAAGTATTTTTTAAGCTTTGTTAATATTAAAAACTTCTTACCTTCAATAAAAAGTTTTGTGATATCTGGAGAAATAATTTGACTGAAAATTCCGTATGGAAGGGCTAAAATCATGAAGACTTTATTTGCAATCGAAAGGTATGAGATTTCATTAATATAATTAAAATGTCCCAAGACAAGAATATCAAATTGAATATAAAGAAATATTCCCAAATCAGCTATTCCTACATAAAGACTATATATTCCAATTTCTTTAATTATCCTCTTATTGATTTTAAAATTGAAGTCGCGATAGCAAAATAATAATCCCAGAAAAAGTGAGCCGTAAAAAATATTTTGGGCCAAAAGTGCACCTTTTAATCCGTGAAATTGCACTAGTAAATACACAATAAGCATTGAAATGCCGCCGACAATAAGTGAGATTAGCGCAAGTTTTTTAAACTGTTTTAGGCCACGATAGATCCCATCAAACAGTGAGGTCATTGGAGAAAAAAATAACATTGGCAGAGCAAGGAGAACATACTGGTATTTATCCCCAAACTGAGACGGGCCTAGTAGTAGGGTAACTAATGAAACCACTGCTGTTATGAGGATGATCAGTAAGCCCGAATTGAACAGTACAGATTTTAATTTTTCTCTATCATTGTGATGATATTCTGCTACATATTTTGATGTTGCCGTAGATATGCCAAAATCTCCAAACATTACCAAGAAATAGATTATTACAAGGACAAAGTTATAAATTCCAAAATCATAAGCAGACAAATATTTTGCACACAGTATGAATATAAAAAAATTTACTCCTTGTTTACCAACAACCTGAAGTGACCTCCAAAAAAAATCATGAATTAGTAGGTTATGTTTACTAAAAAATTTTCTTAAATTATACATGCTTGGGATTTACTATCTCTGAGTATACATTTATATATTTTGGGACTTGATTTGTCTCAGTATAGTTTTTAATATCATGTATATTATTTTGTGAAATCGTAGCTAAGATGTCTTGATTATTGTGCAAATATTTAATTTTATTGCTCAATTCTTCCACATTTCCGACTGGCACAAGGAAACCATTAATTCCGTCTTTAAACCACTCGCGTATTTGAGGTAAATCTGAACAAATTACAACACAACCTTGTGACATCGCTTCAAGTATAGTAATTGGGAATACCTCATCATAACTCGGAAGTATAAACACAGAGGAGTTATGTAGATGATTAATCACAGCCATTGAGTCAAGCTCCCCTTTGAAGATCAAATTAGCTCCGTACCTGAAATTTAGCACGTGCGGCTTTTTCCCAATAACCGCAAAGTTTAACTCAGGCATTTTCTTCGATAGAGAGATAATTTCCTCTGATCCTTTATTTGGAGTGAACCTTCCAACAAATATTATTTCTTTATTTAGCTGTATTGATCGATTTATTACTACAACCTCATCCTTGATAAAATTATATATAGAAGTTGCTTTTACATTAAATTTATTTTTGAATACACATAATTTCTTGTAGTCATTCAATTGCGTGAAAGTAATGAATATGAGTTTTTTTGAAAATAGTGTACAGATATTTACAACAATCATCTTTCTCATCTTTCTAAACAACACATACTTATCCCAAATAGTTGAGTTCATATTGCTATGAAAAATAACTACTAGGTTTGAATTTACCAAACGAACAAAGATATAAATTACTAAGACGGAAAATTGATGGATACCATTAAAATTAACAATATCAGAATTATGTGCATTTTTTAACAAACTAAATATCTTTGAAATTCTAAAAAATATATATTCATCTAGTAAACTTAAACCAGCTAGAGAGTTTTTATATATACCAGCATAAAAAAAGAAGGTGTGATCAAACAGTTTATTAAAACTTATGTTCTCAGTTAAATTATTAATAAACGTAGCTTCACCTCCGCCTGATATTTGGTTGGTGCGCGTAAGGAACAATATTTTCGGTTTTTGCTTAAACATTCTGTGTTTGAAAATATATATTTCTACTTAACTTAAGTATATAGTCATGAATTGAGTAGAGTCTTGCTGTCTCATGGCCCTTACTTATTAATAGTCGACTTATTTCTCTGTCACTTTTTACATACATCAATTTACTTACTATTTGTCCTGCATTATGTATTGGAAAATATAGACATGATTCCCCATCCTCAGCTACCTCATTCAATCCTGGACCATTACTTGAAATCAATGGAGTACCTACAGACAGTACTTCTAATTGCGTCATTGGTAACCCCTCCCAATGTGATGGAATCACAAAGCAATCAATAAGTGAGTAGAAACGAAGCATGTCTTTGTAATACCCAAGATACACCACATTGTTTTCTAGCTTTAAAAATTTAATATACTGAAGTAGAGCTTCTCTATCTGGACCATCACCAGCAATCAGAAATTGAACCGAATTATCTTCGTTTTGTAAGAGTTTTGCAGCATCGAGAAAATCTTTCCACCCCTTACGCTCAACTAGCCTACCCGCAAATCCTACAACAAATGATTCTTTATTTAGACCAATTTTTATTCTTTCATCAGCAATATTCCATGTAATATTATCTTTACTGAACTTATTGAGATCAACAAAATTATAAAGAACAGTAATTTTACTCTCATCAACACTCCCCTTTTGTTCAAGCTCTTCTTTTATATACTTCGAAACTGCAATGTACTTCTTAACACTTCCCTGTGTATGAGATATAAAAAATCGAAACAATATATCTTCCGTCTTGTTATTTTTATCTGAGCCTACAATCTGACCATGCTCATGAAATAGCAAAGTAATCTTGGGGAAAAATAGTGTTTTCAGTATCCACCCAAATACTTGCGAGCGAAATAGATGACAGTGCAAAATGTTGATTTGCTCATCAATAATTATTCTCCGCAGTTTGAGAAGCGGGAGGAGTGAGTACTTCGAATTCGATGGATAGATAGTGACATGTGGGTGATCAATCTGAGTAGTTACCTCGCGATTGCGTAGTGCATATAAGAAAATATCTTTATTGGCTTTCTGGTATTCAAAGATTCCTCGTACAACAGTTTGCGCTCCTCCAAGCCCCAAGCTATCGATAATATGCAGTATCTTCATGATAAAACTGTTTTATACTCATTCAATAATTTTGAAAATTCGAAGTGTTGCGCGATGAGTTCAGTTACGTTTTGCTGGTCACGCTTAAGTAGTGATGAATCATTAATATATCCAGCTAGTGCTGGTGCAATCTCATCATTACTCGTCACGACGAGCTTCCCCGTATCACTGACCACCTCTCTATTCCCCCCCACATCAGTTGCAATAACAGCACACCCCGACTGCATCGC
The DNA here is from genome assembly GCA_031972735.1 of Minisyncoccota bacterium. Lineage (GTDB taxonomy): Bacteria > Patescibacteriota > Minisyncoccia > Phycocordibacterales > UBA6899 > MHLP01. The sequence goes on along the minus strand of DALYED010000015.1, from coordinate 4,082 downwards.
TTCAAGTAGCGTCATATTCATATTCTCAAACCAGCTTGCAAGGACAAAAATGCTCGCTTTGCCATATAGCTCGCGCATGCGGTCACTCTTGTTGTCGACCCAACCCACAAATTCGATAGTATCGCTCAGTTTATAAGTTGCAGTAAGTGCTTCAAGTGCCTTGCGATAGGGTCCCTCCCCCACAATTTTCACCTTCCACTCGCCGAGATCAAGATCTTTTATCGCTTCAATCAAATCTTGCACACCCTTGTTGATTGTCAGTCGCGAGACAAGCAAGATATACTGCTCCTTCTTCATTGGCATGAATTTTCCCTGAGTAATTCCATTGGGGATGACAGCAATCTTGTCCTCTGGAAATGTCGGATACACTTTCAGAATTTCTTGTTGCAGATATCGTGAGGGCGAAGTGACCATCTTTGCATCATCAAGCACTTTCTTCCATATTCCAATCAAAAACGGATACAGTACTTGAAAGCGTGGATTATACCCGAGCACATCACTCCCATGTGCAGTGATGACATACGGGAGTCCAAACTGTTGCTTCAGTTTCCTTGCGAGAATTCCTGTTGGGATAATGAAATGTGCATGACAAATATCGTATGTCTTTAATGCAATGAGTTTCTTGCACTGCTGATATGCACTCACCAGATACGTCGCTTGCTCCCATGGATGGCAAATCTCTTTTTTTGAACGTAGGCACTTCACTCGATAGATTCTCAAATGCGGATTAATCTCTTCATGTGCAGGGAGATTGCCGTACCCCATCGTTACTACATCGATATCAGCAAACCCACTCTCCGAAAGTTGTACCGCAATCTCATACGAGACTGGGCTTGCGCCACCACCGAGTGGTGGAAATTCATAGTTCAGCAGGAGTATCTGTTTCATATCATTTTGCAGTCGTAAACACATTGCGGACATAATACCGGCGTTCGGTTTCAGACGAGTTGAACATATTCTTCATCAAAAGATCGATTACAATCCCAAAGCTAAACATCATGATTGCTGACAGCATGAAGAAAAATGTCACCAGTGCCCAGCCGTTGCGATTCAGCGACAGATGCATAAAGAGTTTCCCGTAGATAGTCCATCCACCTGCAAGCATGCCAAGGATAAAAAAGAGTGTAGCCATGTAGCCAAACAAGTGCAGTGGTCGCTGAGAGTATTTGTGGATAAACCAGATATACCCAAGGTCGATGAATCCCCGTATCGCTTTAGAGTAGTTATACTTGCTCTTCCCGTACACACGTGCGCGATCACGTACCACCACTTCGCCAATGGTAAATCCCTTCCAGCGCAGAAGTGCCAAGATATACCGATGCATCTCGCCTCCAATATCGAGCGACTTCACCGCCTCGCGTCGATACGCCCGAAACGAGCACCCCGTATCATGCACATTGTCAGAGATAAAGAGTCTCCGCATGACTCGCCCGATCCGTGTCAGCACTTTGATTCCATTTTTATCATTGCGCACCTTTCTCCACCCAGCCACCACATCGAGATCCTCTGCGCGCATTTTTTCAAGCAGAAGCGGAATATCATGCGGATCATTCTGCCCATCGCCATCCATTGAGATCACGATTTTTCCCCGCGATGCCTTAAAGCCCGCGTCAAAGGCAGTCGTCTGTCCGTAGTTGCGATTGAAGTTAATGATCGTCACTCCACGCAGAGTCTTGAGCGTGGCGAGCGAGCCATCGGTCGAGCCATCGTTGATATAGATCACCTCGTAGTGTGGAGTAATCTTTGCGACGACTTTTTGTATCTCTGCATCAAGCTTCGCGATGTTGCCCTTTTCGTTGTACACCGGTACCACCACCGAGATATCAAGCAATACCTCATGCTCACGTTCGCCCTTGTTGCTCGTAAAAGTAGTCATCATATCAGTAGTATTTCAATCAGTATGCAGTATGGCAATCGTAGTACCCCCCCTATGCATCATTGCTTATTGTCGCTTATCTTATATCTCCCCACCCTCCCTTCTCTGCATCATTTCTTTTCTTGAATTTACCATGTAACTAACTCTGTGCGGCCGCACACTTTTAGTTACATCGCAAAATCCTCCACCAACCTACGTTTTATACTTTATTGCTTATACTTATACTCTCATCATACCACAACTAAACACCCCCTCCCCAAACCCTAAATTTCATTAAATTTACACTTCAATCCCCCTTATCAATACCAAAAAAATCCTATCACACAATTCTCTTACTATTCTCTTCCAATTTCCACACAATCTCCCGCAACCCCCACTATTGCTCCACTATTTCCCCAAAAAATCCCCATGTAACTAACTCTGTGCGGCCGCACACTTTTAGTTACATAAGAAAATCCCCTTTATACCACTCTCACCATCTCTACTTTCCCTCACTTCTTATCCTTCATTTTTGCATGTTCTTTTAACGCTCTTTGTATGCTCTTTTCATATTCCACTACCCCCGATCACGTCTTTTATTCAAAATTTACCATGTAACTAACTCTGTGCGGCCGCACACTTTTAGTTACATGCGTAAAATCATTATTTTGGGAGGGTGACATGTGTGAAAGCACAAAATACATCACGCATTGTGGCAATATTGCCATTCGGTCATGACTGCATAGTATCAAGGGGCATGAAGACAACAGAAGGACGTGCGAAAGCAAAGCGAATCCGAACGAACATCCAACGATATATTCTCGATGTCACATTTGCCACAGGCATTCTTGCGGTTAGTCTTGCTGTCCCAAAAGTCGGCAAGTTACTCCGACCCGCAATGCGCGAACTTGCTCACCCAGATCGAACAAATGCAAAGATAAGACGCTCGTTCCGTCAGCTCCTCAAAAATGGAGAACTCGTACTCGAAGAAAAGAATGGCAGAAAATTTGTCTCGATCACAGACAAAGGTAAACTCAAATTGTTTAAACTCTACGGTCAGTCAAATTTGCACATGAAGAAAAAGTGGGACAAACGCTGGCGCGTGGTGATCTACGACATCAAAGAAACGCGAAAATCTACCCGCATGCAAGTATCACGACTGTTGCAAGGTTATGGATTCTACAAACTCCAGGCAAGTGTCTGGGCATACCCCTATCCATGCGAAGAGCTGATTGCATTACTAAAAGCAGAGCTCAAGATCGGAAAGCAACTACTCTATGCAATCATCGAGGAGCTTGAAAATGACGCGCACCTTCGCGAACACTTTGCACTCGACTGATGCGCCACACTTCTCCACTACCGCACGACAAACTTTTCACGCACTTCCATCCTCCCCATTTTTGATATGTACTCTTAATTTTCCCCTTGTAACTAAACATGTGCGGCCGCACATGTTTAGTTACAAGGGGAAAATTACTCATTCATGGGATGAGAAAATTTCGAATGAATTATTTCATACGAGGCAAGTGAAGAATTCAATCGGTTGAGAAATGAAACGTATTCTAAAAAAAACACCCTACTTATACTAAGTAGGGTGTTTTAACTAGCGCGAACAAAGAGCTATCGCGAGGTGGTGGAGTAAAAGCACAGTCGCACGACTACTGATATGACATTGCAGAGTATGTGCACCACAACTGCAGTGAGTAGCCCGTAGATCATGGTTGCATAGAGCAGAATGACTCCGACATACCATGCATGTATTGCAACCAGATTTCCTTCACTTCTATTCATCAGCGCATACATGACATTGGTAAGTACTGCACCATAGAGAAACAGTCGACTGTGGCTGTCATCAAATAGAGCGTCTAGCTGAAATACGGTAGTGTATTGCATCACCGGAATCAGCACTGCGTCATACGCCCAATAGACAACCGAACTACTCCCCACAGACCACACAGTAAATACGGTAAGTAGCAGTAGTGCAAATCGCAATACCCGACTGAAATCATGCTTATACTCATTGAAGTACACCATCAGAAAGATAACGTATGCGGTCAACAGCCAGTTGAGTCCATAGCGAAAGCACCAGTTCACAAATACGATCAAAGTGATTGCAAAACAGATGAAAAAGTAGCGAAAGCCAAACTCATGACTGACCCCTGCGAGTATTGCAGAGAGTACGTCAATGCAAAAGACTTTCAGGCTCGCTTGCTCAACAGTTTTCAAA
>DALYED010000014.1:39325-40059 GCA_031972735.1 Minisyncoccota bacterium | reverse complement strand
CTTCTGGCTCAAAAACAACCACATCAACTACTCGGAAAAACTCAAACATGAGTACGAGATCAATCTGAAGCAGGAAACAATACTGAGCCCCGAGCGCATAAAGGAAATCGCAACCGCGATGTCCAAGTGGTCACAAGCGGAAACAGGAGATGAGCGTGATGAAGATTACGAATCTCCCGACATTGAGTTGCCTGATGAGACTGAGCAACAACCACAAGTAAAGAAGCCCACTAAGGTTGTTGCGCAAGATCAGGAACCTCCACAAAAACGAGGCGTGGCGAGAATGTATCGCCCAAAACGGTAACAACCCTGTGTGAACCCTCGCATAAAATCCCCCTGAATTCAGGGGGATTTTATCGTGAAAGTTACCAACTGATGCCTCCTGGACTCCCTAGAGGGGTTGCGTCATCCCTTGTACTGTATGAATAACACAACACCAAAGCCAGAGATGGGGCTGGCGACAGAGGCAACCCCATCAACGATTAAGTACTGTCTGTACGCTCGCAAATCAACCGAGCAGGAGGACAAGCAAGCATTATCAATAGAGTCACAGGTGAAGGAGATGATCAGCCTCGCAGAGCGAGAGGGGCTTGAGATCGTCGAGATCAAGCGCGAGTCGCACTCCTCTAAGGAGGTGGGTCAGCGACCTGTATACAACGAGCTGATCACCGAGATCAGGCAAGGAAAGTTTAATGGCATTCTGACGTGGGCACCCGATAGATTGAGTAGAAATG
>DALYED010000014.1:12027-39315 GCA_031972735.1 Minisyncoccota bacterium | reverse complement strand
GCTCTGTGGTGGACTTAATGGATCAGAAGCTTCTTGATGAAATCAGAACGTACGGACAGCGATTCACAAATAACCCGAACGAGAAGTTTCTGCTGATGATTCTCGGTTCGCAAGCGAAGCTTGAGAACGACAACAAAATGGTGAATGTGAAGCGAGGGCTTCGTGCGAGGTGCGAGATGGGACATTGGCCGAGCGTGCCACCAACAGGATACTTAAGCAATCCTGATAGAAACAAGAAGTGCCAAGTGGTACTCGATGAACAACGAGCAGAAGTCATAAAGCAGATGTTCGAGAAAGTAGCGCAGGACGGATGGTCTGGGCGAAAACTATTTCGATGGCTCAAGGACGACCTGCGATTCAACACGAAGCACGGAAAACCGCTCACGTTGAGCAATATTTACATCATACTGAAAAGCACGTTCTACTACGGAGAATTCGAATATCCGAAAGGAAGCGGACAATGGTATGTGGGAAAGCATGACTCCATCATAACCAAGGATTTATACATGCAGGTGCAGAATAAGATAACGAACGAGCACCTCGTGCGAGCGCAGGACAAAGAGTTCGCATTCACGAGGATGCTCACCTGCGGACTGTGTGGATCGGGAGTGACAGCAGACGAGAAATTCAAGAAACTGAAGGATGGAAGCACAAATCGATATGTGTACTATGGGTGCACAAAGTTTAAAGACAAACACTGTCCCTGTGGGTATGTGCGAGAAGAAGAACTCATCGAGCAACTCGCAAGCATCATGGACGTCGTGTCACTCGACGAGATTGGGATGAAAGACAAAATCAGATCCGAAATCGAATCACACAATGAATTCCAAGAGTCAGTGCTCGGACAAAAGTCCGCAAAGGTGAAGGTATGGGAAGTGGATATCAGAAACTACGCAAAACACATTCTGCGCAAGCGACCCATCTACGAGAAGCGGGAGTTGCTGAGTCACCTACGGAGCAAACTAGTACTCAAAGACAAACAGCTAAGCCTATTAAGTTAGTCTACCAATTCATACCTACCGACTGCTTAATTGTCGTCAAATCGTCGGTATACTTATCAGGAAATATCTTTGTATCTACGAGCTGTTGGTAAAATTTAATATAGATCTCCAAGAAATATTCCAACGCCCAGCAAGTTAACAAATCCACATCATCGGTGATAACGTGCTGATTGCCCAGACGAAGATGGTTTGATTCGCTGTAGAGGGCGTAAACATGATATATGTCCGACCCCTTGAAATCTTTGAGATTAAGGGAACTTTTATCACACAAATCTTTAATTGATGGAAACACCCTTGTGTTTGATTTTACTTTTGCTAAATCAAAATCTGTCTTAAGAATTTTATTTACGAGACCCACCGACTTTAATACCTTATGCATATGGTGCTCTTCTTTCGGAGGAATTGCCGCATCAATTGCGGCTGCACCTTGCGCCATGTCTCGCGATAGCAACTCGAGTACTTTGTTGCCATCCTCCTTAGCTAGTCGCAATACATGCTCTAAATAAAGAATGACCTCAAGCGATCCTCTTACGGGAAAGAAGACATACTTCTGGTTGAAGTCGTCCTTTAGAAGATACTGGAACAATCGTGAGAGACCAATAATTTCATTGTGGAAATGCTCAACATAGGCATATTCAAGATGGCCGCCGTTGGTCTTATGTTCAGTAACAATATTTTGAATCTGCGAACTAAATTCGGTCGAAAAAATATCTACTTTCTCAAGAGCCGCATGAAGAAGGAGTATCTTATTTTTTGCAGACAAGTCCATCGTCCAACTTTATCATTTTTGATTGCATAAACACAAAAACACCCAATCGGGTGCTTTTATGTTCTGAATACCGCTCTCAGCGGGTTTGCAATTTGCGGAATAGAGCACACATGAGGTTTCGATCGAGGTCTTGTATTTCTTGGCTTTTTTGGAGAAAGTTCGTGTCCATGACTGGTGCGAACTTTTGCTCTCAAAGAAACGTTGATATATCAACCTCGGTCGGGCTCACATGACTGCTGCGAGACTAGGATTCGAACCTAGATAGTCGCCTCCAGAGGGCGATGTCCTACCATTAGACGATCTCGCAATATTGGTATCTGAACAAAACACTGCCCATAGCGGACAGTGTTTGTATCATACGCATTTTGGAGTATTTTTCAACCTCTCGGAGCGACAGATGACCTTACTTCGGTGATTTTTTCTTACTTGCAGCTTTTATGAAAGCATCAAAGAGGGGGTGTGAGGTGAGCGGTCGGGCGGTGAATTCAGGGTGAAACTGGGTCCCAAGGAAAAATGGATGTTTTGACTGAGGAAGCTCTGCAATCTCCATGAGCGTCTCGCTTGGCGACACACCCGAGAATAGGAGCCCTGCGTCAGTAAATGCCTCCACGTACACAGGATTGACCTCAAAACGATGGCGATGGCGCTCGTGTACCATTTCAGCACCGTATGCAACACGGGCAATCGTACCCTCTTTCAGATATGCAGGATACGAGCCGAGTCGCATCGAGCCACCATAGTCTCCCTCTTTCATTTTTTGGCGTTGGTCGGTCATGATGTCGATCACAGGGTATTTTGTTTTCTGATCGATCTCTGTTGTATTTGCTCCCTTCCACCCAAGTACGTTACGGGCATACTCAACCATCATCAGTTGCATTCCGTAGCAGAGTCCAAAATATGGAAGCTTGTGCGTACGGGCATATTTGATTACCGCAAGTTTTCCTTCGATACCACGTGCACCAAACCCTCCAGGAACAATAATCCCGTCGTATTTCTTGAGCTTCACAAGATTTGCGGTTGCATTCTTTCCTTCGAAGTCTGTTGCTGCTATCCAATCAATTACTGGCTTCTTACCCTGTTTGTATGCTGCATACTTCACTGCTTCAATCACTGAAAGGTATGAATCTGCGAGGACAAAGTCGCCTGTTGAGAAATACTTCCCCACCATACCGATATGCACTTCCCCACGGGTGTGGTGGACGCTATGCACAAATTTTTTCCACGGAGCAAGTGCTGGAGTTTTCTGCTTTGATGTGAAGTTCATTAATTTCAGAAGGATGTCAGTGAGCTTATCCTTCTCGAAATTCAGTGGCACATCATAGACACTATCGATGTCTGGCGCGGAGATCACTTGGTCGGGGTGGAGTCCCGATGATGCTGCGATTTTTTCTTTGCGCTTCTTGTCGAGCGGGACTTCTGCACGCGCAATAATAATGTCAGGTTCAACTCCATACGAATTCATAGTACGTACTGCATACTGGGTTGGCTTGGTCTTCATTTCACCAAGTTTGCCAGGCACAGGAAGGTATGAGACGAGCACGAACAGTACGTCACCAGGGTGCTCAAACTCAAGCATACGCGCCGCTTCGATGAACATAACACTCTGATACTCACCAAGTGTGCCACCGATCTCAATGATGGTAATGTCAGACTTATCTTTCTCTCCTGCACGCTTGATGCGATTGGCGATTTCCTCAGGAATATGTGGTACTGGTTCAACACAGCGCCCTCCATAGCCAAGTGCGCGCTCGCGGTCAATAACACTCTTGTAGACCATACCGCCGGTCATGTAGTTCTCGGGGTTCAAATCGCGCCCAAGAAAGCGCTCATAGCTTCCCATATCTTGATCTGTCTCAAGTCCATTTTTCATGACAAATACTTCGCCGTGCTCAGTGGGATTCATAGTCCCTGCATCAACATTGAGGTACGGGTCTATTTTAATTGGTGAGACTTTGAACCCACGCGATTGGAGCAAAAGTGCGATCGAAGATGTTGCGACACCTTTTCCTACTCCACTCATCACTCCCCCAACTACGAAAATATATTTATGTGCTTTTGTCATGATAATGAATTTAATGTGAAATTTTTATACAGAGAGGCGGACAGTGAGCGTTTCTCACTTTTGTAGATTGGGGGAGGTTTGTACATAACGGATACTAGACCTTTAAGTAGCGACGGACAGCTAAGTAGCTTGAGAATACTCCGAGCACCACGCCAACACCAAGGAGCACAAGGAAAATTTGGTTAAGGTTAGTGATGTAGTAGTAGAAGAGATCGATACCACCATAGAAATCCTGTGTTGCGCCCTTCAGCCAGAGCGTGACGGGATAAAAGAGTGCAGTTGAGACAATCGCAGCTACCATACCGTACATTGCACCTTCAACAATAAATGGACCACGCACAAAGGTATTGTTTGCCCCCACGAGACGCATGATCGCAATCTCTTCTCGAGAGATGTATATAGCGAGACGAATAGTATTGAAAGTAATCACCACTGCAATTGCAATCAGAAGCATCAAGATAGCGAGTGAGACGCGCTCTACTCCTGCGGTAATGGCGGTGAGCTTATCGATCACCACTTTATTCTTGGAATAATTAACATTGTAAACAAGGTTGTTTCCAGGACCAGCCGCTTCTTGTTCATTCTTGATATGGCGAGCAATTGCATCATACTGTGCAGTATCTTTTGCTTTAATGTTAAGAATCGCACCGAGAGGATTGTCGACAAGTTCGTCGAGTGCCTGTGTCATAAGATAATCATTCTGGTGGCGATCTTTGAAATTTTGAATAGCTTGGTCGCGTGAAATATACGTAACTTCTTTTACCTCAGGCAACGCTTCAATCCCTCGCTTCATGATAAAAATATCACTCTCAGCAGCGTCAGCATTGAAGTACACATTTACATCGACTTTATCATTGATTGTTTGCACCGTGGAATCAAGAAACACAGACGCGATCATCGTAGTTCCGATCACAAAGAGTGCGACGGTCATTACAAAAATAGCCGACAGTGAGACAACTGCGTTTCTCCAAAAATTGATGAAGCCGGCTTTTACAATCCGGCGTGTGTTAGTAAACACTCCCATTGCCACTTATTTTCTCATGGATAGTGTCTCCTTGCAAATCACCATTGCGCAGGCAAGTGTACGCAAATGACATACAAGCCTTACGTATTGGCGAAATACAAGGACACGAGATGGGTATATCCGGAATTATTGCTATAAAAAGGAAAAACATGCAAAAAAAGACTGAGACATACTGACATCCAAGAGTTTTTTGATGCACAATACTGGAAGTCGTAGCCCCCCCTACTATGAACTACTTTTCGGAAAGATGGCGAGCTGAATGCTCACATACTAAAGAATATATTTGCCGTGTTTATCATCACGGATAACTTTCCCATTATCCATGGTAATCACCCTTCGCTTGAGCGAATCAATAATCCCCTTGTTATGAGTTGTGAGAATGATCGTTGTCCCCATATCGTTGATTTTCTTGAGGATCTGAATGATGTCATAGGTATTAACCGGGTCGAGATTACCAGTTGGCTCATCTGCAATGAGTACATCAGGCTGGCTGATGATTGCACGTGCGATTGCGACACGTTGTTTCTCTCCTCCAGAAAGCTCACTTGGAAAATGAAGTGCTTTTGAGGCAAGGTCAACGAGCTCGAGTACTTGCGGAACATCAGAGCGGATTTCTTCATCAGTACGACCAGCAGCTTCCATGGCAAATGCGATGTTTTCATATGCAGTCTTGTTGGGAAGTAGTCTGAAATCCTGAAACACAGTACCAATACGTCGGCGATATGCGGGGACATATGACTGTTTAATGCGATGAACATTGGTCGATTCAAAAAAAACCGACCCTGTTGTTGGTTTATCTTCGACCAGCAAGAGCCTTAGCATGGTAGTCTTCCCTGCTCCTGAGTGTCCCACTACGGAGACAAATTCTCCAGGCTCAATACCAAACGTCACTTCGTGAAGTGCCGCGTGATCAGAGTAGAGCTTCGTGACATTGTCGAAGTAGATCATAATGCTTTCCTAGTATAACAGACTTTTGCAACACGGGAACAAAAGTAGCCCACAGTAATGCCCTCTCATCTGTATTTTGAATATAAAAAAACACACTCTAGCACGTAGCTAGAGTGTTCATAGTTAAGCAATCTTATATTGCGACTGATTAATACCAATCTTGTCGAGGTTGTCTTGTATCCATTCAGTATCTTTTCGAGTCAGCCTTGAATGCACAAACGTCACTGCAACAAAACGCTTTTCAGTAGATATCACATTACGATTACGGCAGTTGCGGTATACGCCATGAGGAGTAGCCGCTCCGTACTTCCCTCGAGTACGTCCCCAAAATTTCTCACCCGTAAACACGGTTGCGACATTTGTTGCTTGCTCGGGAGTTTGGTATGAATTCCGCTCTTTATCAAATACATAAAGTCCGGGTTCACTTGAGTAGTGGTGAACGGTAACAAAATCACGGTCGCGATGCACTTGTGCATCGAGCACTCCCCCGTCCACACTACCGTATTCAATGAGACGAGTGATTGCAGTTGATCCATCAAGCAGATCTTCAAGAGACCGGCATGGGCGACCAGGAAGTCCTGAGCGATGCTTCTTTCCAATTTCTCGAACGACATGACGAACGATACACACTGCCTGTGAATTGATTTCGGCGAGTGCAGTCAGAAATGCAAGATATTCACGGCGATGATCAGCGGAGAGTACCTGCAGAAGTGCAGGTGAGTAATGAAACATTTCCTTGTTTGGATCATCGTACTCTCTTCCCGCAGCACGATCAAAGAGCCCTTTCTCAGACTCCTGCTTTACTCTGCCACTGCGCTCAAGAATACCAATCTCATATGGCTCTCCAAGCTCGTCACGTTCATATTTCTCTGCTGAGATAGTGAATATCTTCCGTGCGGTAGGGTCTTGAAGTATCCGGGCAAGCTCAGTATGAGCGGTCAGTAAATGAGTGCGCATGTCAGAGACTTCAATGCTCGAAAACCCCAATCTCCGCAATTCATATGAAACACGCAAGATATCCTCGCTTTTCATGATGTTTCCCCTTTTTGGTTGTGTACATTGAACAATCTCACTCGATGCTACTTGGAGCAAAGAGTGCTGTCAAACAGAGGTATTTATCTCCCTAATCATGGGCGGTACTATAGTTTTTGTTCTGCGAGAATGAACTCATCAATTTCACCGCGTTCAAGCACTGCATCTACTTTTGCTGTTTCAACATCAGTGCGGTGATCTTTGACCATTTTATATGGATGGAGCACGTAGGAGCGAATCTGATTTCCCCACTCCACTTTAGTGGTTTTAGAAATATACATTTTTTCTTTTTCTTCATCTGAAAGAGATTCTCTTAAGTGGAATATCTTTGCAGCAAGAATCTCAAGTGCACGTTCACGATTTTGAAGCTGAGAGCGCTCCGCAGAGACATGCACCGCAAGTCCTGTAGGCTCGTGAATAGCGCGTACTGCGGTTTCACGCTTATTCACATTCTGCCCACCAGCACCGCCAGAACGAGAGTACTCGAATCGCACCTCTGCTTCTGGTATCGGCTCAATCTCACCCTTTTTAAATTTAGGAATCACTTCAACCATTGAAAATGAAGTATGCCTTTTTTGCGCAGCATTAAACGGAGAAATACGCACCAAGCGATGTACACCAGACTCATTTTTAAGCTCACCATACGATGACTTTCCATTTACCTCAAAAGTAATATTGCGGTAACCCCCATGATCATTTTCATTTTCGTGAAGCACTTCATAGCCCCACCCCTTGCGTTCGCAATATTTCATATACATCTTCACAAGCATCGCAGAAAAATCTTCTGAGTCATCTCCACCTGCACCAGAAAAAATAGTAATGATGGCATTTGCCTTATCATACTTCCCTCCCCCCAATATGGTGGTCTTGCATTCACCGAGCTCTTTGATCATCGCTTGTGCACGATCTTTGTCACTCCAAAAATCAGGAGCGAGCATTGCTTGTTCGATTTCCGCTATTCGTGCATTCACTTCATCCATATTCCGATTATAGCATTAGCGATTGAAGCATGAGAAAGACGGTCCTAGTAGCTCTTTTCAAGATAAGCGACCACCGTGCGACGCTTCCACGCCTTCCCCTCCCTGATGTGTTTATGGGAGCGCTCTACTTTATGGATCTCAAAATGCGGAGCAAAAAACTCATGAAGAGAGACTTCAGTCCAAACATGTTCATAGACCCCAATCTCAGGATGAATATATGCATCAGGCTCATCTGCGGGATGTTCACGAAGGAGTCTGCGGACATGCATGTCTTGATCGGCTAAAAATGATTTATGAAAAAGCCAACCGCCAGGTTTGAGCACTCGAAGGACTTCTTGGAGTAGCGCATCTCGTTCTTTTTGTTTCAAAAAGTGTGATGTCATCATGTCGAGCACAATATCGACCGATGCATCTTTCATGTCGAGTACTCCTTCAATCGAACGCACCACGTACTTCAGCGGTAGCCCAGTCGATGCTTTCTCTGCTTGCTTGACCCCCTCATCTGAAATGTCATAGCCAGTTCCGCGCATGCCATAGGTTTTTGCGAGATAGATGAGATTACGTCCATTTCCTGATCCTAGATCGAGAGCTTGGGTTGTGACGTTGAGAAATTTCTTCCCATAATTGCGCTCAAGGTAACGACAAAACTTCTCGAGATCTTCAGCTGGTTCATCCGAGAGCTGTATATGATCCGAGGTCTTATACTCTTTATTCCAAAATTGTTGATGTTTTGACATAGGTAAACAGTGTGGAGAAAAATTTTGGAGCCGCCTCCCAGACTTGAACTGGGCACCTACGGTTTACGATACCGTTGCTCTACCAGATGAGCTAAGGCGGCAACATTGTACTAAACAACCAGTCACCAAAGACTAGTGTGGAGCCGTTTCCCAGGATCGAACTGGGGACCTTCTCCTTACCATGGAGATGCTCTACCAACTGAGCTAAAACGGCATAAATAATTCAAAAGAACTACAAAGTGAAATCTACACTACTTCGTTGGTTTTTTCAATTTTATGATATGGATAAGCATACGAGGGGTTGCGGAAAAGTGAGATATTACCTATAATCCCCCGTACGTTCACTCACACAGAATTCACTGAGAATTTGGGTTGAATAATTCACACCGATAGCGGGATAGAGGAGCGGTACCTCGTCAGGCTCATAACCTGAAGGCCCTGGTTCGATTCCAGGTCCCGCAACAAGTAAGAAAGAAAGTCCCCTTCTGGGGATTTTCTTTTTTACTTACATAAAAAATATGATTCATTTGCAGATATTTCCACAAATGATGTCGTAGCCTGTAACCCGCTCCAGTATTGCTGTTTTTGATTATTTTGGTATTATGCCAACACTGCGTTGTTGTAAGGATTGTGGAGTAGATTTCCGACACTCAGTACTATTTTTGTCGACATAGCTCAGTTGGTTAGAGCGCGGGACTCATAAGCCCGAGGTCGGAGGATCGTTCCCTCCTGTCGACACCACCCAGTCATTCATGTATCATGCATGGCTGGAGAAACATTTGCGGTGGTAGCTCAACTGGTTAGAGCACCCGCCTGTCACGTGGGAGGTTGCGGGTTCGAGTCCCGTCCGCCGCGCAAATGCAAAAAAATACCCCTTGTGGGTATTTTTTGCTTTGCGTGCAGTGCACAGCAAAACTATACAGAGAACTCGAAGGCCTTAGATTCTTGGACAAAAAAACCACTTACTTTGGATACACACTCACTGCACCAAGCTCAACGCCAGCATGCTCAAGTTCAAATGGAAATCGCCCTGTCGCATTGGCAATAAATGTAAGTACTGAGAGTTTTCCCTTAGTAATTGCAATCGACTTATTGTACCCATGCAGGTGGAGCTCTTCGTCTTCATCGGTACTAATATTCAAAGAAACAGTATCCCCTTCAATAGCGGTAAATTCACGATTTGCATCAACTAACCTACGGTCAATAATGATGATTGAAAAAGTCTTATTTTTGTCCTGTGGTAGTGAACTTGGCGCTTGTGCACGCTCAGCATTTGCAAGAAAGATTCCAATAAGCACTCCTGTTAATAGTGTCGCGATTCCAATATAGATATTCTTTTTATTTATTGTCATATATTTAGAGGTAACCAAGTGCTGAAAACACACGATAGTAGATGTTGATTACATGCTCAGCGTCACTACGTGAAAGTGCATAATCAGTTCCTTTGTGGGCGACCGCATTGCGGATTTTATGTGCTTCCCATGCTTCTTCGAGATACGGAAAATCACTTGCGGAAATTTTTTTCATGCGTTCCCCAAGAGTACCTCCCTGATACCCCATCCGCTCAACAATATTATCAAGAATATTATCCGCTTCAAGAATAGCGACTTTCCAATCAGATGGGTTAAGTGATGTCATGTATTCTTCCACTCGTGTCCAACGAATATTTTTTTGAGAACGCTCGCTTTCCCAAGTGAGCGCAAGTCCAAGCTTCTTACTCTCTTCTGCGCTAATTTCATTTATTCGAATATATGAATAAATGATAATAATGATTGCAATCATCGAAATGATTGTTGCAATCATTTTCACAACAGAAAGCACGCTTGAAAATATATTACTTACTGCAGTGCCCACAATCGGTGATGAGACCGAGCTTAAAATCGAGAGTACAAGTATGATCAATACTACTGCAACAATTGCTTCTGCGAGGCTAATATTGAGACTACTCGCTGGTGGGGCTGGTTTTGATGCTGGTTTATCTGCCATAGCTTTATCTTACCTAGTGTACAGCACATTCAGCAAGATTTAGGACAATGAACGAGTTTTTTCAACAGCTGTCCCTATTTGGAAAAGAAGTTTTTCCTGAAATGCAGGGGCAAGAAACTGTATACCAACAGGGAGTGCTGAGCCATCTCTTGTCACTGTACCTGAGGGGACTGAAATTGCTGGTAACCCTGCGACATTTGCAGTCACGGTGTAGATATCTTCGAGATACATCTTCATTGGGTCAGCAATTTTCTCGCCAATCTTCCATGCTGGGGATGGGGTTGTTGGAGTCGCAATAACATCAACAGTCTTGAATGCCTGCGTAAGCTCAGCGGTGATAAGCTTTCGCACTGCAACTGCTTTATTGTAGTACGCATCATAATACCCTGCAGAGAGCACGTAAGTGCCAAGCAGTATGCGCCTGCGAACTTCTTTCCCAAACCCTTCTCCACGAGACTCAGTGTAGACCTGCATCAGTTTGTCTGCATCTTTTGAGTATCCATAGCGAATACCATCATAGCGTGCAAGATTTGCGGATACTTCAGCGGGCATGACTACGTAGTAAACTGAGAGCGCATTTGGGAGTGAAGGGAGTTCAATGTAGGTAATAGTATGCCCAAGCTGTTTCAAGCGCTCAAGAGTGGCATTGAAATTATCCCGCATGTCAGGATCTATTCCATCTATTTCAACAAATGACGATGGAACTCCGACAGTAAGCTTCTCTTTTGAGGCAACGAGGGTCTTAAGGGTATGATTGTCAGGCACAGAAGTACTATCATGTGTATCATACCCACTGATTGCATCAAAAAGGATTTCAGTATCTTTGACAGTGCGTCCAAATGGTCCAATCTGATCGAGTGAAGATGCCATTGCCATTAGCCCATAGCGCGAGACTGCTCCATAAGTAGGCTTCAGTCCCACCACACCACAAAAAGCAGCCGGTTGACGTACAGAGCCTCCTGTATCAGAGCCGAGGGCAGCAAGCGACATTCCCGCAGCCAAGGCAACAGCAGAGCCACCAGAAGAGCCACCGGGAACACGTGTGTCGTCATGGGGATTCTTTGCTGGCCCATAGGCACATGTTTCGGTGGATCCTCCCATAGCAAACTCATCCATATTCGTGCGACCAATGATCACTGCCCCAGCTTCCTTCAACTTCCTTGCGACAGTACTGTCATATACAGCGCGGTAGTTCATGAGCATGGTTGAACCAGATGCAGCAATCTTCCCCTCAACAAGCATGTTGTCTTTCAGTGCCACAGGAATACCCGTCAGTGCTGTCCCCTTTCCATCCTGAAGCATCGTGTCGGCAATTGCCGCCTGCGCGAGTGCGTCATCAAAAATCTCTGCAAAAGCATTGAGTCGTGGATTTTCCTTTTTTGCTTGCTCAAGATAGAGCGTCGTTAGTGCGACTGAAGAAATTTTGTTTTCTTTCAAGAGTATTCCAGCTTCTTCGATGGTGAGTGTATTGAGATGTATTTCCATATTGTTCATAAGCATTCAGTATTAGAATATCTGCTGTACTTTTACATACCCATCCTGCTTGTGTGGGGCATTTTCAAGAATGACATCAGTGAATTCGCCACCGTTATTTGGAGCAATATCTTCACGCAATACATTACGCAAATCCCCCACTTGAGGAGTGATATCTTCTGTGGTTGCCACCTTACTTACTTCGCTGACATATTCCAAAATATCCTCTAATTGCTTAGGAAATTGGTCTTTCTCTTCTTCCGAAAGTTGAATACGGGCGAGCGTCGCCAAGTGATCAATATCTTCACGCTTTAACATAACGCTATCCTACACTATTTATAACCCATCTCAAAATCGATACTTATCGTGTTTCTATGGCTGACATAGGACTATATTGAGCCAGATTCAAGCAGTCGAAGAAACTCATCTTCAGACAAAATAGTGATTTGCAGATTTTTTGCTTTGTCGAGTTTTGAACCAGCATCACCTCCAGCGACCACAAAGTCCGTTTCTTTTGAGACAGACGAGGAAACATTACCACCCACGGCACGAATTTTTGCCTTTGCTTCGTCACGCGATAGTGTTTCGAGTCCACCAGTGAGTACAATAGTCTTACCACTAAGTGGAGAGTTTTGCGTAGGACTCATTTCTGGGAGCACGGCAACTTGCTTCAGTAGTCTTGTGAGCATGCGCTTGTGTTCAGGTTCATTGAGCCATGAGACTAGAGATGTTGAGACGATCTCGCCCACACCATCAACATGAATAAGATCTTCAGTACGTGCACCGAGCAGTGCGTCAATCGTTTGAAATGAACGTGCAAGGTCATGTGCGGTCTCTTCCCCGACATGATCAATTGAGAGTGCGGTAATAAAGCGTGCAAGTGAGATACTTCGACGTGTGTCGATCGATGCAATCAGCTTCTCTGCAGACTTATCTCCAAAATGCGGTAATTTATCAATATCTCCCTTTTTAAGAGTGAAAAAATCATCAGGGGTATTTACTAATCCCTCTTTCATGAGTGCTTCAACGATTTTTGGTCCAAGCCCTTCAATATTAAACGCACCCTTTGAAGTAAAGTATGCGAGTTTTCGCTTTTGTTGCGCAAATGAATTCTTATCAACACAGCGGTATGCAGCTTGTCCTGGAATTCGTTCGATTCTGCCATCTCCACCGCATGCATCCACAAATTCAGGAAATTGGTAAGCAATTTCATTCCCCATACGCATTTGGGTCACAACGCTCACAATGTCAGGAATAACATCTCCTGCCTTTTCAATAATGACAGTGTCCCCGATACGCACATCAAGACGAGCAATTTCATCTTCATTATGGAGCGTTGCACGCGACACCAACGAACCAGCGACGCGCACAGGGCGAAGGTGTGCCACTGGTGTGACGACTCCAGTACGCCCCACTTGAAGTACAATGTCTTCAATAATTGTAGTTGCCTGCTCTGCGGGGAATTTAAATGCAACTCCAAAGCGAGGAGACTTTGCAGTGTAGCCAAGTTTTTCTTGGTCACTACGCAAATTTACTTTTGTGACGACTCCGTCACAAAGATAGTTTTGCTTGTCTTTTTTCTTCTCCCACTCGTGAACATATACCATGACTTCAAGCGGGCTATGAGCCAATCGAAAGTGTTCATTCACCTTAAATCCCAGTTCCTTCAATAATTCAAGTTCATGAAATTGTGATGCAGGGAGAGCGACTGAACTTGCGCCGATATCATAGATAAAACATTCAAGTTTACGTGAGGCAACAATTTGGGGATTAAGTTGGCGAATAGATCCCGCTGCCGCATTGCGTGGGTTTGCAAAAACCGGCTCGGCATTCTTTACTCGCTCTTTATTGACCTCCTCAAATGACTTTTTTCCCATCCACACTTCCCCTTCAACGATACAGTCGATTGGTTGTGTGAGTCGAAGTGGTATTGATTGAATGCGTTTTACGTTTTCTGTCACATCTTCACCAATCGCACCATCACCACGTGTAGCTGCACGAGTAAGTATTCCCGCTTTATAGGTAAGTACGATTTTAAACCCGTCGATTTTTAATTCACAAACATACGCAGACGCATGACCAAGTCCTTTTTTAACTCGTTCATCAAAAGCACAAAACTCATCTTCACTAAACACGTTATCAAAGGACCATTGAGGAACCTCATGCTTCACCTTCGTGAATTTATCAAGCGGGACTCCCCCCACACGTACGGTTGGAGAATCAGGAGTTTTTAAATCTGGATATTGGGTTTCAAGCAAAAGAAGCTCATGAAGAAGTGTGTCATAAGCGGCATCGGTGATCTCAGGCAGGTCAAGTACATAATAGCGATGACTATGATACTGGAGCATGTCACGGAGCTTTTTTGCTCGGACAGTTGCATCAGTAGGTATGTTATTTGAGTCAGTTTTTGTCACCTCTCGATTATAGCAATCCTCTCGATTTCAGCGAATTTTCAAATATTCCTTGAAAACTAGAAATTCCCTTGGACTTGGATAGTGCGCTGTGTCTTCCTTGGGCTTATGCTATTACACGGCAAGTTATACCCGTCACTCGTGATGGTTGTTGTCGAATTGCTTTCCTTGAATATCTCGACTTCTGCGCACGTGCTATCAGGAAAATCAAGTGTGAATTTTGTGGTACCAGTTGTTGCGTCAGGTAAATTCTTAACATTCCACGACACAAGAGTGTCGAGGCGAGTCGTATCACAAATAGGTGTAGGTACCCCACTTACACCAAACACAATTGGAGTATAGTCTGTTGAAGTTGAGAAGATGGTATATGGCATACCATTTTGCGGAGCGGTACGATCCCAATACAGCGCACATTCTACACCTTTATCCGCAGCTCCAAATGCCACAGCAGAATCCTTTAAATACCCTGCAAGGACGATATCTTTAATACTAAGGGCATAGACTCCAAGACTGATTGCAAGGATGATACTCGCAATGAGCACTGACATCAGCAAGATATACCCTTTTGTTTTTTGTATTGGTTTCATATTACTTAATGGAGGGGAACCAATTATAAAGATCATCATTGATGGTAACTTTCTTTATGTTTCCACCAAAACCTAAATATGAGACAGTTGCAACAACTCTCACTTGGCGTGTGGCATCTACGGTTGTTACTGTTATGACGCGTGTGAAATTTGTCTTTGTCCATGGTGCACCAAGCGCGAGTGCGCTTTGGCGATAAAGCCCTGTTGATGGATTGTAGTACACAGGGGCAATAAGTGTGCAATCAGGGACACATGACACAATAGCCGATGGCAACCAAACAAGGGACGGGTCTTGTTGTGTAATATCAACCACACAGCCTGGTGCAGAACAATTAGGAACGATGGTGTTTAACCATGAGCCCACAGGGTAATTTGAGGCATTGTTATCTCTCACATTGTGAATGACTTCCACTCCTTCTTCTGCGAGATGTGTCGCAATCAATTCAAGTCGCGCATCCCGGGAAGCACGAAGACTAGAAGCTGCAAGGGTCATTGGTCCAGCGATTGCCGCAACGAGGATGGTTACCCCAACAATTGTCTCGACCAGCGTGAACCCTTTTTTACTCGTGAAGTTCTTCATGTTTATGGAGTGATTGAGTAATTTGGTGTTCGACTACCGAGTGTCGTTTGAATATTGAAATCAGTTGAGATTTTTGGTGTTACTGATGCTGTCCCACGCATCACGAGTGTCACAACTGGCTGATGAGTATCTGGCGCAGTGCCAGAAACGTAAAAACGCAAATCATTAATAGTGATTTCTTTTGCAGTAAGATCAACAAAAGAGTCTGGGTCAGAAGCATCTCCACCTGTTTTTGAGCGCTGGATGCGATGATTAAAGAGACGGTAAACATACTGATCAGTCAGAAGTGTTTGATTGCCAAACTGACTTTCAAATGCAAAGCACTGATCACCTCCCCCGCCAAGCGCATCGGTCATAGGACAATCAAGTGGTGCATTTGGATACCCAACTGAACCAGGGCATCCACAATGATAATACGAACCCATACGGATATTGCGTGACATTGAATCAATTGCTGCCGAAAGATTGTCCGTAACAAGGCGTACGGAACGTGCTTTCCTGCTTTCATTGTTGAGACTAATGAGACCACCAACAACTATTAAGATGATAACGACAAACACACTTGTCGCAACAATCATTTCAATTAAGGTGAATCCAGATTCCTTGTTTTTATGTATAGTAACTTTTTTCATAGCAATCAATGAACTGAAACTTGACCAGTAGTCCATACTTCAATCGTACGAGTGTACCCCTGAGTTGAAGTGAGGGTTATTTGTGAATTAGAAAACTGTTGTGAAACCCCAGAGCTATCATCTCCGTAAATTGTTGCATCAGGATCAGGGCGAGTAAACACGATATCAAGATTACTTGCATATGAAACTGGGGTGCAATCTGACACTCCAGGAGCTACAGCAGTTTCACCACAAAGTGTCTTTATTTTATTTCCACGAAGCAGAGTAATTATTTTTTGACATTCAACACCAATATCACCACATTTCTGTGCTCCAACAAGAGACTGGTAATGCTTATCTGCATTGAGATCAGCGAAGAAAATAAACTGACTTGGCTTGGTGCGGTCAAAATATAGCCCATATCCTGGATATTGTGACGTATCTGCTGTGTGGCGCACACTCATCGCTGTTACTTGCGTTGCACGTACCCACTGCGCAGTTTGATGTGCAAGATTATCAACTGTAAGACGAGCGTTCATTGCGTTGTAGCTAAATATCATCCCCATCGAAAGAAAAAGCATGATCGAGATTGTCACCATCAACTCAATGAGGGTGAAGCCACGTATTGATCTATGTGTCGCAGTGTTAGGTTGAGAGATATACATGAATTAGAAGGTCCAGCTGAGAATGTTGACGTCAAACGTGTATGCAATAAGTGTTCCGATGATTAAGAATGGTGCGAATGGAATCTCACTCTTCATTGTAAATTGTTTACTTCGGAGAAACAACAGTGCAATACTCGGAAAAAACGCGACCCAAAACGAAAGCACGATTGCAGATACTGCACCAGAGAGTCCGAGAAACCATCCAATCCCCCACGCAAGTTTTGCATCACCAAGCCCCATGCCCTTTCCAAGGGTCAGAAGCCATACGAGCGCAAGTGGAAGTGCAACAAGTGGAGCACTCGCCCAATTAACCCATTGTGGAGTGTGGTCGATGAAAGGAAGGTACGGGAGACTCATAAGTCCGTGTGTGGTCTTTATGTAGAGGATTACCCCTGCCACACCGGCAAATAACAGCGAGAGTGCATCTGGGATTATTTTATGTTTTATGTCATACACGAGCACAACCATCAATACTGACCAAAGAAACGCTTCGAGTACTGCAACAGTAAGGTGAAGTGGTATGTACTCTGAAAGATACAATCCATTTTTCACAGCAACCAAGACAAAGAGAAGTCCGGTAGCAAACTCGACCAGTGGATATTGGAAAGATATCCTTGTTCCACAATGTCCACAGCGTGCACGAAGCATCACAAAACTTACGAGCGGTACAAGCATAAGTGGAGTAAGTACTTTCCCACATGCAAGACATTTCGACCTACCTGTGATGCGCGATCCACTCCCCATGCGATAGATGAGTACATTAAGAAAGCTTCCAATTGAAATACCGAGCAGGAATACAAGAAAGACAACAATCAGCATGTAGAAATTCACAAGGAAATTATATCATGAGGCAAAACAAAACGAACCCTGTGTGGGGTTCGTTTTGTGTAACATACATTACTTTGTTGCTTACGGCTTGATGTCGTAGCACTGGTCTGAACCAGAGGTAGCTTCACAGGTCGAGCTTGTGGTGAAAATCTTTCCACCTGCAACTCCTGCACCTGGATTACCGAGATAAGCGGTTGCCCATCCTGCAGTGACCGTATCATCAGCATCAGATGAGAGTACAGCATTGTCTGCACGCTCAAGAGTAACTGAGAGTCCATAGCTCGTTGCTACAGTACCGAGTGCTGATGCTTCAGTATTTGCTGCAGTGACACCACGGTAGTTATAGATACCATTGTTTGGAGGTATAGGAGACTTTGGAAGTGTTCCTGATGCAGTGAGCTGTGCAATTGCACCTGAGTAATTTGCAGTACCTGCTATTGGTGCAGTGACTGGGTAGCTCTGATTTGCATCAAAGTAGAGTTCGAGTGCGAGTTGTACCTGACCGAGGTCTGAGACACGCTTTGCGTCACGAGACTTTTGACGTGCAGTTGAGAGTGATGCGAGTACAACTGACGAAAGGATACCGATGATCGCGATCACAACGAGGAGCTCGATCAAGGTGAAACCACTATTGCGGTTTTTTAATGAAATAAACTTCATAAAAAGTAAGAATTGATAATAAATTAATAACCTAAAGAATTACTATGCAGCACAGAACCATCTATTTATGGTACCACGCAAGATTTACTGTGTGTAAGTGTGTCTGTGGATAACTAATCAGAGTGGACACAATTTCAAACAAGTAAACTTTGCATGATAATTCTATTGCAAGAATTTCACTTTTCCGGTTTGATTGTCGAGAGTAATTCCATGTTGTTCAACAACCCCAGCCGGCACGGAGACAATCCCCTCATCCACCAGTGCGTTCACTGAGCGAGGGAGCACGTGATGAATCGCCTTATAGGTAATCACTCCTTGATTAAGTGTCTCAACAAGGTCAAGCAGAGCAATTTGCTCTCCTGCAACAACTCGTGAGGACTCATTGCTCGCTGTTTCGTAAATAGCAGTGAATAGCGCTCGAGAGCGTTGATAGTCAGTTGCGCCTCGAAGGAGGTATATCCCGTACGCCTGTCTCGTAACATCAGGACTGTCAGGAGTTTGGGCTGCAATTTCCATATAATGTGTTGCGCGCTCGAAGGATTTTTCAATTGCATGATATTGCACCCCTGTATAAAAAGGAATTTCCCAATTGAGAGGCAGTGCCCTCATCCCCCGCTCCGTAATGACCGAAAGCCAGCCTAGTGACTCCTCTGGATTTTTACGAGACGGTACAGTCAGTGCTGCCATAATGTAAGGATATGCAAACTTTGGATCAAGAGTACTGATGATACGAAAATATTCAGGATAATAAGTATCAAATCTATCCCACTTATTCAAATCTTGTATCGCTGTAACCCAATAATAATCAGCAAGGATATTTCGAAAACCAAATGCAGTGTGATGAACAATGGGTGCAGGAAGTACGAATTTATGTACTGGTGCATTTAATCTGAAATGCTTTGCTCGCACTCCATCATAGCTCAGCTGTGCAAAACATGATGCAAAGAGAAAACACAGCGTAAGGAACAATGGAATGAATGAGCGTAAATGTGGAGAGTGAGATATGCGCATACGCGAAATGCCTAAAATTCTTTTTTCTCAAACATTGCGCGAGCTAATAAAAAGAGAAAGATTGAATAGCACCCCGCATAAAGCACGGTAATAAAAAGCCCCCGCAGGTCAGGAATCACGGAGTAGATGACGTCATTACGGATATTAAACTTCTCAAGATTTGGCATAAGATAGTATGCGATACGGAGAAAAAACGTAGAAATTGGAGATAAGTGAGCATCAATTAACGTACGCAAAATATCACTTGAGTGACCAATAAGAAAGAACGCAATTGTGTAAACCGCTGCAAGTATTGGCGAAGTAAGCCCTGAAAGCAGGATGGAAAGCAGAATAAGAATGACCGACTCAAGTAAAGAGAGTCCAACGGAAATAATGATTGGGAGATAAAGACCATGCACTCCTTTCATAAACAATATTGCAAACAGTGCGAGTGTTGAAAGGGCTGTAACAGCGAAGGTGGTGGTGGTAAGTCCGAGACACTTCCCAATAATAATCTCCCCCCGCTCGATTGGTTTTGTAATAATCAGAAAAAAAGTTCTACGCTCAATCTCTTTATACATCAGCATTGAACCGATGAAGATGGCAACAAATATCTGAAGTACATATGTTGCGGTGAGACCAAAATCAACAATCATTCGAGTATCCTGCTCAAGAGATACTGAGCCTGCAAAGAGCGAAAATACAGTGAGTGCAAGTAGTACCACCACAACAGACCAGAGAATACGATCGCGAAGTGTTTCGCGAAAAGTGTTTTGTGCTATAGCTAAAATTCTTCGTAACATACTATGAGATTTCTACCGCTCGCTTTGCACCAATAATATGCACAAATGCATCCTCAAGATCACGGTACCCTTTTGCAAGATGCTCTGGGGTGTCGCAAACAATCAATTCACCTTTATCGACAATACCCACACTGTCACAAAGTTCTGCAACATCAGCAAGAATATGTGAGTTGAAAAAAATCGTTCTTCCTCGCTTTTTTAACCCATAAAAAATCTTTTTGATCTCGGCACGACCTAGCGGGTCAAGCCCATCAAGTGGCTCGTCAAGAAATAAGATATTTGGATCATTGATAATTGCCTGCGCGAGCCCAAGTCGCTGAAGCATACCTTTTGAATAGGTTCGGATCTGTCTCTCTTCTTTACCGAGCAAATCAACTTCCTTAAGAACTGCATTGATACGATCCTGTGCGTCAGTCAATCCAAAAATTGTCGCAACAAGTGCGAGAAATTCTTTTCCCGAAAGATAGCCATAAAATGAGGGAGACTCCGGCATAAACCCAACAATACGCCTTGTTTCAATTTTTGAAGGATCACCGCCAGCAATGAGTATTGTACCGCTCGTTGGGCGAATAAGACCTACGAGCATTTTCATAGTAGTAGTCTTTCCTGCTCCATTTGGCCCAAGAAACCCAAATACACTCCCCTCAGGGACGTTAAGCGAGAGCTCATGCACTGCGTGCACTGAACCAGTGTTGGTATAAAATTCTTTTGAAATCTTGTCGATGCGAATATCGTTCATGGCGCTGTAGAGTATTCATTATACTCACCCACCACTTTTTTCCAAAACGCAGTGTAATATTGATTATTTTACTGAAATTGTCCTGAAACCCACGAGCAAGAGTTTAGTATTTGTAGAGATTTCATCCCTAGAAGGAACTTGCAACATCGTAAATCGGCATGAGCACTGACACAAGGAGCCCACCCACACCAATTCCAAGCATGATAATCATCGCTGGTTCAATCAGTCCAATCAACGTCTCAACCGCATTATCAACTTCACGCTTGTAGAAAGCTGCAAGTGTCTGAAGTATGCTTCCTACTTCTCCAGTTTCCTCACCGACCTTAATCATTTGCACCATAATACTTGGAATCTCTTTGTGTTTCCCCATCGCAGAAGACAATGAGACACCAGTACGCACATCCTGAGCAACGGTCATGAGGATTGCTTCATAGATCTTATTGCCTACCACCGACGATGCAATTTCAACAGCATGCACCACCGCAATACCTGAGGTAAGCATTGTATTTAAATTATCTGCGATACGAGCAAGGTAAAGCTTGCGATAGAGGTCTCCGATATAAGGAATATCTAACGAAAAACGCGCAACAACTTCCTTGCCATGAGCTGTCGAGAAAAATCTCCAGAAAAAGAACCCCCCAAGACCAAGTAGGACAAGAAATTCAACACCATAATTGATGAAAAAATTTGAAAGCCCAATTACTACTTTAGTATAGATCGGGAGTGGCTTCCCTGCCTCAAGAATGATTGCTGAAAGTTTCGGGATTACCACAACCAACATGAGAATCATGACGATCACAAACACAATCACAACAAAGATTGGGTAGATGAGTGCATTGCGCGTCTTTGAGATAAGCTCATAGGTGCGATCAAGATAATCTGCCAAATAACTGAATGTATTTGAAAGATTACCAGACTCCTCACCTGCGCGTACCATATTTACGTAAAAATCTGAAAATACTTCAGGGTGTTTAGCGAGTGCATTTGAAAGCGAGGTGCCCCCTTGAATATCATCTGAAACTTCTCCAAGGTATTTTTTAAGCAACTCGCTCTCTGACTCTTGACCAAGCAATTGAAAAACACGAAGCGCTGAAACCTGCGCTTGGAAAAGAGTTGCCATCTGTCGTGAAAGAATGACGACCTCACGATATGAAACCTTTTCTCCAAACGACATGACCTTCTCAAAAAAAGGAAGGTTATCGGCAGCGACAATTGAGATGATGACGAGTTTCCTCCGCTGTAATACCGAAATTGCAATATCCGCCGAAGAAGCATCAATAGTCCCACTCTTCTCTTCGCTATTTACTTGGTCTATTGCTTTATATCGGTATAACATAGAGATGAATTATCAAGTTGCGTAAGCAAAAAAATGATCAGTGACGCAGTGTCGTAAATTAAATAAGTCGCTCAAGCGCCTTTGGATTAAAGGAATGGAGATATGCATTTTCCGCAGTAATGTTTCCAGCTCTCACATGCTCAGCAAGAGAGCGATTCATATCAATCATACCAAGCTCAGATCCAGTCTCGATCACCATTGGAATTTCATGGGTTCTGCGCTCACGAATAAGATTCGCAACAGCGTTATTGTTGATCAATAATTCATACGCAGGGACAAGTCCTCCAGAGATGCGAGGGATTAAGCGCTGCGAAAACACTCCAGCAAGAGACCCTGCGAGCTGTACACGGATCTGATCTTGCTGATCAGGTGGAAATGAGTCGATGATACGATCAATTGTCTGTGAAGCATTATTGGTATGCAGTGTCGAGAACACCATATGCCCTGTCTCAGCAGCAGTTACTGCAGCAGAAATGGTATCTAATCCACGCATTTCACCAATAAGAATAATATCTACGTCTTCACGAAAACTAGACCGGAGTGCAACGTGAAAGTCTGCAGTATCAAAACGAACTTCACGCTGACTAATGATTGATCGATCAGGAGTGAACACATACTCAATAGGATCTTCAATGGTGATGATATTTTCGGCTCGTTCATGGTTAACCATCTCAATCATCGCGGCAAGCGTAGTTGACTTACCTTGACCAACAGGACCAACGACAAGGAAGAAACCTTGCTTACGCTTAGTAAATGCCTCAAGCACAGGAGGAAGCGCGAGCTCTTGAAGAGTCTTAATTTTTTTCGGAATAAGACGAAGTGCCAGTGCAACGGTACCCTTTTGAAAAAAAGCATTGCCACGAAAACGGGCTTCTTTCCCGAAAGAGAATGAGAAGTCCATCTCTTTTGTTTCCATGAATGTCTTATAATTTGCTTCGTCGAGAAATTCCTTAACTAGTCCAAGGGTGTCCTCTGGTTCAAGAAGTGGCTTTTTTACAAGGGGGATAAGTTCATTCGAAACGCGAATGGTAGGATGACGTCCCACAACAAGATGAAGATCGGAGCCATTTTCGTGAATAACAGTCAATACGAGATCTTCAAGTTCTTTGCGATATTCTGCTTGTGACATGAGATGAAAAATTATTTCTTTAGTTTGTGTTTCTGAAGAACCTCGAGGACTTTCTCAACCACCTCTGATGGAGTCGCTGATGCTTTGATAATGTACCCGGACGCCCCAAGTGCGAGCCCTCTATCAATATCTTCTTGTTGACCAAGATTTGAAAGAATAATAACCAACGCACCCTTTGCAAGCGACTCACTCTTTACTGTCTCTAGAAACTCAAATCCATCCATGGTCGGCATAACCAAATCGACAACAATAACATCAGGAGTAAGACCAGCGCGTAATTTTTCAAGTGCTTCGAGTGTCCCTCCTGATGTTGTGACATCGAATTTTTTCTGGGTGAATTTGAGCGCATACATATCGAGCAAGAATGCATCATCATCAATCACAAAAACACGAGGACCTTGAGTTATTTCTTCTGCCATATGTATCTATATTAACATGACTTCCCCACTTTTGAGCAATCTGTTTCAGCCGAAATGGGTATTTCTAAGAATTCTTATGCCTAATAATTATATGTGAGATCAGCTTAGTAAATGAAACCTCACATCTTACTCATCAATGAGCACAGTAACTTAACAAATGCTGGTAACAAGGATACCTCACTGATCAATTCAAACCAGACTTTCCAAAAGAAAACCGGTTATGCAAAAAACAAGACTTAAACGATATTGTTGATTTCCTCAAAAGGAATAATTCCATCAAATGCTTTTTTGAGCGCATCATCTTTCATGGTAAGCATCCCCTTTGCGCGTGCTGCTTGATACACAGCCTGCTCGACAGGATTGGTGAGCACAATATGCTCAAGATCTTGATCCATCTTAAGAAATTCCATGACTGGAGTACGACCTTTTGTTCCTGATGGGCAAGTTGGGGAAGACGTCGCTTCATAAACATGATCCGGTATTGCGATTGTTTTACGTACATCTTCTGGAAGGTCAGAAAATTGCTTCTGAATCATTAAATTCATACTCTCTGAGAGTGGTACTGCTTTTTTTGACTCAGGACACATGGTACGAAGGAGGCGTTGCCCCATCGCAAGTATGAGGGTCGGAGCAATTAAGTATGGGTCTACTTCCATATCAATAAGGCGAGGGATGACACCTGCTGCATTATTAGTATGAAGCGTTGAAAACACCAAGTGTCCAGTAAGAGCAGCTTGAACAGCAAGTTGGGCAGTTTCTTTGTCTCGAATTTCACCCACCATGATAATGTCAGGATCTTGGCGCAAAATAGAACGAAGGCCAGAAGCAAAAGTGTAGCCGATTTCTGGGCGTACTTGCGACTGATTTACTCCAGGAATATTGTATTCGACTGGGTCTTCAAGACTGATGACATTGCGCTTCTCACGATCGAGCTCATTTAACATAGAATACAATGTTGTTGACTTACCTGATCCGGTCGGACCAGTAACAAGGATCAGTCCATATGGAGTGCGAATCGCATTGCGCACTAGTTCGAGATGTTCAGGGGACATCCCCATCATATCGAGCGTAAGCACTCCTCTACCGGTATCGAGAATACGCATCACTACTTTTTCACCATAGTATGCGGGAAATGTTGAAACACGGAAATCAACTTTTTTATTATCCATCCGTGCACTAAAACGACCGTCTTGAGGCTTGCGTTTTTCATCAAGCTTCAGTTGAGCAAGAATTTTAATGCGTGCAATGATCGCACTATGCACATTTGTAGGTAAAATCAGTGAAGTATACATTACTCCATCTACTCGAAATCGCACACGCACCTTATCCCCTGTATGTTCAATATGTACATCTGATGCATTTCCCTCAACTGCGTGCTTTAAGATCACTGCAACAATTTTTGTAACTGGAGCATCTTCAACAATTTTAGTTTCTCCACCCTCTTCTTCAACTCGTTCATGAGTGTCAGTTGATGACACATTATCAGTAGTATTTTCTTCATCGAGTACAGCTTTTGATTCACCAGTTAATTCAGATAGCGCCTGAGTGACTTCACCTGAAAGATTTTGATACTGAATAAGAATTTGCCCAAAATCTGATTGCGAAATAAGGTAAAGTCGAAATGGCATTCCGAGCTTTGAAGAAATAAACTGTACCGCATCACGAGCTTGAGTGACATCAGGATCAACAATTCCAACCTCAAGCACGTGATCGACCACACCAAGCGGAGCGATTTGATAATGTCGTGCAGATTCTTCTGGGATAAATTTGAGTATTTCCGATGCAACTTTATCTCCATCTAGACTACGCATCTCCATACCGTAGTATTCAGCTTTGAGAGTATTGATATCTGAGGTAGTCATTCCTCCTTTCTGCAATACTTCATCCATCCCACCCAATGCCTTTTCAGCCTGCGAAGATAACTGAGGAATATCATCCTCACGAAAAAGACCTTTTTTAGATAGAAAAAGAAGAAAGCTCATGAAAAAACAGTTTGCTACTACTCAATGATAGCAAACCATCATCAATAATGAAATAAAGTTATTCGCGCGATACTATTTTCCGCTCGTTGAGATGCGGATACTATCTATTTTTGCAGATGGACTACTTGTTGTTTTTGAGCTCGTGACTGATGTAGGTTTACTTATAACAGTACCTGTCTTTGATAGACGCAAACGCTCAGAAATTTCTCGAGGTGGCGTAAATGGATAATCACGAGTAAGTGGTACCTCAGGAATATCAACAGTAAAACTTGCAAGCGATGTGAATGCTTCATCTTTAAAAAGAGAATCATCAAAAGAAATTCCATTCAACGTATCAAGTGCGAGCTTTGTCTTTGCACCAGGTTCATTTGGTCCAATGACCGATGGGGTCGCTTCAGACAATAACGCATCATCAGTTGGACCACCAAAGGCATAGTATCCCCCAACGAGCACCACCGGCACAAGGAGTACCATACCGAGATCAACAAGAGTTTGTTTTGCAATCATAGTTGGTTATTTAGCGAAGAGAGTAAGTAACGAAGGTAACATTGTAATCATGCGGGATCAATTCTGGACTTCGGTAGCGTAGATCATCATCGCTTGATTGTGATGAGAACGTAATTGCTGAAA
Organism: Minisyncoccota bacterium; assembly: GCA_031972735.1. Classification (GTDB taxonomy): domain Bacteria; phylum Patescibacteriota; class Minisyncoccia; order Phycocordibacterales; family UBA6899; genus MHLP01. Next base: position 12,933 of record DALYED010000014.1, on the reverse strand, counting down.
GATCTCGTAAGGCAAGGTTGCCTTCCATGTCACGCAAAAATGAACGAAAAACAGCATATGGTGCTTTGACCGAAAAAGTAATCGTGTGTTTTACATATGGAAGATTCCCCCCTCCCTTACTAGCATTATCTACAACACTCACTGAGGGTGATTTTATGTGGAGTCCATCACGCTCTGCCATGGCATTCACATCAATAATAAGTTTTGTGCTATCAATTTCTTCTGGAAGCAACATGCGTAATTTTACAATGTAGTCAGGTGGAAATGACGCCTCAACAGCTGCCAGAGTATCGAGTTTTTGCTTAGCAAGATCAGCATCCTTTTTGTAATTCTGGATTGTCTCCTGCTTCACAAGCAATGCCTTGATTTCATTGTATGTAGGGTCAACATAGAGTATGTAGACACCAGAAGCGATAAGCATGAAAAAAATTGGTGTTATAAAGCGTTTCATTTCGTTGTTGTACTAGTTTTCACTGTTGAGCTTGAAATCATTCCGTCAAATGGCAAGGTCTGAGCTGGTACAGTCGCACTATCATTACGACGCTCCGGAGCACTGCGTGCGAGCATTTGTCCATATCCAAGTGTCTTTGGGTCTATTGATATTTTTACACTAAAATCAACAATACCACTCTCTTCTTGCAAAGTAAGCGCACTCACATCAACACTCTTGATCATTGGCTTTGAATTACGCCATGTCTCGACTTGGAAATATGCAGCTTCGTAACTCGGAGCCTGACCCACGAGCGAGAGGGTTGCAACATCACCATCGTTCGCAAAAGTAAGCGCAGTTAGACCAATGTTTTGAGCAGCTCTTGCTTCAATCAAATTAAGGATCAGTGAAAAAATCGTGTGATTATCAGCAAGCTTTTTTGCTGCCTGACGAGTCAAATTTGAATTGAATTTTGA
>DALYED010000014.1:8525-11923 GCA_031972735.1 Minisyncoccota bacterium | reverse complement strand
CAGATTCTTATATGTACTGATTTTTGTAACATCAAATAATTCTTCTTTCTGCGCTAATTCTTTTCCAGCAATAATATTTTGCTGTTCAATTTGCTGTTTATAAAAATATGCACCACCAGAAACAGCGAGTGTGACAAAAAAAGTGACCAATGAAAAAACAAGAGTGAGATTAAATGACTCTGTCTTGCGATGCTCTCCCTCAACTTTCAAGAGAGGTTGCTGTGGGACAAATGGTGTTTGAAATAAATTTGTCATTACTAATCAACATTCTACTAAGAATTTTCTCGATTGGCGAGAAAGTTATGAACAAATTCATTTTTACAAACAAAAAAAATGCTCATAATGTCGCAGTTGAGTCTGGACTGATAATAAAATGCGGTCAAAAATTAAAATTTTCTCAATGCAAGCCCAAGCGCAACAGCAAACTCTGGTCCAGAATCTTTAAGTAGTGGTTGCACTGCTTCTGGTGCCTCTACTTTACTAAAACCATTACCGTAAACAACATCGGTTTCAAAATTATTCGCAGCAAGCTCACGAATCCCTTTCAAGAGCGATCCTCCACCAGTGAGCACTACTTTTGCAATAACGATATGTTTTTCGTTTTGATAACGAACAAGAATACGATTTGCTTCTTGAAAAATTCGTTCAACTGCAAGTCGAGTCACCTCAGCAATTGAAGGGTCATTTGGATTACCAGGAAGCCCGTATTCGCGCTTTGCTTCCTCTCCTTCAAGCATGCTTACCCCTCGTGCATGCGAGAGTGCTGTGGTGATATCTTGCGACCCAACATTGGTGAGATGAGAACTTCGCACTATCCCCTCTTCAACAATGGTGACTTTTGTATTTGCCGCTCCGATGTCGACAATCATGGTTGGGGTATTGTCACGACCAAGCACAGAGCGAATGGTACTGAAAACCTCAATCTCAAATGTCACGCTTGTTGCACCTAGCTTTTGTGCAATCTGATTATATTTATCAAAAATATCATTATGAACTGCAGCAAGAAGTACGTCTACTTTCCTAATGGTATTTCCTTTTTCTTTATCCTCAAGGTCAGGATCAACATATGTACGATTGAGCCGAGGGATGATCCAATGTGAAAGCGAAACCTCTGAGACAGATGTTGGAATATACTTCCTTGCTTCCATTGGAATCATCTCTTGAAGCTTCGCATCACCCAAGTCTGGCATTTCAATTACCGTCAGCAGTGTTGATGAGAGCGGAAGTGAAAAAACAATATCACGACTAGTAATTTTTGCTTCAAGAAAGAGCTCGTTAATTGCTGTTGCAAGCTGATCAATAGAAAGATTGGTCGCTTGACCGACCTCAAGACCGACGATAGGTCCAAGGGCAATCTCGCCATAGGTGTCGAGCATCACCTTGTTGCCCTTTTTATGTAACTGTACCGCTTTTACAAACGAACCTCCAATGTCGAGACCGACGACAGCACCAGCTCCCCTTTTGGGGAGTAACCCACTTAAAAATTTTTCAAACGGATTAGGCATTTGAGTACTATCATAACACAAAATCAGTACTGTACGGCAACTTCTTTCTATTGATTTGCCTTCATTTACTTTGTCAGGAAGAACTGTAGTATTGACCTATCCTATGTGGGACGAACTACTCAACTTTATATTCCCTGAACGTTGTATTGGCTGTGACAAAATCGGCTCGGCACTTTGTGCTATTTGCGAGCGAACTATCACGGTAAAAGCGCAAGCGCTATCTGGGACAACAGCATCATTGTTCGACTACAAAAACCCTCTTGTAAAAAAGGCTATTTGGGCGCTCAAATACAAACACCGCCGTTCCATTGGCAAATATTTTGGAACAGCGCTATATCGTGAATTTTTCAAGCAATTATCATATGGAAGCAAGAAGACTGGTGAAGAAATTATCCTTATTCCAGTACCAGCTGGAATCAAAGCAAAAAAGATGCGTGGATATAACCATGCTGGAGTAATTGCTTCAACCATTGCTCTACTTGGTAAAAGCGAAGGGCTACATATTACGTTTCGAGATGACATCTTATTTAAGCGCAAAGAAGTTGAGCAACAAGCTCGAACAAAAAATAAAGCTGAGCGAATGAAAAATGTTGAGAGTATATTTTCAATCACAAATGGTGAGGATATTTATGAAAAAACAGTCATTCTCATCGATGACGTAATTACAACAGGTGCCACAATCAGTGAAGCACGAAAAGCACTGAAGGCTATGCACCCCAAGCGAGTACTTGCGATAGCGGTGGCACACTAACGTAATACCTCCGTCTTTCAAATCCTTCCTGTGAAGCACTCGGATGCCTTACTCATCTCTTCCAAGAAAAAATGCGCCTAATGGCGCTTATTTTTTCTGAGGCGGAGACGGAAGGATTCGAACCTTCGGTCCTTTTTACAGGACGCCTCGTTAGCAGTGAGGTGCTTTCGACCACTCAGCCACGTCTCCAATATTACAAACAATGATCCTAAACTTACTGATATTGCCTAGCGCAGTGAGGTGTCTAGATTTCTCTTGGACCACTCAGCCACGATACCAGAAAAAATTTCACACAAACACACCTGCTTGTGTGAAACTAATCTAACACAAAGATTCTTTCTCTCAAAGTATACAAAACAGCCCAAAGGTTTTCCTTTGGGCTGTGACAGAAGTGAGCGACTCACGCTCGTTTTGACTGAAATGCGACCATCTGTACTAATCGTTTGGCAAATTGTTGCGCATGAGAAGCATGGAGAGTTCGCATATCGCCAACCCAACGATTAAGCCGATTAATCAGCGTTTTTTCGCGATCAATCGTCGTTGCGCCGATTTCTGAGAGTGGCATTTTTATCTCAGTAAATACCGCAATAAACTCACCTATGCGAGGAAGCAGGCTTCCACTTCCCGAAAGGGATGGGAGTACTGCCTCTGCATCACGGAGTGTATCTGCATTCCATTTTGCGTGCACGAGCAATTGCTTGAGATAAAGTAGCGTATCTCGTACAGGAGCAAGTTTTGCATCTTGCAATTCACGCTTTACCTCACGAAGCAGTAGTCTGCGATATGCACCACGGATAAATCCAAGATCACCGCGAATCAGTGCGAGTGTACGACCATCAGCAAGTTCACGCGAACGCTCTTCGTGAGGCAGGCATCGTTTCACTGTTGCAAGGTTGCATATTTCAAGCAATCGAATATACATCCATCCGATATCAAACTCATACCACCGAAGTGACAACTTCGCCGATGATGGATATGCATGATGATTGTTATGTAATTCTTCACCACCAATCAAAATCCCCCATGGAATGATGTTTGCCGATGCATCAGGTGCATCATTGTTGCGATATCCAACAAGATACCGAAAGAGAGGCCAATGCCCAACACCATTAATGACACCAGCCGCCCAAAATGGAATCCAC
>DALYED010000014.1:1775-8515 GCA_031972735.1 Minisyncoccota bacterium | reverse complement strand
ACAACATCTGCACGAGCCAAATACCGAAACCGATGAGTCCAAAACAGAGCACGTCGATGATCAACATCACGACAACACCAAGCCAAGGAAGCTTCATAAAAAGCTTCCGCTCAAGCCAATCGCGCGGGGTTCCATGTCCACGCTTGATAAGCATTTCGGAATCTTGCGCTGCAACATAGTAGCGTTCGACACCAAAGAAAAGAATGCGCCAAAGTCCATATACTTGTGGACTATGTGGATCAAGAGGACCATCATCTTTTGCGTGATGCAAGCGGTGAATTGCCACCCATTCTTTAATCACCATCCCGGGCGTAAGCCACCCCCAAAATCGAAAAAAGTAGCTCATGAAGGGATGAAGATCGCGTGCATTGTGTGCCTGACAGCGATGGTAGTAGATGGTTACCGTTGCAATGGTAATGTGTGTCATTACCAGCACAAACGCCAGATACCCCCACCATGGTAGATCAAAAAGACCAAACAAGAACGGCAGTTTCATGAACATACTCCTTTGTATACTTCACATAAAAAGAACTATTCACATTTGAGTATACCAGAAGGATAAAGTTCTAAATATGTGACAGCAAAGGCGTGACTCTGTATCATTGATGGATGGCAAACGAGATAATCCTCCCATCAGACCTTATTGAAAAACACTCGCCACGAATGAGTCCTGAGCAAAAAAGTGCACTTCACAGACTCGAACTTCACACTATTCGCGACCTTCTCTATCATTTCCCAGTAAGGCATATCGACAGTGGCAGTGCTTCTCCTATCGAACTTGCTGAAGACGGTGAGCGCATGACGCTCTATGGTCAGGTGAAGAAATCAGGAACAAAGAAATCATTTCATGGAAAAGTTCCGATGGGCGAAGCTACGATAGAGGATCCGAGTGGCACCATGAAGCTCGTATGGTTTCATCAAGCCTATATGGCAAAAATGATTGCTCCGGGTGATTTTGTGCGCGCATCAGGTGTAGTAAAGAAAAAAACCGGAGTGGTGACACTGATCAATCCTGAGATAGAAAAAATTCCTTCACTCCCTGGTGATATTGGCAGATCGCTCTTCCAAGAAGAAGCGAGCGCAAGCGACCAGCGGTTTTTCCCTGTCTACCCTGAGTCAAAAGGAATTACCTCAACATGGTTCTACCATAAACTCCAAAAGATATTATCAAGCGGAATACTTGATCACATTGAAGACACGATTCCAGAAGACATCCTTAAGCGCTACAAACTTCCAACCCTACAAACTGCACTGGTGTGGATCCACTCCCCTCGTGAAAAAGCACATGCAGATGCAGCGCGCAAACGGTTTGCATTTGAAGAAATTTTTTTCATACAACTCGAACGCCAAAAGAGTCGCATGCTCTATGAGCAAAACCCGACATTCACGATTATTCCTAAAAAAGAAGGTTTGGATGAATTTATTCACCACCTCGGCTTTCCACTTACCGACGCACAACAACATGCACTTGATACCATTCTTAAGGACTTTGCATCTTCAAGAGCAATGCTCAGACTCCTCGAAGGTGATGTCGGGAGTGGAAAAACAGCAGTTGCCGCAGCGACCACCTATGCAACAGTGACTACTCGTCCAAAAGGACAAGATTTTGGTGCATTACAGGTGGGATATATGTGCCCGACTGAAATCCTTGCAACACAACATTTCGAATCATTCATTAGATACTTCATTGGGACAGGAATGAACATCGGACTGATCACCGGAAGTGGTTGTCGAAAATTTCCTTCCAAAGTAGATCCGAGTGGGTGGACAGATATTTCAAGGACTCAGTTCTTGAAATGGGTGGCAAACGGAGAAATACCCATTGTGATAGGCACCCATGCCCTCATTCAAAAGAGTGTAAAGTGGAAACATCTCGCTTATGTCATCATTGATGAGCAGCATCGTTTTGGCACCGCACAGCGTGCCAAGCTTGTGCAAAAAGAAAAAGACGGTCATCTTGCTCCTCACTTTCTTTCGATGACCGCAACGCCAATCCCTCGCACGCTTGCACTTACACTTTATGGAGATCTTGACCTCACTATTCTTGATCAGATGCCGAAAGGACGTAAGCCTGTCATCACAGAGATTGTCCCTACAGGAAAGCGAGAATCTACCTATGAGAAAATTCGTAGCGAACTTCATGCTGGGCGACAACTCTATGTGATCTGCCCTCGCATTGATGAGCCAGACCCAGAAAAAGAACAAGCAATTATTGCAAAGTCAGTAAAGGAAGAAGCACGAAGACTCAAAGAAAAAGTGTTTCCTGAGTATGAGATCGACATACTGCACAGCAAGATGAAACCTGCAGAAAAAGATGAAGTCATGGAGCGATTTGCATCTGGTGAGATCAACATCCTCTGCGCTACTTCTGTTGTCGAAGTTGGAGTTAATGTTCCCAACGCAACAGTAATCATCATTGAGGGGGCAGAGCGTTTCGGCCTCGCACAGCTCCACCAGCTCCGTGGACGAGTGATTCGTAGTTCAGATCAAGCATACTGTTATCTATTTTCAGAAACAAAAGGAGAGAAAACTTTTGAGCGACTGAAAGCACTTACCACTGCAAAAAACGGCTTTGAGCTTTCAGAAATGGATCTTGCATTACGGGGTGCAGGAGAGCTCGGTGGGGGCAAACAATGGGGTATCTCTGACCTTGGAATGGAGGCAATAAAAAATATCAAGATGGTTGAAGCAGCCCGAGAAGAGGCAAAGCGACTTCTTGGGGAGGATATTACTCTCGCGCATCACCCACTCATCCAACATCGCCTTCTCGAACGAGAAAAACAAACCCACTTTGAATAAGCAATGTGGGTTTGTTTTTATTTTCTAAAATTTTATCTTTCGTACTCAACCAAGAAAGTTGAATTCGGAACCCACCAAGAAAGACAAGATGAAGTTCACCACCAACCACGCAGAGAGAGCGACCACAAGCCCAATGAATACATAAAGGAAAATATCATGTGCCTGTTTAATTTGTGACTCATTTCCACCATTAGTGATATAGAGAAAACCTGCGTATGCAAACATGATTGCAGCAATTGGTGCAGCAAGATTGAATATTAAGAATTTAATAACATTCTGAGCAATTATGATGAGATCCTCAAATCCACAAGCCTCATCACCTTGAACAATTCCATTTCCATCTAAATCAAATCCACAAGGAACTAATGACCCTTCAGGCACAGCAACTGGTACTGGAGCTGGTCCAGGTGATGGCGAAGGCGAAGGAAGAGGTCCGGGACCAGGCGGTGGAGGTGGGAGCGGTAGTGGTCCGGGGCCTGGAGGTGGGAGCGGACCAGGTCCAGGAGCAGGAGCAGGTGGCGGAAGCACTACAGCTAAAGTGGTTGCAGATTTTTCAACAGAGGCAACTGAGGCATTCCCCATCGCATCAAAAGCAACAATCGTATACAGATAGGTCTTACCTTTTATAAGGCCAATATCGTTATATGTAGTACCAACAGCAGTACTGCGCAATAGACCATCGCGATAAATGCGATATCCTGTGACTGCAACATTATCAATCGCAGGTGCCCACGAGAGATTAATTTGGGTTGTTGAAATAGGATTCACACTGACGTCGACTGGGGATGATGGAGGCAACACATCAGTACCAAGAGCTACAACTTTTGCATTGAGATTAAGTGGCCCCACACCACCTGCACCACTGAAACTTATTCCACCACTCACCGGTCCAGCCATTGGAGGGACCATGAGCTTAATCGTCACCACTTGAGATTCACCTGCGGGGAGACTTGTGTATGAGCACCCCGCAACACAGGAGAAAAATCCTGCCCCCCAAGCAATCGATGCAAAACCTGTGAGAAACGACCCAGATGCCCCCGCATTTGTCACAATAAAGCTCGCAGTTGGTGCTGGAACAGTACCGACAAGTACATTGCCAAATGAAAGTGTTGGGGTGGGAGCAACTTTAAGTACAGAAAGTGGATTATTGATATTCAAGTGCACACCAGCAGGAATAGATGCTTCGTTTCCTAATGTGTCGAACGCAGTTGCCGTCACCCAGAGATCTCCGGCAGGAAGCGCAGTAACATCGAATGTTGCTGAATACTGATCAAGTGTTGATGCATCTGGTTTCACCACTGATGGAAGTGTGACTGTATTGAAGCTACTATCTTGATAGCTAAATACTACTCGACTCACCGCAGTATCATCACTAGCTTTTGCGGTAATTTTAACAACACCAGCTACTTTAGTATCAGGGGCTGGGGCAAGGAATGAGACAGTTGGACCATTGAACTCAATTGCAGAAAGCAACACATTAAACTTCAGATAGGATGGAGTTTTTTCTATTAACGTCACCTTTGAACCGGTATTTGGATCAGTATAAGTTTTATTGAGCTTCAGCGTAGGATCAAGAAGTCCATCTTTAATTGTAAGTGGTGGAGGAGGTGTTGCATCAAGTAGTTGAGTAAAGTTATTGTGAAGCAGTGCGCCATCATAGACTTTTGACCAACGAGGGAGCATTGTCAATAAATCGAGTTTGGATTGTATATCAAATCCAATCGGCTGACGATACTCAAAGTATATAAATTGACCTTTTGCATGAGGGATCTTAATTGCCTTCACCCCTCCAGTATTGGTCTCCATCGGCTCAATGGTATACACTCCACTTGTTTTCACTTCTGTAACTGAAGTGCTATCAAGCCATCCCATCAACTCTTTGCGGGGTGCACTAAAATGACCAGCCGCATAGTACCCCATCGTGTCATAGATGTCTCCATACTCGACTGTACTACAACCAGCATCCGCAATTACTGCATTTCCACAATTCAAAAACCCCGCATGACCATTTCCAAAATTATGACCTAATTCATGCGCAGTAACTTCTGAAGAAGAAATGTTTAACTTCATTGCAACCCACGATGAGACAAATGATGGATATCCTCCAATGGCAGGAAAATCAACTTTACCAATTGTTCCGTACGCTGGACCTACACCCTGTCCACATGCGCGTCCCGCATAGATAATATGATCGTACTTTGTGATATCAAGGATTGTTGCGGCGTGCCCCAACATAGAGCTGTTATCAGCGCACACATCTAATGCTGGGATATCATACCAATTCAACACATCGGCACTTTTTGTAGGATTCACTACGCCAACAAGTTGCATCTTCTTATACGATGCTTCTTTGTAAAACGCATTCACACCGTCCATAACTTTCTCAACTCCTGAGACAGGAAGCATCCATGGAAATTTGCCGACTGTATCACTTGGATATTTCACTAAAATGACCAGCACTTTATGATTATCAATAACCGGAGGATTTCCCGGAGTGCGGAGCATGGTGATACCGAGCAGACGATTCTCATCCGCCTTGTAGCGACCGTCAAAAAGTACGGTGTCATCGATACGATACCCTTTTGCTCGGACTACCATGCGTGACTCGAAAATCTCGTGAAGATTTCCTGAAAGCTCTATTAAGGAATATTGCTTCCCCGAAGTAGTGGTGAGTTGATAGAAATATTGATCATTATGATCTGCCCATTCTTCTACTGAGCTTCCGAAGGTTACAACAAGTGATCCTTCTACCTCAGAAGGTTCTTCAAGGCAGTTTTCAGTAAATGTAAGAAAGTCTTTTATCTGATCTGCGCGATAGAGGTATGGGACAATTGCAGAAGGGTCTTCCTTTGCAATTGCAAAAATACTCGCCTTGCGCGCTTGTGCAAGTGCGCGAATAGTCGCAATAGTATCTCCTGATGGTGTATCGTCTACTTCGCGAAGCAATGCGTAAAGTTGAGCAGTTTGCTGTTGCAACAATTTTACTTTTGCTGGGTCTGCATGCACTAGTGCGGTAGCTCGATGATGATCATCCAAGACAACATCGCTATCAATTGACGATGTTGCAGTATTTTCATAACGTAAATTATCTGGAAGTACATCACAAGAAATTGCCTTCACTTGAGAAGGCGATGCAATGGGGGTATTAGAAATACGTGATGACTTCAAATACAGTGCCACACTAGCTATGAGTAAAGTTACAACGAGCAGTGCGACTCCGAGAATAATTCCAATAGAGTCTCCTGATTTCTTTGGAGCACTTTCTGCTCCGTTATGTTCATCCATGACAAAATTATACCGAGCATGATGCGCAAAGTCACTGGGGTATTGCATTATTGTGTGGAATTGTTAGTTTCAATGACAGAGTTATTTTCAGGAGCATGACTATGTCAGAACCTATTCCTCGTTTGGTCTATGTCGACACAATGATTCTTCGCTCATTACTTCGTACACCAAAAACAATTGGGGACGGATATCGTAATACCACAAAGCGATTGAGGTCACTGAAGATTCGTGAATTTATTGGAAGAGTAGACTTTCTCGCAAGTCGTGAGTTGATTCGGCTCAGCTTTCCAAATAACATGAATCACCCACTCATCAACATTACTGAGAAGACACCAGACAGAACCCTTGAGATCCTTGCAGTAGTGAAGCGAGCTCACAACCTCAAAGGGGTAAAAAATTAAGAACGCCAATTGGCGTTCTTTTTATGTTCTCCCTGTAGTTCCAAATCCTCCCCTATCACGATGACCCATATCATCAACTTCACTGAATGTTACTCGCTCATATGGACTAATGACAACTTGCATGATCCGATCACCTCGCTCAACAACAACATCAACGTCGGTGAAATTATAGAGTGCCGCGATGTATTCATCAGTATTTCCAGTGTAGTCGGTGTCACCAACAGAGAATCCTGTTACAGACATCAGTCCTCGCTT
>DALYED010000014.1:0-1765 GCA_031972735.1 Minisyncoccota bacterium | reverse complement strand
TCGCTTATGGAGCGATGAACGTGCAACCAGTGCAACATAATACCCTTCTGGAGGCTCTATCACTACATTGAGCGGTATGTAAGCAACTCTATGTGCTACAACTGTTGTGGTGATACGCGCAGCAAGATCAAATGCAACTGCACCTAGCGTTTTATACTCAGGAAGTGGTAATGCTTTATCGATGCGCTTAATTCGAATATCCATAGTCTTTTATAGTACGGGACAATGTAATTTTCACAACGTGTGTAACTAAAAAGAGCTACACAGAGCCATATTGCATGTATTTATCATTATTTGACTTATGTCAAATTTTATGCTAATATGTAAAAAGTTGAAACAGGAGGTTCTTTCTTATGAAAAGTAGCTCGAACGCCGTACGGTTGCTCGAGTGTCGCATTCGTCGCTATGGAAACATGGCTGGCGCATTCCGATCACTCAACCCACAACGCAAACTCTACATCGCACACAAAATATCTCGTGTGGTGCCAAACCTGATGCGTGCACGCGCAAAAGCCCTGCAAGGGACTCGTGGGATCTGCGATCGATGTGGAGATGAAATACCTGAAGCACGACTCAAGGTCGTTCCAGGTGCAATTCGCTGCGTCGCCTGCCAACGTAAATCTGAAAAGGACTCGGGATGAACATCGGCAACTACCTTATGATTGCTTCAAACAGACTTGCTTCATATGTACGTGCATGTGGAATGAACCTCAGTGATGAGGACTACGAACGTCTCTGGATTGAAACGATTGAGGAATTCTTGGCTTCAGAGCCCATCAGTGATGAAGCTCAGAGTATGTTCAAGGCACTTCCACCAATCGAGAAGATTGCCCACTTTTCATATAGCACGTTTTCACTTGCTAACTACCGAGATCTTGCAAGGAGAACACTTCAAACCTGCCAATGTTAATTGGTGGGTTTTTTTATAAGCGATACTCCTCGAAACACAAACATGAGCTTCCCTTCTTCTTTGCGATCTTGTTCGTCAAGAGTAAGCTGTTCATCAGAAAGATAACGTGCAGGAATGCGCACCACTGCAAAACGCAACTGCTCTGGCGATATTGATCCTTCAATACTGACATTGTTTGAGTAGTTGAGTGTTGTTGTTTGTCGAATTTGCTCAGTGGATGTGGTGGAATGGAAAATAATCTCACCAGGCTCAAACCCAAGCACTGTGACAATCCCATCGAGATGCGAAAATCCTTCAACAAAGGCATTCTCAAGTCCTACCTTTGATCCAGCACCGTTCCACATTGCAGCATTGTAATACGTCTCCCCCTCTGCTTTTTCATCACTGTGAAATTCTTTATGATAATAAATATCAATTGGTTTTTGTGTGAGCAATAACTCAAGTGCTTTGATGGGATCCTCGCGTCGCACCACCAATGGAGAGGTTGCCTCTCGATAGAGTTCTCCGACATTGTCATAATAAGTTCCAGGCACTGCATGAAGTGCATCGATAAAACGACTCGCAAACTGATGTCGTTCGGCTTCAGTAAAATCTCGACGCGTCTCAGTATAGCTCCGCAACTCGTCGAGCACAGACTTATCAGATACTTCTTCGTGCTGGTACGTGAGTGTATCTGGTGGGGACTGAACTGGGGGATATTCTCCAGATGGTGACTGCTCAAGATTCATGTGATAAATCATAGCATGAGCAGAAATTTTTGCTCATGCAAAATGGGAGTTCTTGGAAACTTGGTGCACGCACTAGGACTCGAACCTAGGACCAGTCGTGTATAAGACGACCGCTCTACCAACTGAG
>DALYED010000013.1:24484-44403 GCA_031972735.1 Minisyncoccota bacterium | reverse complement strand
AAGAGCTTTTGAGTTGCATGTATGGAATTGATTACAGTGAGACTGCCCTGCGTGGGCGTCCACCACCACGCTCTCCAGCACTGCCACGGTTTCGCTTCTCCTTGAATCCAATTAGGTATTTTCCTGGGTCATCAGAGAGATCAAAGAAGTCATCTGCTGCTTCACGAAGCTTTGTTGATGAAGACTTGCCAAAAGCAACAACTTCAACTTGTGTCCCCATGTTTATTTGGAGATATTGTACGAGTGGAACAAAATCTCCATCTCCAGATGCAATAATAATTGCATCGAGTTTTGGTGCCAAGGTAATCGCATCAACTGCAAGTCCGACGTCCCAGTCTGCTTTTTTTGCTCCACCCCAAAATTCTTGAAGTTCTTTTGATCGAGTTTCAATGCCAATTTTTCCAAGTGCGTCAAAAAATCCGGTCTCTTCACCTGTTTTTGTTGATATCACATATGCCATTGCTCGAATGAGCTTGCGATCTGCAAGTGTATCCTTAAGAATATTTGTAAAGTTGACTCGTGAGTCATCATAGAGGTGCTTTGCGCTATGATAGAGGTTTTGTGCATCGATAAAAATACCGACGCGCTGATCTTTGTGTTTAATAACTGCCATATAAAAAGTCTGACCTTACTGGTCTAGATAATGATGAAAATGTATCGACTATAAAATAAAACATGCAAACAATGGAAAAAGTGACTTACTGTATTTGAAATTTTCCCATAAAAACAGAAATGCGCGGGGTGCGCGCATTCTGATTTACTTGATACCGAGTTTTTTTACGAGTGTATTGTATTTTGACTCGCTTTTCTTCTTCAAATATTTGAGGTGAGAGCGTCTATCAGAAACCATCTTAAGGAGACCACGGCGCGAATGGTTGTCTTTCTTGTTGTCCTTCAAATGCGCTGCAAGCTCGTTAATTTTCTGGCTCAGAATAGCGACCTGTACTTCAGGAGAACCAGTGTCACTATCGTGGCGCTGGTGCTTTCCGATGATCACCTCTTTTTTCTTGACTGTTAGCATGGGGTGTAGCGTAGCACAAACAAAATAAAAAAGCAAGCCCTTCCAAGACACTCACTTAGTGGAGTATTTTGCCTTTATTTTCTTGGAAAAATTTAAGAAATTGATCTTCGGGAGCATTGTAAGTCATGAATTCAATCCGGTCCCCTTCAACTGTCGTTTCCTCTGCTTCTTTGTTGATTGTTGAGAGACTCAAGTTTTCAGTATGCTCATCTGTATCAAAGTAGTTGCCATTTGCAATAATAGTAATGTCTGGTCCCAAGTTTCCTTCAAATGATTCTTTAAAGCTTGGAATAGACATACCAAATATTTAATTATTCCCCTCGAGGGGTTTGGTGATATCAATTGTCCCAGTTTCGATATCATGCTTTCCTATTTCTGCAAGTGCAGTGTCGTCATCAAATGGGTCCTTAATGCTGTCACGCTTCATGACAACTTCAAAATGCTCCACAGTAGCTAATTTCTCAGCACTATTTTCTGTTTGTTGATTGCTTTCGTGAGACGACATATGTTCAATCACATTGTATCATTGCCGTGCGTTTAATCAATGCTGTTACTCACGTTTTTTCAATGGAAATACAATAGGTAAAATATTTACTCATCGATATCTCATATATAATAGAGTAATGGATTTACATGAGTACAAAAAACGATTTCTGGAATATACCGAAATTGAAAAAGGAAGAAGTATAAAAACAGTCGCAAATTACGATCACTACCTATCGCGATTTCTTGATCATACAAAAATTACTCAACCTGAAGAAATCACCGATGAAGTCATTCGTGAATACCGACTGTGGCTTAATCGACAGCTTGCACGTGAAACAAGACGTGGTGGTACCTCTGAGACAATAAAAAAACGAACTCAAAACTATTACTTAATAGCATTGCGTGCATTTCTCAAATATCTGATTCGTCAACGAGTTGAAGTCCTTCCGCCTGACCGCATTGAACTTGCAAAAACACCAGAGCGGCAAATCGATCTTATCTCTTCATCTGATCTACAAAGACTTCTCTCTGCCCCGGATGGCGATTCCCTCACTGCTCTTCGTGACAAAGCAATTCTTGAGTTATTTTTTTCAACGGGATTGCGCGTATCAGAACTCTGCTCACTTTCTCGTGACCTCGATCTTGCGCGCGATGAATTTTCTGTGCGTGGAAAAGGAGAAAAAGTCCGTGTCGTATTTCTTTCAGAGACAGCACGCGCAGCAGTTCTTGCGTATCTTGCCAAAAGGACAGATGTTGATGAGGCATTGTTCGTTCAAATTGGGAGAGGAGGAGAAAAGAGTACTGCAAAAATCGAACATTCTCTTCGCCTCACCTCTCGTTCGATCGAGCGCCTTGTGAAACACTATGCCGTTAAATCTGGGATTACTAAGAAAGTTACCCCCCACGTGCTTCGTCATAGTTTTGCGACTGACTTACTTGAAAATGGCGCCGATTTGCGTTCAGTACAAGCATTACTTGGGCATGCAAATATTGGCACAACACAAATATATACACACGTAACAGATAGTAAGTTGCGCGAGGTACATAAGCAGTTTCATGGCAAACGCCAAAAAACTGCATAGATACAAACTCTCGTATAATAGGTCTAAGATTTCTTCGCTGTCTGCTCAGTGCACCTCTTTCAGGTATTTTTACCAACGCCTCATATTTTTATAATCATATGAGGTTTTAAGTGTGGATATGTTTCACGACGAACATTCATTTTTTGAGTCACTTTTTGAGAAATGTTTCATGAATAACATGACAATAAATGTACGTCATGTTTCATGTGAAATGTTTACGTGATACTATTTTTATATGCAAATTATTTCCTGGAATGTAAATGGACTTCGTGCTGTTGCAAAAAAGGGTTTCATGGAGTGGCTCTATGAGACATCACCAGACATACTTGGACTGCAAGAAATAAAAGCAGAAGCAGACCAGCTTCCCGACGAGGTGCGTAGTCCAGGTGGATACTATGGATATTTTTCATCTTGTAAGACTCGTAAAGGATATAGTGGTGTCGCACTCTACTCAAAGAAAAAACCAGATCTTGTGGAGTATGGAATCGGGATCAAAAAGTTTGATGATGAAGGACGTATTATTATTGGACATTATGGTAACGTTGTCCTATTAAATGTCTATTTTCCAAATGGTGGTGGTGGACCGGATCGTTTGAAATACAAGCTTGAATTCTATGATGCGTTTCTCCTTCACATTGAACATCTCCGCAAGAATGGAAAACGAGTTATTTTTTGTGGCGATGTGAATACAGCACACCAAGAAATTGACCTAGCTCGTCCTAAAGAAAATGAGAAAAATACTGGGTTTTTACCAGAAGAACGAGCATGGGTTGATGAACTTGTGTACCACGGATACGTTGATACTTTCAGGCATTTTCATCCTCAAAAGGACAATGCCTATTCATACTGGGACATGAAAACACGGGCACGTGAGCGCAATGTCGGATGGAGGATCGATTATTTCTTTGTCGGGAGTGAACTCCTTCCTCATGTCACTGGCGCCGCTATTCATCCTCACGTTATTGGATCTGATCACTGCCCGGTTTCTTTGCAGGTGAAACTATAGAATTGAAATAAATATAATTAAAAGCGCTCTCGCGCTTTTAATTATATTTATTTAACTCCGTATTTTTTTCTGATTGCAGTGACCTCCTCCTCCTCTTTTTCAGATTTTTTCTCCCTCCCTTCTTCTCCAAGTCGCGCAAGTTCTTCTTTTGGTAGTGCAATGAGCTCATGCATTCTTGCCTCTAGATATACTGTCGAGTTTTTTTCTGGGTCATCAAGAACCTCATTGAATAGTGCGTGGAGAATCCAACCCACTTCCCTTCCAGCAGGAATATTGCCGACTTTCATGATGTTCACTCCATCAATCTTTAACATTCCAACAGATACTGGCGCACGCATAGCCTCTTCAATCATTGAATGATATTTACGCATTCGATACGGAGTTTCTTTTGGTCGACCCATCCCAATTCGGTCACACGAGCGAACATTCATTAAATCCCAAACTAAATCTGGTCCAACATTCGCAACAATGCGTCTCACTGCTGAAAGAGTAATTTTCTCGATGTCAGAAAAAAATAAATGATAACGTACTAATGTAGCAACAGTAGCAGTGATATGCTTTGGGAAATGAAGTCGTTCAAGGATTTTCTTTGTAATTTTACCTCCCACTACATCATGACCGTAGAACGTCCAGTCATTTTTTTCAGGTGCCCATTTTCTTGTATGAGGCTTCCCGATATCATGAAGTAGTGCAGCAATGCGAACATGAAGTGTCCACTTTCGATCAGCAGAGTGCTGTAATGCGCGAAGATTATGTTCCCAAACATCATAAATATGGTCACCATTCTGCTCACATCCAATGCCTTCGATAAGTTCTGGGATGATTTGCTTGAGTATTCCCGTGCGCTCAAGAAGGACAACTCCCTCCATAGGTCGCTCAGACATAATAATCTTCTCTAATTCATCGCGAACACGCTCACGTGCAATTTTCTCTAATAATGATGAATACTGCACTACTGCTTCCATTGTTTCCATTTCAATTGCAAATCCAAGTTCTGCTGCAAAACGAATAGCCCGCATTACTCGAAGTGCATCTTCATTAAAACGGTCTTCTGCCTTCCCTACGGTGCGAATAATATGTCGCTTGATATCAACTATTCCCTCGTATGGATCGATGAAATCATGAGATGATGGACTGTATGCGATAGCGTTCATGGTGAAATCTCTACGCAAGAGGTCATCGTGAAGGTTTCCAGAAAATTCAACTGAATCAGGGTGTCGAAAATTAGAGTAGGCACTCTCCTTTCTGTATGGCGTTACTTCAACAATGCGTAACGACTTTTTTGAAATCTCGCCTTCCTCAATTGCTTCATTTACAATTCCTACTGTTCCAAAGTCATTTTCATAAAATGTTTTTGGAAAAAGCGCGATAATCTCACTTGGTGTGGCGTTTGTAGTGATATCCCAGTCTTTCGGGGTCTTATCTCGAATTAAATCTCTCACACATCCACCCACTAGGTATGCCTCAAAACCTGCTTTTTCAAGAGTTTGAGTGATGTCAGTTATTTCCGTAGGGATTATAAGGTGAGAACCTGTGGTCATTGTATCTATTTATATATTACTATAACGGTTTTTATAAAAGAAACGAAGAAATTCATTGCAGTTTTGTAAGTAATTGAAAAACGTAAATTGCATAACAATTGTAGCAAAATTCACATCCCAGAAATTATGACTACAAATACACAGTTCATGGATTACTTACGCTATCTTAAGATATAAGTGCATAGCTCTTTTGTGGATTCCCCTCTTGTTTTTTGTGCTCCCGCCAGGATTCGAACCTGGAACAACTGCTTCGAAGGCAGCGATGATATCCATTTCACTACGAGAGCGTATATTGCATTATTATATAGAGCAACTCTAAAACTATACCTATTTTAAGGAAAAAACAAAACATGAAAGATAGAAAAGATCATTACGTATAAAAAAATCCCCGCCTAGGGACTTTTTTTAAAGATTGATTTTGTGCGGGTAGGGAGAATCGAACTCCCGTCTCATCCTTGGCAAGGACGTATTCTACCACTAAACCATACCCGCTCATTGCTCTCGCAATTGAGATATCTTATATGATAAACGATATTATTTCAAATATATGAATATTTTGACCTACACCTGGAATGCACTTTTACTCAACATGCGTTTGGATGTGGGGATAAGACTGTGGACAGTGTGCATAAAGGACAAAAGACAGAAATATTTTGTCCTTTATGCACACTGTCCACAGCTTTGTACACATATATTAAAATGTTACTACGTAACGTTTTGCTTAAGGCATTGCATTTCCTCTGAGCATAGATAATATGAAAATATGCCAATAAGGAGTGCTATTATCGGAAAAATCGGAGAAGACATTGCCTGTAAATTCCTTGCCAGTAAAGGATATGTTGTTATTGAGCGTAATTACCTTATGAAATTAGGCGAAATTGATATTATTTGTAAAAAAAATGGCATATTTCATTTTATTGAAGTGAAATCCGTTTCACATAGAACGTTTTTTGGTAGGGAAGCGAAGGATCAGTATAATCCAGAGGATAAACTCCATCTCAATAAAGCTAAAAGATTAAAACGAGTAATTACGGCCTATCTTGGAAATTTGCCTGAAAATAGCGATTTTGCTGTCCATTTAGTAACAGTGAAACTTAATGAAAGTCAAAAAGAGGCACATCTACAAATGTTTTACGATATTATTTTGTAAATGTTAGACGTGAAACATAAATATTATGTAATTCTTGCACTACGAAGTCATCAGACATACAATAGCTATAGGATAAAAATATCTTGCATATTTAGTAAAAACGTGATATAATATTTTACATGTCAGATCTACTACAGGTTTCACTTATTGAAAGGGCAAATACGCTCATTAATAGCTCGCATTTATCACTTTCTGATAAAAAATTACTTATTGGAAGACTTCCGTTTGTTGGTGAGTCAATGATACAAATGTTTGTCGAGGTATGCGAAGAGGATCCATTCGGTATAGATGTAGTCGTGAAAAGTTTGAAAAAGAAGCTTGATACGCAGGGGAATCTGGTAAAAATTCACGAAATAGTAAAACAAGAACGGCAGGAAATTGAAGATATTATTACTGCAAGTAAATAAACAGATATAATTCGCAAAACTATGACCGAAAATTTTGATAATGATGCAGAATTAGATAATGTTATTCATGAAACAGTGAATAATCTCCATTCGAATGATATTCGTGATAACTTCCAGCACGATATTACCCCAAATGTTTCGCATGAAACTTCCGACTTCATAAAACCTAACTCTGAAATTGTGACAAATGGGTCAGTTGATGAAATTCCTCGTGGAGAGGTAACTGAAATGATGCTTAGCCCAGAGGAGCATGAGGCAATGTTTAGTCATGTTGACGGAAGTCAGATCATAAATGATCAAGTAACTTCTTTGGCTGAAGTAGTGGTAAATTCAATCGAAAGAGGAGATATTTCTGGTGTGACAACTCAAGATTTGGAAAAACCTGGCTTTATGTCATCATTTCTTGAGACAAGTACTGGGAAAAAGGTTATGAATACATTCAGAGCACTAGCAGTCGCAACCGCATTTGTTACCCCAATGAAAGATGCAAATGCTGGTGTTGGAGACGTACTTCGTGGAGTAGTAAATCAAGAAATTCAAACTGAGGGACAAATTGCACGAGCTGGTATGCAAACTGAAGGGAGATTTCAAGGAAACCAGATTCAACTTGAAAGTCGACTTCAGAATCAAAAAATACAAATGGAATCGAGATTTAGGGCTCAATTAGCTGAACGTAATGCACGTGACCGTGCTGAGTTGATACAATTTGATACAAAAGTGCAGGGTCAAATGGAACAGTTGAATATGAATCCAAGCATAAGCCAAGCTCAAAAGAATCAACAACTTTCTAAATTCATGTCCGATAGAGCGCAGATTGAGGCAAAACAAGAAGCAAGTTACACCATTTGGGCAACAGGAACAGTACCTGCTGAGCGTGAGAAATTTGAAGTAAATGCTGAAGCTCAGCGAGCACGGTTTGCGGCAAATGTACAAGTAAAGCGTGGCAATCTTGATGTCTACGCCGAATCACAACGAAATAGAGTTATTACAAATGCAGTAGGTCAATTTGGTCAAGAACTTTTCAGGCACCGTTAATTGTTGCGGTAATTCTGTAAATTGGTATACTCACGAAGCACTCTATTAATGTAGAGTGCTCTTTCGTAGGTGACAAAATTCATATTCGGGGTGTAGTATAATGGTAGTATATATGCTTTGGGAGCATAAAGTCAGAGTTCGATTCTCTGCACCCCGACAAAATAACAACAAAAACCCCAAAAGGGTTTTTGTTTTATAAATATGATATTTATTGTATTTTCTATCCTGTTACAGGTATTTATGTTGTGAATTGAGTCGTAGTTTCAATACGCACTATACATGTAGAGCGTATGATTTTTGTATATCTTCCTTGTTGCGATGTACAATGAGTTTCGTATGGATTCAAATATGCACTCAGAATCAACACAAGAGACAGTTCTTCTTTTTGAGCCAAATACACAAGAAGAGATCATGGAAGTTTTTTTATTTGAACTTGATAAGGAATTGTACGCCGTTCCCGTTGAAGATGTTGAACAAGTAATGAAAATTCCACCTGTTACGACTGTCCCGAATGCCCCTGATTCTATTCTTGGCATATTCCACTTGAGAGGAAAAGTAATTGTCGCGATTGATATATTGAAGCGCATGCGTATAGTACGGACTTCTTCATTTGTGCCAATTTATCTTTTTATTTCTCGTAAGCAAAAAAACTATTTTGCAATAGTTGTTGATAGGGTATTTAGCGTTATTAAAGTACCGACGCGAGAAATTCTTCCACTCACTTCAGTTATCTCTTCTAAGATTAATGCTGAGTATGTTCGTGGAATGTTTAATTATACTGAGCCTGCTAAAGTTACAAGAAAACTCGACTCATTTCTTATTGAGCCAAAGAAATCACAGCAAAATCCAGTCAGTGAACCTCTCCCAATGCGTCCAGTTTTGCTACTAAATATACCTTTTCTTTTAGATCAAAATGACATATTGCAGATTGGAAGCACAGAAGTAGTTTGATAGTGTTTTAGTTGTGATACAATAGTACAATCAATTTCTATAACATATATGGATAAAAAAATTCTCATTGTTGATGATTCAGCGTTTATGCGCAAAGTACTTCGTGACATATTTGAAAGCGCAGGTTATACCAATTTTATTGAAGCAGCAAATGGAAGAGAGGCAATCGAAAAATGGAAGAGCGAACATCCTGACTTTATTTTTCTTGATGTAATCATGCCAGAAATGAATGGTATTGATGTGCTTCGGGAAATCGGCAAAGAGGCAAAAATTATTGTTGTTTCTGCTGTAGGGCAAGACGAAATGATTCAAGAAGCAAAATCCTTGGGAGCAATGGATTACATTGTGAAACCATTTGATAGAGATCTTGTGCTTGAAAAGTCGCAGAAGTACATTCCAAAGTAATTTTTTTTGTACATGGAATATGTTCACCAAAAAATTCGTCTGCTTATTGCGGACGATTCTTTTTTTATCCGTAGATATCTCACTGAGCTTTTTAGTAAGCAAGTAGACTTTGACGTTGTTGGTGTTGCGACGAATGGAGATGAAGTAGTGTCACTTGCTCGAGTACTTAAACCAGATGTAATTACAATGGATTATCATATGCCTAAAAAAAATGGTATTGAGGCAACTGCAGCAATTATGCTTGGTGAGCGACCACTTCCTGCAATTATTATGCTCTCAGCATTTGATGGACCAGACGGTGAAGCAGTAAAAAAAACACTACTTGCTTCTGGTGCAGAAGTACTTTCGAAGCCTTCAGGAGAAATCTCTCTTGATATTGAGCAAGCTGCTCAGGATATTGTAAATAAGGCACGACAAGTTGGACTCGTTGAGATAAAAATGAAAAAACTCTTTCGTCTTGCTCATAGAGATATCACGTCAAATATCCCACATGATCACAACTGTACAAAAAATATACCCACCATACTTGTAATCGGGGCATCGACTGGAGGACCTCCTTTGGTTGAACACCTTCTTTCACTGCTTGATCAGCATCATGGAATTGCTATTGTGGTTGTTCAGCATATGTCGAGTTATTTCACAGAACTTTTTGCAGAGAGACTCGATCGGGTCACTCATTTTTCTGTTCGCCAAGCCGTGGATGGTGATGTTCCTATTTCAGGAACTGCTCTTGTTGTACCAGGTGGTTCATTTTTACAAAGAGCATACAGTGATGAAGGTGAGCCACTCGCAGGGTTCCTTGTGAAGGAAAGCATCGATACTCATCAAATTGAAATTGATCAGACAATGAAATCAATTGCGGAGATGTTTGGCGAGAATGTTTGTGGAGTATTGCTTTCAGGAATGGGATCTGATGGAGCAATAGGGATGAAAGAAATAAAACATTACGGTGGTCATGTTATTGTTCAAGACCCTGATGACGCTGCTGTTTCCTCAATGCCACGAAGTGTACTTACTCTTACTGGAGTAGATGCAGTTCTTCCTGTCCAAGAAATCCCAGACTACATACTGAACCACATTGTATAATACTCAGCCTTCCGTCGTGATACAATACAGTTGTGTCAGATGGGACAAATAAATTTAAAGACTTATTTTGCGATGAAGCAACTGATCAGCTCGCAACCCTCTCGAGTGAATTATTGAACATAGAGAAGGATCCTGAAAACCTGGAAAGGTATGCAACACTGATGCGTGCCGCGCACACAATTAAGGGCGCATCAGCAACAATGGGGTACAGTGGTATGGCAAAACTTTCTCATGTACTTGAGGATGTGTTTCATTTAGGGGAAAGAAAAGCAATCATCCTTAACCCAAGTGCGGTAAGTGTTGCACTACACGCAGTCGATCAATTGCGCATTTCCCTCGATAACATAAAAAATAACAATACTGAAATAGCAGTTGATGATGAAATTATTGCATTACTTGAGTTTACAAAGCAGGAAAAAATTCAACCTGAAATTGCCTCAAGTGCGGTAATGCCTATAAAGAATAATCCAGTGCAAGATTTTGCTTCAGTGTTACCAACGACTGTGCGGGTTGATGTTGAGCGTCTTGACTCGCTTATGGGGGTTTTTGAAGAAATGCTCATGTTAAGACTTAAGCTTGACTCGCTTCTTGAACCGGCAATAGGAATTGCAAAAAATATTTCTGATCAAAAAATAAAAGATCAACTCTATTTTCTAAAAGAATTTGAAACTATATTTTCGCAGCTTGCTCGTCTCCTCTCAGATACGCAAAGCCAATTACTCGTCATACGCTTGGTTTCTATTGAAATGATATTTTCACAGTTTCCTCGTATGGTAAGAGATCTCTCGCTTCGTGAAAACAAGAAAGTAGAATTTAACATGGAGGGCGGAGAAGTTGAACTTGACCGCACTGTACTTAGTGGACTTGGTGGTGCACTCGCGCACTTGCTGCGCAATGCCATTGATCATGGAATTGAAGAAAGTGGAATCATTACGCTTTCTGCTGTGCGAATGAATGATCGTGTACATGTATCAGTTCTCGATAATGGTGTAGGAATAAACTATGATCGTGTAAAGCAAGTTGCTATTGAAAGAAATATTATTTCTAGTGAAGCTGCTACTCATTTACGAAAGCAAGAAATTAATGAATTGCTGTTTCATCCAAACATGTCGACAAATACCGAGGTCACAGATATTTCAGGGAGAGGAGTCGGTCTTTCTGCAGTTCAATCATTTGCCAAAGAAGTAGGAGGGCATGTTGTAGTAGTTTCTCCTGCTATTCAGAATAAAGGAACAAAATTCACCTTAGACCTTCCTGTCTCACTTGCAACAGTAAAAGTTCTCCTTGTTGAATCAAGTAGATTCACCTTTGCACTTCCTTTTAATACGGTAATTCGCACTGTTGTTATATCGAGAAATACAATTTCACAATCTGCACATCAAGAGATGGTCGAAATTGATGGTGCGCTCATACCGTTACTTTATCTAAATGTATTACTCGACATTACATTTGCAGACATGTTTTTTGCAAAACGGATAAAAGAAAAAGAAGAAATACTTGCAGTATTACTTGAAATCGATAATGAGCGCTTTCTCATAGTCATCGATAATTGTTTGGGTGAGCAAGAGTTGTTGATCAAATCTCTTCCACCAGTACTACGAAATATTCGTGGATTTTCAGGATCAGCCCTTCTTCCTGATGGTCGCACAATCTTATTGCTTGATGCACATGGTTTACTCTTGGAGGCACTCGGCGATATACTGGGTACCAGCAAACAATAATCAATATGGTTAATGCATTTCACCTCACCAAAGAAGATGAAGATCAATTGAAAGAACTTTTAAATATTGGAGTTTCTCATGCCTCCACAATTCTTTCTAAAATGGTTCACAAACTCGTCACTATTAGTGTTCCGAATTTAGGGATAAAGAATGCACGGTCACTCGAAGTCACAGTAAAAGATCCCAGCGCAATCACTGTCGCTGTTCTTTTGAGGCTCACAGGAATTCTCGATGGGTACGTACTTTTATTTTTCCCTTACTCAGCATCTGTAAACTTACTTCATTCACTTTCTGGAAAAACAATAACTGACCTTCGTGCAATTGATAAGTTTGATCGTTCTGTTTTTCAGGAGGTGGGAAATGTATTGACCGGAGGAATGCTTAAAGGACTTTCGCAATTCTTGCACATTGAGCTTATACACTCAGTCCCTGATGTTGTTATTGATATGGGTGGGGCAATGTTTAATTCAATATCTGCAGCAATGATTAATAAGCATGATGAATATCTTTCACTTGATATTTCAATATGTGTAGATGCAACAGAAGGATCATTTTCCTGCAAGGATGGAGAGGAGGCGGTTGGGAGTATGTATTTATTTTTGGGGCCTGAAGCTGCAGATACAATCCTTTCACTTACTAGTAGCATGACTCAACCACCGCAATGAGCAAGCATGTTGAAATTCATATTGCTGAGCTATTTTCTGGAAAAGAAGATTACGTCATCACTACGAGTGGTGTAGGGTCTTGCGTTGTCATTGTGCTTTATGATCGATTAGTGCGGGTTGGTGGTATGGCACATGCAATACTTCCACACAGTCGGCAAAGTGACACTATGGCAGAATCACATCGTGATGATGAAGGTCGTGTATTTGCTAAATATGTTGACCAAGCAATCAAATTGCTTATCGAAGAGATTGTTATCAATGGAGGAAGTAGAGATCACCTTGTCGCAAAACTTATTGGTGGAGCGCATATGTTTGTTCTTCTAGAAGGAGATAAGCATGGTATAGGGTGGGAAAACACAGAGGCAGCACGAATCGAACTTGCTCAAAGTAATATTCCTATTGAAACCGAAGTTGTTGGTGGGACAGTTGGTCGAAATGTAAGATTTGATTGCGCGACAGGAATTGTTGAAATTACTACAAAAGTCTAGCGCTTGTGCTTTTTGTAGGTTCTCACTAGACTGGTAGCATGAAGCTTCCAGTCTTTTCATTTTTTGCATTCTGCATCTTCGTCATTATGTACATCAGTATGTATATATTTCCGAATTATATTTCACGAGAAACATCTATGAACATGTATCATGATATGTTTCATGTGGAACAACAAGCGTCTGCAGATAGAGCATTTCGAATAGTATTACTTCCACAATCACATTATGTTTCACCAGTAACATCTGTCATGAATCAGAATAGAACATTACGTGCGTCACTTATTTATCTCGATTCGACCACCACCTCCATGATTATGGTTGAGCAGGTAAGACCACACAGTCAGTTTTCTTTAATGAGTGCATATGCGCTCCATATTGAAGACCTTCAATTGAAATGGATTTCACCCACAGAGCTAAGTTTTATCGGTGAAACAATATTTGGGAAGCTTTCTGAGTTTCATATCAATATTCATACACTCACATACACGCAACAGCCGGTAATTCCTATAACCAGTAAAAATATTTCAACCACTCAACCACGTGACTTAGATTAATTATGAAGATGAAAACGAATAACAATGAGAAAAAACATCTGAAGCAGGTTGCGCGTCATATTTTAATACGCCTTAAGCAACTCTTTCCTCATGCTGGTATGATGTTGAATTATTCAAATAACTGGGAGTTAATGGTTGCGGTCCAGTTGTCTGCACAGTGCACTGATAAAAAAGTAAACCAAATAACCCCAGAGTTATTCAAGCGTTATTCATCAGTTTCTGATTATGCAAATGCAGATACTGAGGAATTTGAGAGATTAATCTACTCTACCGGATTTTACAGAAACAAGACGAAAAACATTATTTTAGCAGCACAAATGATCCACAATGTGTTTCACGGAGAAATTCCAAAAACAATGAAAGAGATACTCATGGTTCCTGGTGTAGCTCGTAAAACAGCGAATGTCGTGCTTGGAAATGCATATGGTGTAGTGGAAGGAATTGCTGTCGATACTCACGTGAAACGTTTGTCAAAAGTATTCAAGCTCACTAATGAGTCAAATCCAATTAAAATAGAACGAGACTTAATGAATGTTATTCCTAAAAAAGATTGGTTTCATGCAACCTATCTTTTCATTGAATACGGACGTGTATACTGCCCAGCAAAACGGCATGATCATGAAAAATGCCCACTCGGTCATTGAGTAAGAATTTTTTTATGAATTATATTCATTAATACATGAAGATAATTCAGTCACCTTTTCTTCCATTAATTCACGTGAATCTGCCTCAACGTTTAAGCGAAGCAATGGTTCAGTATTTGATGATCGAAGTGAAAACCACCATGTGGGATAGGTAGCTTTCACACCATCTCTTTCAGAGATATTCGCATCACTATATTTGAGTTTTATTGCATCAATTATTTTCGATGCATTGTGAACCGAAAGATTCATCTCACCTGAATGAGAATATTTTTGAACACTATCAACAAGAAATGAAAGTTTTTTATTTGTGCGTGCCATTAAGTTCAAGAGAAGAATTGCAGGCAAGCTACCCATTTCTGCAATGTACCCAGCAATTGAAAAATAATAGTGACCTGATACTTCGCCAGCAAGAATTGCTCCTTCTTTAATCATTTGTGATTTGATATTTGCATGACCAACCTTACTCTCATTCGCATGCCAGCCAATTTTTTCAATTTCTTCTTTTACTGAACGTGATGACCTAAGGTCGTAAAGAGCCGTTGCATTCTTGTGCTCATGTGACAGTGATTGCGCAAGCAGAGCAGTGATGAGATCCATGGGAATAACTCGTCCTTTTTCATCGATAAATCCAATCCTGTCAGCATCACCATCAAATGCAATTCCAATGTCTGACTTCGTTTTGATAACGACATGTTGGAGTTCTGAAAGAGTTTCTGATTTTAGAGGATTTGCTTCATGTGGGCAAATTCCTGGAACTTGAAGCGTGTCATATAATCTTCCACAATTAGTAATGCCTGGAAGTATTTCGAAAACAGGTAGTTCAAGTACACCCATTGCATGAGCTGTATCAGTTGCAATATGAAATTTTTTATTTTCAAACTTTGCGAAAGAAGAAATATATTTATCGTATTCAGGTTTGATATCAAATTCAGAAATTTCTCCTTTGTGTGTTACTGAAGAAAATTTCATAGATAATGCGATATCTCTAATTTCACTGAGCCCTGTTTCAAGTCCAATTGGAATTGCATTCTTTCTGCATAGTTTAAGGCCATTATATTCACCTGGATTATGAGATGCTGTTACCATGATTGCTCCATCAATTGGGAGACGAGATGATGCAAAGTATAGCATTGGTGTGGAAAGAAGACCCAGATTAATTACATCTGCTCCAGCATCAGTGATACCTTTTATGAGTGCTGAAAGTAGAGATGGAGATGAAGTTCTCATATCACTTGCTACTGCAATTTTATTTGCTGATGTGTAGGTAACAAATGCTTTTCCAATATTCTCAACAAGTGTTTCATTAATCTCACTTGGATAGATTCCCCGAATATCATATGCTTTAAAAATTTCGTTCATTTCAGATTTATTAGAAATTGCAGTTTGAGAAACTACATTTCAAATTAGTAGATATCAAAATGCAATTTGTATACCACTTGCATTTAGCTGCAACCACAATGACTTTGTTGTGCATACTGTATATTATAACTCGTGTTGTGCATCATGTTGGTAATTCATTAAATAAGTTTGCTTCTATTCAGAGTATTTGCTAGGATACGAAACATCCAGACATATTGCACCCAATCTGTTTAGGTAAAATGCGGGACTAGTTTAATGGTAGAATAAGAGATTTCCAATCTTTTGGTGGGAGTTCGATTCTCCCGTCCCGCACAAAAACGAGATTCAAAGAGCGCCCTGCGGCGCTCTTTGCGTTTTTGTGAACCGCAGTGATGACGCACTGCGACCGCGAAGTGGGGTCGCAAGCACTTACTTATATGAAGAGCTTTGTTCTGAATATACTTAGTGACTTGTGATCTCGAATTTAAATTATCGATCTTTGCGACAGATGACTTAGTGACTCGTTGGTTCGATTTATGTAATTGAAAGATAGAGAGATGACTGAGAAATTCTGTTTTATGCCATCTTTCTCAATATGTAAACCAAGCTTTACATGCTATATTAATTCCATGAAACACTATATTCCTTCAATCTCGATCGGAATCTTGTTTATTACTATTCTAGCATATCAATTCTTCCCTTATTTTTTTCCTCACCCGATAAGTAATAGCCCCGCCGCTACCCCTTCTGGTGTTTCCACCAAATCCAAACTTTCTCCAGAAGCCTACGATGTAATGTACAATGCTGGTACCGAGCGACCGTACACCAGCCCACTCCTTGAAGAGCATCGAAAAGGTACATATATTAGCGCAGATACTGGGCTACCCCTTTTTCGATCTGAAGATAAGTTCGAATCAGGTACAGGCTGGCCTTCATTTGTGAAGCCTATTACTCCCGATGCTGTTATGTATGTTGATGATAAATCACTTGGTGAAGTAAGAACTGAAGTAATTTCTTCCGATACCCATGCACATTTAGGGCATGTATTTAGTGATGGACCTCCTGATAGGGGAGGGAAGAGATATTGCATAAATGGTGTAGCACTGAAATTTATACCCGATTCATCAACGAGTATAGTTGAGTTGAATTAATCATGTGAAGATAATTTTACTAATGTTGGCTTAAGCAGCTTAGTAAATAACATACTCGGAGTATGTGGCAGATTTGCGAGAGCTAACAATAAATACAGATAGAGTATTTAATTTAACATACACTAAAAAACCGCTTTCAGGCGGTTTTTTAGTGTATGTTTGAAAAACTCCTATTCCTTCACCGCGTCCTTCAGTGCTTTTGCTGCGCGAAACTTTGGGACGCGCATCGCTGCGACCTTGATGGTCTCACCTGTACGCGGATTGCGTGCAGTGCGTGCAGCACGAGTCTTTACAGAGAAAATGCCAAGTCCTGCAATCGATACCTCGTCGCCTTTCTTAAGGCCTCCGGTGATAGTTTCGATCACAGTCTCAACCGCCTGCTCTGCAGCAACTTTCGTGCCGCCGAGCTTCTCGTGGACTGCTTCAACAATTGACTGCTTGTTCATCGTATTAAGCAGATAGCTAATAATCCTAAGATCTATATCTGCTTCATTAACCTGAGAATAAATTACTCTATTCTTCTTGGAAAGAAAACAGATAAATGAACGTTAGCTTGGTTAATCGCGAGCTACCGCGAATAACTCTGCATGCAGAGGAATTAACCTCTCAAATCATTATATAGGACCCCATTTTTCGCGCAATAGAGCCATATTTTCAAGTTAGAAAACAAAGTCTTTGTCAAAAAAAATGCATATTCGTAAATTATGCTGAATTATTGTTGTAGTAAAATACCGCTTAGTTAAGCGGTATTTTATGTGACTCACAAATATTATGATTATCTTGCGTATTCTATACAACGAGTCTCGCGAATAACTGTAATCTTGATTTCTCCGGGATATTTTAATTCCTGCTCAACTTGAATGGCAATATCGCGAGCCAATGCTTGTGCCTCAATGTCGTTCATTGCAGTTGGTGTAACAAAAACTCGGACCTCTCTTCCAGCAGCAAGAGCATATGCTTTCTCAACCCCATCTTTATTTGTAGCAATTTTCTCTAAATCTTCGAGTTTTTTAATGTAATTTTCCACTGACTCACGACGAGCACCTGGACGCCCACCTGATATTGCATCAGCAGTTTGAACAATAATCGACTCAATAGTTTCATAAGGATATTCTTCATGATGAGACTGCATGGCTTTGATTATTCGTTCGTCTGCGCCAAATTTCTGCAGAATTTTTCTTCCAATCTCTACATGGGTTCCTTGTACTTCATGATCGAGTGCTTTCCCGATATCATGAAGCAAAGCACCTGCTTTGGCTATCTGTACGTCTGCTCCCAGTTCTTCAGCAAGCATACCCGCAATATGTCCCATTTCTATCGAGTGTTGGAGTACGTTTTGTCCATAGCTTGTTCTGAAGTAAAGGCGACCAAGAATTGAAATAATTTTAGGGTCAAGATTGAAAACACCGCATTCGTAGACAGCCTGCTCTCCTTTTTCTTTGATAATTTTATTTATATCACCTTTTGCTTTGTCGACCATTTCTTCTATCTTTGATGGCTGGATGCGCCCATCAAGTATGAGGTTTTCAAGAGCGACACGTGCAATTTGTCTACGAACTGGATCAAATGATGAAATAACAATTGTTCCCGGTGTGTCGTCCACAATCAGTTCAACCCCAGCAATTCTCTCAAAGGTGCGAATATTTCGACCTTCTTTTCCTATAATTTTCCCCTTTATTTCATCGTTCGGTATAACTACAGAAGTAGTCATGATGTCTCCTGCAGTTGACGCGGCAAGTCGCTGAATTGATGTTGAGAGGATATCTTTTGCGCGCCTATCAAGTCGTTCGATTCCTTCACGTTCAAGCTTCTGCAGTCTCACCCTGAAATCATCTTCAAAACGCTCTTCAATCTTACGGATTAGTGAACTTTTTGCTTCTTCTTCTGTGAGGTGGGCAACTCGCTCAAGCTCTTTTTCAATAGCAAGTTTGCGTTCCTCAACATCTATCTTAATTTCTTTAACTTCCTCAACTTTTCCTTTGAATGATTGAAATTCAGTTTCGATGTCATTTTGCTTCTTATCAAGCATCTCTTCTTTACGAAGTAGTCGTTCTTCTGATTTTTTCCACTCTTTTTCTTTCTCTTTTTCGATTGCTCGAAGCTCTTCTGATTGTCGCTCAGACTTTTTCTCTGACTCTTGAATAATCTTCTGAGCTTCCTCTTTTGCTGAAATAAGCATTTGCTTCACTTCAATTTCCACAGAACCCTTTTTCCCAGCTGATAGTGCAAAGCGAATTGCATAACCAGCAATGAGACCGAATATGCCACTGCCGACTCCGATGGCAACTACAGTTGTAAAATCCATAATATATAGGGTAAAAACAGCTTACCTTGATAAGCTTGTTTGGGCTTTTTGCTTCGCAACTTCAGTGTTCTAAGAGACACCTCTTATGTTGAGGTACTGCCACTCTACGGCAGGATTGTTGGTTGCGAAGCAGTATACGAGCACATACAAGTGAATCAGGTAAGAAGCTTGGTTTACGTTGATAAATAACGATTTTTCGAATTTCCTTGGGCATTTTGCCTTTAGACACTAAGCACATGCAGTACAGAAGCTTAGTATTCAAACTGTATCAGATAGGGTTGGTGGTGTCTAACATCTATAAAAAAACAGGCTATGCCTGTTTTTTTATAGAAATGAGCACTATCTTGCTTTTGGCTTAACAACTTCGTCAATTAGTCCGTACTTCTTCGCTTCATCTGCGGTCATGTAATTATCGCGATCTGAATCTTTCTCGACTTGGTCAACAGGTTTACCTGTATTTTTCGAAAGTATCTTGTTGAGGTTATCCTTTGTACGAAGAATGTGTTTTGCGGAAATTGCGATATCTGAAGCTTGTCCTTCCGCTCCACCCATAACTTGATGAATCATTACTTCGGCATTTGGTAAAACATATCTTTTGCCTTTTGTTCCCGATGAAAGCAATACAGCAGCCATACTTGCGGCCATGCCAACACATATTGTTGATACATCTGGCTTGATGTGATTCATTGTGTCATAAATTGCAAGACCAGCAGAGACTGAGCCTCCTGGGGAGTGAATGTAAAGCTTGATGTCCTTTTTTGGATCTTCTGATTCCAGGAAAAGAAGCTGTGCAATGACGATATTTGCAGTATCGTCATCAATTGCGCCACTTAAGAATACAATTCGCTCCTTAAGAAGTCTTGAGTAAATATCGTATGCACGT
>DALYED010000013.1:14267-24474 GCA_031972735.1 Minisyncoccota bacterium | reverse complement strand
GATAACAGTAGGAATGAGAAAGCTCATGATTGAGGTAATTATCGTGGGTAATGTTGGGAGTGTAGCACAGCGAAGGTTTTTTTGACAATTATTTATGAGGCATGACAAAACCTCGGTAACGAGGTTTTGTCATGCGAAACTAGATTGTTGTTTCAAGAAATTTAAATACTTTCTCATTAGTGAGGAGCATTTCAATATAGCTATTGATACGCTCTTGGCTTGCATCTGGGTATTGTTGCTTCAATATCACACCCTCTCGCTCAATCTCCTCTTTTTCTGGATGAAGTTTTTCAAGCTCAGCAATTTTTGAGGCTATGAGCTGTACCTTTGCGCGCTTAGCGGCATCAGGTTCCCATTCTTTGCGCATGTCCTCTTTCGACTTTCCTGTTGCTTTGATGTATGCATCATAATTCATTCCCATTCGCTCGATTTCGTGACCGAACTCGTCTTCCATCCGATCAAGTTCTTGTGTGATGATGATTTCTGGGAGTTCAATTGTGCTTTCTTTCACAATTTCTTCCATGATGCGTACTCGGTGTTTATCTCGAAGATCTCGCTCTTTCTGGGTCTTGATGTCAGCCTCGAGTTTGACTGTGAAATCTTCTACAGTAGAGTATTCACCAAGTGTTTTTATGAATTCATCATCAAGTTCAGGGAGAGGTGCGTGTTCATCATATTCTTTTCCTTCATGCTGTGCATTGTTCTGTGCTCGCATGCGCTTAATTTGCTCAAGAGTTTTTTCAACATCATCTTTGCTTACAACAACATCTTCTTTTGATTTTGATAACTTCTCTGCAATTTTTTTATAATCAGGAAGTATTGTTTCTGGAAATACCGCAGTGGTGACGGTAAATTCAAGAGGGTTTCCAGAGGCAATTTTTGTAATGCGCACCTCAGGTCTACCAAGTGCATCAATTTTCTCGTTGATAATAATCTCAGCATACGCACGACTAATCGCAAGTTCTGCCATTTCCTCTAGAATGCTTGCTTCGCCGATTCTTGATACAAGCAATTTCTCGGGAACGTGACCTTTTCGAAATCCTGGGAGTTCTACTTCTTTTCCAATATGTGCAATTGCCTTACTGCGATAACTATCAAATTGTTCTGCGGGGATTGATGCGGTAATTTCTAACTGTGACTTCGGGAGTTTTTTAGTTGTAACTCCGTAATTTGTATTTGTTTTTTCCATATGAATATCGGCATCTTAGCTTGGAAAATAATCCTAAGCAAGTACCCTCATTCTGCTGCATCACTTGATGGCAAGATATCAATTTATTGCTCATAGAAATACAGGATATTTTTATGCACATCGATTCTCTACTCTATATACCATCAATTGAATTTAGCGAGTTTAGGTCAGTTGCTTTAAGATCAGCATTGATCTCCGACACCTCATCAGAGTCACCTTGAGTAGTGAGAGAAGTAACCACAACATCTTCGGTGTTTGTCGCGATAGCGTGAGTTGATACTTGTGTCACTGGTATATTATTTACTTGATTAGTTGTGTTGGTTTGTGTTATCTGCGTGATGTACCACACTAGTCCCACAAGTATAATAGTGAATGCACCAATACCAACAAACATAGATAGATTACTTTTCTCGGATAGTTGTGTGGATGAAAAACCTTTTTCATTTTGAGTTGTGTCTTGATTTTGTTTCATAGCTGTTCGTAGGTGACTTGCGTATTAATAATATGTCCCGGCTGTTTTAGTCAGCCATTCTTGGTGTAGCTGATGATGTTGCAAGAGAACGATTATCTTTAACTTCTGATTTTCCCATGAGAAGTGGAATAACGTCACTTAAAGATTTCTGCACGAGAAGTAGTGATTCCTTTGCATGATCGAGTGCTTCTCTTGTTTTCTTTGCTTCGTTTGATACTGGAGTTGATGTGGATGTATTAATAGTATTTGATGCATTTGTAATAGTTATTTCTGCAGTGTGTATCGCATCTTCAGTATCTTTAATTCTTGAGCGAACAGATGTCATGGCTCCTTCAGCTGGAGCAGTGTCTGACCCACTAGTCTTTATTTTAAAAATCCGTGAGTCAATACGATTTGCGAGTTTTATAAATCGTGCCACTCCTGCATGCTGACGATAGTCACTGCGCTCTTCTCTATCACTGACAACGCAATCTTCCATTTCTTGGTTGCTGTTGGGGCAGTCTTGTTGCTCGCTGTTCGTTGTTATTGTGTGAGTATTCTCACGTTCATTTATTTGCTTTTCTAGTAAAACTGGAAGTGTTTTTGTATCAGTTGCAGTCACACCTCCTTCCCATGTTACTTTTTCCGACATGCCACTTGATGCAGTTGTGTTTAGTGGTTGATGAATAGATAAGGTATGAATTGTTTTTTTGGGAACAGCAGTGTTTATTTTCCCATTGCGGGGAGAGCTCGTGATATTTTGAACATTAATATCTTCCGCATAGAGAGTAAATGGTGAAAGGAGTATGGTGACACTCAGCATTGCTAATATGTGTGAATAATTCATGGAAACTAAGATGTGTTAACAATAAGTGCTGAAAGTAAGTATAACAAAAAACCCATACGGCTCTATTTCGTAGGGTTATTTGGTAGAAAATTGAGATTCCCTCTATTTTTTTGGAAATTTTTTTTGATAGAGTTCGATTGATTTCTCGACATCTTTGATGGCATCTTCTCGAACCCTCCATTCACCAACTTCAACTTTCTTTTTCTGAAGGTCTTTGTACACAGTAAAAAAGTGTCTAATTTCTTCGAGATAGTGAGGTTCTAGATCACTAATGTCTTTTGTGTTTTTCCAGCGTGGGTCTGCTGTTGGTACTGCAAGGACTTTTGCATCACCCTCGCCTCCATCAATCATGTCGAGTACTCCTATTGGGCGAGCTTCAACGAGACATCCTGGTACAAGTG
This sequence comes from Minisyncoccota bacterium, assembly GCA_031972735.1. Taxonomy (GTDB): domain Bacteria; phylum Patescibacteriota; class Minisyncoccia; order Phycocordibacterales; family UBA6899; genus MHLP01. Next base: position 21,586 of record DALYED010000013.1, on the reverse strand, counting down.
GCTCAGCTCCAAGTACGAGCACATCGAGAGGATCTCCATCATCCCATAATGTTTGTGGTACAAAACCATAATTTGCTGGATAGTGCATAGGTGAGTAAAGCACTCGATCATATTTGATGAGCCCAGTATCTTTGTCGAGCTCATATTTTACGCGCGAGAGCATTGGTATTTCAATAATTACATTGAGTCCATCTTTATCGCCGCATGGAATATCGTGCCATAGATTCATAGTTTTTTGAGAGTTACAAATAATAAAGTGTGAATAATTGCGGGTGAGAGGTAAGTGTGTTTTGAAGTATCACCCCCCCTTTTTTTTTGCATTTCTTATTTACTCTTGATTTGTGTTGTCCATCACCGCTTCTTTGTCTTCAGAAAGCTCATCTTCAGTTGTTACTGTTTCAGGGTTTGGTTCACCAATTGAGTCAGATGCAATAAACTCAGCAACTTCTTCTTCTGGGGTACCAGTGACTGCAACTTTCTTGTCCTCAGTGGGAACTGCGGAAAATTCCTCACCTCCTGTCGATTTGATATCAATGCGATAACCAGTGAGCTTTGCTGCAAGGCGGACATTTTGACCACCTCGACCAATTGCAAGAGAGAGCTGGTCTGATTGCACTTCTATTGTCGCTTGACGCTCTTCATTGTTAAGAATAACGCTTGTTACTTTTGCTGGAGAGATTGCATCTGCAATAAACTTCTCAGCATCAGGAGACCATTCGATGACATCGATTTTCTCACCACCAAGCTCAGAGATAACTGTTGCAACTCTGACACCGCGTTGCCCAACGCATGAACCAACAGGATCAACATGAGTATCATTAGAGTGTACTGCAATTTTAGTGCGTGAACCTGCTTCACGAGCAATTTCCTTAAGTTCGACAATTCCGCCTGCAACTTCTGGTGCTTCGAGGGCAAACAGTGCGCGGACAAAGTTTGGGTGAGCTCGAGATAATCTCAGGTTGATTCCCCGAGGTGATTCTTCTACAGAGTAGAGGTAGCTACGGATACGCTCCCCAGTACGGTAGCGTTCTCCTGGAATTTGATCTTCATACCCAAGGAGTCCCGTTGCTCGCCCAAGGTCAACAAAAATGTTCCCTCGCTCGATGCGTTGAATTACTCCGGTAACTATTTCTTCTCCGCGCTCTGCAAATTCATCGAGTACAGAAGATTTCTCTGCTTCGCGGATTTTTTGAATAATAACTTGCTTTGCTGTCTGGGCAGCAATGCGACCATAGTCATCTTTTGCTTCAAGTGAAAAAATAAGCTCTTCACCAAGCGCAGTGCTTCCTTTAATGAGGCGCGCATCTTCAATCATAATGTGGTGTTCAGAGTTGTATCTTACGCGAGTGTCAATGTCTCCTTCGTTCTCAGCACCAACAAGTGGCTCTGGGGTCGACACAAATGGCTTTACCGGAGCATCATCTTCCTCTTCCTCACCTTCAAGGGGTTGGCGAACCATGGTGTCATCAACAACGATCTTCACTTGGACAAAGTCGGTCTTTCCGCTGTCCATATCAAGTTTTGCACGAACAATCTGCCCTTTTTTCCCGTAGTCTTTTTTGTAGGCAGCGGCGAGTGCTGCTTCAATTGCATCAATAATTTTATCTTTAGAAATACCACGTTCAGTCTCAAGTTGCTCGAGCGCAGATTTCATAGTTTTAAGGTCTAACATAGTTTTTATATGTAGATGTCGGAGGAGTCGAGTATCAGCGAATAGTGTTATCTACTGATCATCATTCTTCGCCATCTGGGTTACATGTAAGTGATAAGCTTTTCTTCTGAAAAACAAAAATTAAAACAGCATACCGTAAGGTACCCTGTTTGTATGGATAAATAATAGCAGGAGGATAGTGATACGTCAATAAATAGCGTTATACGCTTTTGTATTGTCGTAATAACACATATAATAGAGAAAGTTCACTCTATATATGTTGATACAAGAAAGCAAACTCAAGAAATTTATCCTTGATTCAGGTCTTGCCTCGCGCGCCGAAGTTACTGCGGCTGAAAAAGATGCCGAGAAAGAAGGTGGAGATCTTGGAACAATTCTCGTAAAACAAGGGAAAATTTCTGCAGATGATTTTCGTCGCGTGCAGGCATACATCCTCGGCATTCCCTTTGTCGATCTTAAGGGTCAAAAAATTGACTTCAGTATTCTCTCGCTCATCCCAGAGCCCATAGCACGTAAGCACAATATTGTTGCATTTCGTAAGACTGATTCGGGTCTTGAGGTTGCGATGCTCGATGTTGACGATCTTGAAGCAATTGATTTTGTGCGAAAGAAAGTTGGTTTGCGTATTCTCACTCGTCTTACTGATCAAGAATCAGTCAAAGGCGCACTTCTGCAATATCAGAAGTCACTCAAAGCTGAATTTGGAGACATCATTCAAGAAGAAGCAAAAACAATTCAGATGCTTAAGGATGATGATGAAAATCCTGCTTCAGAAAAGGATCTTAAAAAACTCGCTGAAGACCTTCCTGTGGTCCGCATTGTTGATACGCTCTTAAATCACGCAATTATTCAAAATGCATCTGATATCCATGTTGAGCCAATGGAAAATCAATTATTGGTGCGCTACCGTATTGACGGAATTCTTCACGACGCGATGGTGCTCCCAAGAGACTCTGCTCCTGGTATTACTGCGCGCATCAAAGTACTTTCAAATCTTAAATTGGATGAAAAGCGTTTGCCACAAGACGGTCGTTTTAAGATTCAGTTGAATAATGAAAAAGTTTCGTTTCGTGTCTCAACACTCCCTACTCATCACGGAGAAAAGACAGTCATGCGTCTTTTGCGTGAATCATCTGGAGGTTTTTCGCTCGAATCACTTGGTTTCCATGGACAAGGTCTCGAGGCATTACATAAGGCAATGGGTCAGCATGTTGGTATGATTCTCGTAACAGGACCTACCGGGTCTGGAAAAACAACAACTCTCTATACACTTCTTGATATTTTAAATACTCCTGACGTAAATATTTCAACTATCGAAGATCCTGTCGAGTATCAAATGCCGCGTATTAATCAAACGCAGGTAAAACCTGAAATTGGACTTACTTTTGCCATGGGACTTCGTGCACTTCTTCGGCAGGACCCCGATGTTATTATGGTTGGAGAAATTCGTGATGGAGAGACTGCATCTCTTGGTATCAATGCCGCACTCACTGGGCACTTAGTGCTTTCGACGCTTCACACAAACTCTGCATCAGGAACTCTTCCGCGCTTTGTTGATATGGGTGCAGAGCCTTTCCTCATCATCTCGACAGTGAATGTGATTATTGCTCAGCGTTTGGTACGAAAACTTTGCATGACAAAGGAAAAGTACAATCTCACTAAACCAGAAATTGATGCACTTGGTGAAAAAGCAAATCTCGATCGAGTGCTGACTTCACTTAAAGAAGAAGGAGTGGTTGGAAAAGAGGCTACTTGGGAAACAATTCCTTTTTACAAACCCAAACCTTCACCTGAGTGCGAAGAGGGATATAAAGGACGCGTCAGTATTCATGAGGTATTGCGCATGTCATCAGCAATCCGAGATCTCGCAGTAACAAATGCCCCTGCTGAGAAAATCGAAGCCCAAGCACGAAAGGAAGGTATGCTCACCATGCTTGAAGATGGAATTTTTCAAGCAGCACAAGGGTACACTTCAATTGAAGAAGTATTTCGTGTTGTTTCAGAGTAAGAATTGAACATCCTCTTTTGGTTTAAGTAAGTATCTCTTGAGTGTTGCATGTACATCTTTCGTCTCACTTCTTACTTTTTTATTGCAATACCCCCCCCCACTCATAACATATTTTGAATAGAAAGTAGTGTGTCAATTCATGATTCGTTCTATAATAGAGTGAGTTATGGCAAAGTACACATACAAAGCTCAGCTTATGGCAACTGGTGCTGAAGTTGAGGGAACAGCAGAAGCAAACGATAAGTTTGAGCTTGCAAAAGATATGAAAGCAGAAGGGAAGTTGCTGTTGACGGCGACGGAGCTTTCTGAAAAGTCATTTAATATGGATAAGATCAATGCGTTGCTTTCTCGCATTGATCTTCGCGAAAAAATTGTTTTTGCTCGAAATCTCGCAACAATGATTCAAGCAGGTCTGCCCCTCTCAAGGGCACTTGCAATTTTTTTGAAACAAACTCAAAATCCAAAATTTCGAGAAGTGCTCCGTTCTCTTATTGAAGATATCAACAAGGGCACGTCACTCTCAGATGCGATGATGAAATTTCCAAAAGTATTTGAAGCAGTTTTTGTTTCAATGGTACGCGCTGGAGAGGAATCTGGCGGACTAGTTGAGGCACTTAATGTGGTTGGTGGTCAAATGGAAAAAACATACACCATCAAAAAAAAGGTAAAAGGTGCAATGATGTATCCAGCCATGGTGCTTCTGGTGATGTGTGTGGTTGGTGTACTAATGATGCTCTATGTTGTTCCAGGTCTTGCTGCGTCTTTTAAGGAAGCTGGCGCTGAGTTACCGCCACTTACAAAACTCGTAATTACGGTGAGTGATTTTTTGCAGAATGATAGCCTCCTCTCACTCCTTGTGGTTTCTTTTGCTGGTGGCGCTTTTTGGTGGTTCAAACGCACACCTTTTGGAGATAAAGCCGTAACGTGGGTTGCAATGCGCGCACCTATTTTTGGAAAACTGATGAAAGAATTCAACTCAGCACTTGTAACACGGACACTCTCATCGCTCATTTCTGCTGGCGTTGATATTGTGCATGCAATTGAGATTACTTCAGATGTGGTAGGAAATCTTTTCTACAAACAAACCCTTGCTCAAGCAAAAGAAGATGTACAAAAGGGAGTCCCGCTTTCAAAGGTGTTTATTGATAGTTCAGATATTTACCCAGTCATGGTTGGTGACATGATGGAGGTAGGAGAAGAGACTGGTCAACTTTCTACCATGTTACTCAAGATTGCTACTTTTTATGAAGAAGAAGTTGATCAAGCAACAGAAGATATGTCAAAGCTGATTGAGCCACTGCTTATGGCAATAATCGCTGTGTTTGTGGGAGTATTTGCTGTTGCTATGATTACTCCCATGTATTCATTGATGCAAAGTATTTAGTATTAAGTGCGAGGTTTTGTGAGATGTTTACCGATTATGGATATGTTTACAAACAAAAAATGGAAACAAGGATTGTCATACATCGAAACAGTTGTTGCTGTCTCTATTTTTGCAACAGTTGCAACAATGTTGTACATGACCTACGAGCGTGTTTATGTTGTCGCCCGTGCGTCACAAGCTCGCGTTGATGCAATTGCACTTGCAAATGAACAATTCGAAATTGCTCGCAATTTACCATTTAGTAAAGTTGGGACAATAAGTGGTGTTCCTTCAGGGGTCTTAAAGCAAGTACAGACTCTTGTTCGAGCAGGAAGAACTTTCATTGCAACAACTACAGTGCGTAATATTGATCAGTCATTTGATGGTACAGCTGGTGGTGCACCGAATGATCTTTCGCCTGAAGATAATAAGCTTATTGAAATTGATATTACTTGTACTACTTGTGTAAATTTTCGCCCACTTACACTCACAACATGGGTAGGACCAAAGGATCTTGAGGGATCATCAACAAATGGCTCTTTGTTTGTTCAAGTTATCGATTCAAATGGGCTCGCGGTACCGGGTGCTTCGGTCAATATTATTGCTACAACAACGAGTCCAACGATTAGTATTAGTGATGTGACAGCAACTTCAGGCCTTCTTCAGCTTGTCGGTACTCCTCCCGCAACAGAAGGATATAAAGTAGTTGTTTCTAAGGGGGGGTATTCTGTAGATCAAACGTTCGGTCGCACTGCAACGACAGCGAATCCAGTAAAACCAAATGCGACAATTGCAGCGCAAATAGTAACTCAGCTCACATTCTCAATTGATCGCACAGCAACGATAAACTTTTCAAGTGTCTCGCCCTCATGCGGGATTGTTCCAAATGTAAACTTGCACATGAATGGAACAAAACTCATTGCAACAAGTCCTGATGTATTAAAGTACGATACTTGGATGAAAACTAACGCTAGCGGGGAATTGACACTCAGTGATATTGAATGGGATTCCTATGCGCTTACTGCGACAAGTTCAGCATATGAACTTGCGGGGGTTATGCCACTTCAGCCATTCACCATTGCGCCTGGTGCAACTCAGAATGTGCAATTGGTCATGATGCCAAAAAGTTCACCAAGTGTACTTGTGACAGTAAAAGACTCTAGTACTGGCCTTCCTGTCACAGGTGCGACTGTTGTATTGGAAAAAAGTGGTGCCTCAACTACGCTTACTACTGGGCGGGGTTTTATGAGTCAGTCAGACTGGTCCGGTGGAAGTGGTCAGGGTATGTATTCCATTGCTAATCAGTATGCATCAGATGATGGGAGTATTGACGCAATCACAACGACTGGGCAAGTAAGCTTGCTTAATTCACTCGGACTTTATCAAGCAAGTGGCATTCTTTATTCATCAACATTTGATACTGGATCAGCAAGTAATTTTTATCAGTTTCTTTCGCAACCAACTAATCAGCCATTAGCAACAGGTGATTCAGCTGTGCAATTTCAACTTGCTACAGCAAATAGCACTACTACAGGATGGACATATCTTGGGCCTGATGGAACAGCATCAACATATTACAATTCAACAACGACTGATATCTCATCTGTGAATAATGGTAATCGTTATCTCCGTTATAAATTACTGCTTTCTACTGCCTCAACAACATACACACCAACAGTTTCTGATGTGCAATTTACATTCACTTCTTCGTGTGTACCACCTGGACAAGTGCTATTTCAGGCATTGAGCACTGGAACCTACGATGTGACTGTCTCAAAGTCTGGATATGTGACTGCTGTTGATACCGTAACGGTGACCGCTGGTTCATGGCAGGAAAAACAAATTAGCATAAGCCCGTAGTTTTTAATGTATCTTTTGTTTGCGTAGTGTAAAATAGTATCAATGTTGTTTACACACTCATTATATTTCAGAAATAGTGATGGCTTCACTATTATTGAGGCAGTTGTGACAATTGCAATCCTTCTGATGATTGGTACTGGTATTATTGCCTTTGAACGAAGCGTGCTCACAAATACAAAAGTACTCCAATCAAGTTTGAGCGCACAGCAACAAGAACGACGTACGCTTGCAGTGTTTGTGTCAGATCTTCGCTCTGCAACTCAGTCAGCTGCAGGTGCATATGCTATTGAAGCTGCTGGTACGTCAACGCTCACTTTTTATGCAAATGTTGATGGCGATGCCTCTGTTGAACGCATTCGATATTTTGTCGCAACAGGAACACTCAAAAGGGGGGTCATAAAGCCAACTGGAACCAC
>DALYED010000013.1:0-14257 GCA_031972735.1 Minisyncoccota bacterium | reverse complement strand
CTATCGTAAATAATATTGCAAACAGTACTTCAACGGCACTTTTTACCTATTATGATACAGGTTATGATGGATTCACTTCATCTTCGACTGACCCTCTGCCTGTTCCAATCACTATACCCTCTATTCGCATGATTAAAATTTCAATGGTTGTAAATCCCAATGGGGTTCGTGCTCCCGTGATGCAAACTTATTCGACTCAAGTTTCAATACGAAACCTGAAAGACAATCTCTAGAATAGCTAGAAGCATGCACTGAGCATCACAGGCTTGGTAAATTTTTTGTATACATTACAATGATATCAAGCTGGTTATGATAAAAAATTTAGCGTTGAAAACAACAAAAGGAGGAATTCTTATTCAAGTCATTGCATTCATGACCATAGGAATTATTATTCTCTCTGGGTTTATTGGGTGGGGGACAATGTCGGTGCGAGTTGCGAGGCATACCGAATATCGTGATCAAGCAATTCAGATAGCTGAGGCAGGAATTGATTATTACCGTTGGCATTTAGCACATGCGTCAACTGATTTTCAGGATGGTACTGCAACCTCAGGACCATATGTGCATAGTTACTATGATAAGCAGGGGAATATTCTTGGTACGTTTACACTCACCATTACTCCTCCTCCCGTTGGCTCTACGTTAGTGACAATAAAATCTGCAGGAAAGGTTGTAACCGACCCAACAATCATTCGAACTGTCCAGATGAAACTTGCAAAGCCTTCTCTTGCAAAATATGCTGTTGTTGCAAATTCATTTATGAATTTCGGTCCCGGTACTGAGATATTTGGACCAATCCATTCAAATGGAGGAATTCGTTTTGATGGTCTTTCTCATAATATTATCACGAGCGCACTCACAAGTTTTGATGACCCTACACATGCGGGAGGTGTTGAATATGGTGTCCACACGCATGACGCACCTACTGATCCGCTTCCACCAACTGCAGTTCCATCTCGTGTTGATGTATTTCAGGTTGGACGCACATTTCCTGTTCCGGCAGTTGATTTCTCTGGTCTTACAGCTAACCTTGCTCAAATTAAAGCAGATGCACAAGCAAGTGGGCTCTACTACGCGCCGTCAGGAGGGCAGGGATATCATATTACACTTAAAACAACAGGGAAATTTGATATCAAAAAAGTCAATTCGATCCTGCCGACTCCTGGTGGGTGCACAAACGCACAAGCTGAAAGCAATTGGGGTACTTGGAGTATAAATACAGCAGGTGGAAGCGAGACGGTTGTAGCGTCAAATGTTAATTTTCCAGCCAATGGACTCATTTTTGTTGAAGATCATCTTTGGATTGATGGTCAAATTAATGGCGCACGCCTCACTGTCGCAGCAGCAACTTTTCCCGATGCAGCAGCAACTCGTAAGTCAATTATTGTGAATAGTAATCTTTTGTACACGAATTATGATGGCACTGACGTACTCTCACTCATGGCACAAAATGATATTATTGTTGGATTAAAGAGTGCTGATAACCTGGAGATTGATGGCGCACTTATTGCGCAAAATGGGCGTACTGGGAGAAATTACTACGCCTCAGCATGTAGTGCTACTGAATATAAGCGTAGCCAGATTACTTTGTATGGCATGGTGGGAACATATCAACAGTATGGCTTTGCATGGTCTGGAGCTAACTTCGGATGCCCCGACGGATCAACTCGCTCAAGTGGCTATTGTACGCGCACGATTACTTATGATGCAAATATGCTCTATGGACCGCCACCATCTTTTCCTCTTACCACCTCTCAATATCAAATTGTTTCCTGGGATGAGATATAAAAGGTTGTTAATTTGACATGCTTTTTCGGCGGCGTTCGAGATGACATACTATACCAGAATGCAAACCATCGAACTCTGTTGTTGAGCCCAGGACTGACTCAGGAAGAAAACCTTCTTTGTTCTCCACACTAGTGACTAGTAATGGGTGACTGATATACTGTTGTCATGAAACTCATTGTAGGAAATTGGAAGATGTATCCAAAGACACTTATTGAAGCGAAAACAATTTTTGCTGGAGAAAAAAAAGTCGCACGAATACTAAAAAAAACCAAGACTGTCATTTGCCCGCCACATCTTTTTGTCTCGACCATTGCACAGAGTGCAGTAGGAACAAAGGATATTTCAGTTGGAGCGCAAAATGCTTTCTTTGAGGATGAAGGTGCTCGAACTGGCGAGACATCACCTGCGCAGATTGCATCTGTGGGTGCAACGTATGTGATATTAGGACACTCAGAGCGTCGTGCGCTCGGTGAAACTGATCAAGTCATTGCGCAAAAGGCAATTCAGGCAAATAAATCAAAGTTAACAGTCATTTTGTGTGTCGGTGAAAAAGTGCGAGATGATGCAGGTTCATATTTCAATGAAGTAGGAAAACAATTACGCAATTCACTCGCAGGATTTTCTAAGTCAGAGTCCAAACGATTAGTGATTGCCTATGAACCAATTTGGGCGATTGGAGCACATGCAGTAAGACCTGCAACTCCTGATGATTTTCACGAAATGAGTATTCTTATTAAACGACACCTCGTAGATCAGTTTGGTAAAATTCCTGCGTTTAAGGTTCCCATTCTTTATGGAGGTTCAGTTGATGAAAAAAATGCAGAAGGGTTTTTAAGGCAAGGGGGAGCAGATGGACTTCTTGTTGGTCGAGTAAGTCTCGATCCAATCCGATTTGGGGAAATAATGAAACTTGCTGATAAAATATAAATACGATGATCTCACTTCCACTTATCACTGAGCATAAAGAACAATTTAAAGATAAGCGTGTTCTTCTTCGCCTTGATTTTAATGTTCCGCTTGATAATGGTGCAATACGGGATGATTATCGAATTCTCGAATCACTTCCCACCATTAATTTTTTGCTTGATGCTGGGGCAAAGCTTGTCATCATCAGTCATATAGGGAAAGGAAAACAGGATGATACGCTTCTTCCTGTTGCAACATATCTCAAAACTATTTATCCAACCCTCACATTTCTTCCTCAGGTCATGAGTGAGGAAAACATACACATCTCACGAGAGATGACCACTGGAGACATACTGCTCTTAGAAAACTTACGTCACAATAAAGGAGAAGAAGAGAATGACACTACATTTTCATCGTACCTCGCTTCACTTGCTGATATTTATGTGAATGATGCATTTTCTGTTTCACATCGCGCACATGCGTCAGTGGTGGGTGTTGCAGGACTACTGCCACATTTTTCAGGTATTCGATTATCACAAGAAGTCGAACGTCTCGCACTCGCATTTGATCCTGCTCGCCCGTTTCTCTTTATCCTTGGTGGCTCAAAAATTTCCACAAAAATGCCTCTCCTCAAGAAGTTTTTGGATATTGCAGATCATGTGTTTGTTGGTGGGGCAATTGTGAATAATTTCTTTAAAGTTTCTGGAAATGAAATAGGTACTTCAATATATGACAAAGATGAACTCGACGGTCTCTCTTCGTATCTTTTAAATCCTAAACTGATTATTCCAAAAGATGTTGTGGTGAAGAATGCAGCAGGGTCTGAAACTCGTTTTACGGGAAGCGTGAATAGCAATGACATGATTGTCGATGTTGGAGATGAAACAATCAAGCATCTTGAAGATGTGATTGGCGCAGCAAAGCTTATTGTGTGGAACGGACCTCTTGGTTTTTACGAAGAAGGATTTACTGAAGGAACTCGAGAACTGCTTGACTTGATTGCTGGCTCGCGCGCAACCTCTATTATTGGTGGAGGAGATACTGTTGCCCTAATCAATGAAATGGGAGCGATTAATAAATTTTCATTTGTCTCAACTGGGGGCGGAGCAATGCTGGATTTTCTCGCAAATGAAACCCTCCCAGGTATTGAAGCACTCCAGAAGTAAGAAAGTTACCCAAGAGTTTTGCTAATTTCGGGCTCATCGATCTCTGCTCTATCTGGTATTATATGCGTCGGAATAAATGATATCTCGAGTTAATAATATACAATACCCCAAGCAGGATACTGTATATTATTTAAATTCTTGACCAATAATGTCGCGAATAACAGTCATTTCGCCATCTTGGTATGGATTGCCATGCCACTGTGCGTGACCATCATCACTCCAGCGTGGAATAATGTGCACGTGAATATGGAACACAAGCTGTCCTGCTGCGTGTTCATTGTTTATGCCAATATTAATTCCTTCTGCTCCAACCGCTAGTTTAATTTTAGGAGCAAGAAAATGAACACTTTTCATGAGTTGCGCAAAAGTTTCAGCTGAGGTTGAGAACATGTTCTCGTGATGTGATTTTGGAATCACCAATGTGTGTCCACGATTGATTGGGTGAATATCAAGAAATGCGTAGGTATATTCGTCTTCGAATATTTTTTCAGAAGGAATCTCACCTCTGACTAACTTACAAAAAATACAGTCATTTTCCATATATTAAATACTAAATGAAGATTTGTGTTTATCAATTTTTAGATATTTTTCTAGGACTGAGTGAATATGAGAGATTTGGGCTGGGGAGTATGATAGACCTTTTCCATTTGCGGCATCATCTTCAATTTCACGAGCTTCAGTTGCGTTAACCTGAGCCCATCCATATTTGATGTCTTGCGCAGTATCTGGGTCCATGCTGAGTGTGAGGTCTTCTATGATTTCATCAACTTGTCTATCAGAGAGTTTTTCCTCTCCATGTCCAAAAGGTGCATTCTTGAGCTCACCTCGAATATAAAGTAGTTCATCCTTAGTAATTCCAGCAGGTCGCGCAGGTCCAAATAGTGACATACATGTAAGATAGTAGGCTAATACATTCATTATAAAAGAGAGCTTGTAATTGTGGTAGTATGTCATCCATGACCATGTTGCATCCGCTTACTGAGAAATTGCTTTCCCGTCGCGGTATCACTGATCCTGATGCAATTGAGCGATTTATTCGTCCTGTGTATGAGCGTGATACTCATGACCCTTTTCTTATCCTCAATATGGCGAAGGCGGTAGAGCGTATTTTTCAGGCATTTCGTGGTGGAGAGAGAATTATTATTTATGGAGATTATGATTGTGATGGGATTCCTGGATCAGTCGTCCTTCATGATTTGTTTGCAAAAATCGGAGTAGCTGATTTTGAAAATTATATCCCACACCGACACCTCGAAGGGTATGGGCTTAATGGTGAAGCGATTGCTCGATTTGCAAAAGAGGGTGTCAATCTGCTCATCACTGTTGACTGTGGTATTACCGATGTTGAAGAAGTTGCAATGGCGCAATCACTCGGCATTGATGTGATTGTTACTGATCACCATCTCCCTGGCGAAGTACTTCCACCTGCATTTACCATACTTAACTCAAAGCAAGCTGGTGATACGTATCCAGACAATATGCTTTGTGGTGCAGGTCTTGCATTTAAACTTGCTCAGGCAATTTTGACTGAAGGAAGACGCACTGGAAAAATGAATGACATCCCAGAAGGTTGGGAAAAGTGGCTCTTGGATATGGCTGGACTTTCCACTATTGCTGACATGGTTCCCCTTGTAAATGAAAATCGTGCACTCGCGTATTTTGGATTGAAAGTACTAAAGAAGTCACCACGCCCTGGGCTTATTGCGCTCCTTCGTGATGCAAATGTTGACCAGCGTTTTCTTACTGAAGAAGATGTTGGTTTTACTATTGGACCTCGAGTAAATGCAGCATCGCGCATGGATGTTCCCATGCGTGCATTTGAGCTGCTCTCCACTCGTGATCCTTCTACTGCGATGGCACGCTCTCGTCATCTCTCAGAGCTTAATCAAGAGCGCAAAGGAGAAGTCATGCGAATGACCAAAGAAGCAAAACGGCTCATTGAGGGGCGTGAACTAAAAGATGTCATCGTTGTCGGCAGTCCTAAATGGAGAGTTGGTGTCGCGGGGATTGTCGCAAACAAACTTGCTGAAGACTATGATCGACCAGCATTTGTGTGGGGAAAAGAAGGTGCTCATACTATTAAGGGTTCATGTCGTTCTGACGGCAGAGTGAATATTGTTGAGCTTATGCGTAGTGTTCGCGATGGTATTTTTCTTGATAAGGGAGGGCATGAATTTTCTGGTGGATTTTCTGTTGGAGAAGATGCTATACATTTTCTTGAGTCTGCGATTAATGATGCACATGCTGTCTTTGAAAAAAAAGAGAAGAAGGATAAAAATTTTGCACCCGAAGCAGTGCTTACCATTGATGATGTAAATGAAGAGTTATTTTCGGCAATTGACCTCCTTGCTCCATTTGGACAGGGAAATCCAAAACCACTTTTTCATTTTATCAAAGCAGTAATTGCCAAATGTGAGCAATTTGGAAAAGGTCGTGAACATTTAAAACTCACATTTAAAAAGAGTAATGGCGAAATAGTGACAGCAATCGGATTCTTTATGAGTCCAAATAATTTCCCTAATGCTGAGGTTGTCACTGGTGGCAGTGCTGACCTCATTGCAACATTTGAAAAATCCTATTTTCGTTCTACTCCAGAACTCCGCTTGCGTATCGTCGATGTGCAGTAGTACATGCTATAGTTTTATCATGGAAGAAATTGAAGGACATCTGTTGTTTGCCGATGGAAGTTCGCTTGGAAACCCTGGTCCTGGTGGTTTTGGGGCTGTGCTTGTCCTTAATAAACAATACGTTGTCGAGCTTGGTGGAAGTTATGCGCACACGACAAACAATAAAATGGAGCTCACTGCTGTCATTGAAGGACTAGGTCGTATGAAAGATGAATCAGGTGATCTCACTATTCTCACAGACTCAAGTTATGTAGAACACGGTGCAACAAAGTGGATTCATGGCTGGATAGCAAGAGATTGGGTCACTACAACAAAGTCACCCGTAGAAAATCGTGAGTTGTGGGAGAAGCTTCATGCACTACTTGAAGATCGTAAAAAATTTGGAACAATATCTTGGCAACATGTCCCTGGGCACTCTGGTGTCGCAGGAAATGAGCGTTGCGATGAAATAGCGACGGGATATGCACGTGAAGATAATCCCGGACTCTTTGATGGCAGCATTGGTGATTATGCTATAGACATTTTAAATATTACTATTGATGAGAATTTGCAACAAAAACGGAGTGATAGCAAGTCGCGTTCACGCCAGAAGGCATATTCATACCTGAGTCTTGTTGGTGGGGTTGCAAAGCGTCATATGTCATGGGCAGAATGTGAGGCGCGAGTAAAAGGGAAGTCTGGAGTTAAGTATAAGAAAGCACTTTCTCCCTCTGATGAAAGGCAGATACTTGCACTCTGGGGCGTCAATCAGCTAGGATAGCGCAAATGAAATTATTTGTGGCACTTTTGTCACCATTTCTCCTTTCCTTTTTGGGTGGTGTTTTTGTTGCGTCAGTTGCTATCCCTCCGTTCTGGTTCGTGCTGCTGCTTACTTGCATAACTTCAATCTTATTTGTGGGGCTCATTTGCTTGCAAAATCCAAAGATTCCATTTGTACTGTTTGCACTTCTTGGTATGTTGATAGGAATATTTCGTTATGAATTATGGATTGATCATGATGTTGATACTCTTCTTGAACATACCACTCACCAACATGCTCAATTCGAAGCAACTGTTGTTGATGAGCCTGATGTGCGAGAAGGTAAGACACATCTGACGGTATCGTTGATGAAACTCCGTAGCGCGTCTTCATCGCAAATAGTGAATGGAACTGCTGAAATAACCGTGAATCGCTACCCCGAGTACCATTATGGAGACACACTGTTGATTGATGGTAAGTTAAAAAAGCCAGAAGTATTTATTGAACCTGATGGTCGAGTATTTAATTATCCCGCATACTTGCTGTCAAAAGGAATTACTTATCAACTCTTGTTTCCCAACGTCACACTACTTGGGGTAAATCATGGGAATGTTGTAATGAGCACACTCTTTATTGTAAAAAGTAGATTCGAAGAAGCAATTAAAACAGCGGTGCCTTCCCCTCAAGATGCGCTACTCTCAGGGCTACTGTTGGGTGGAAAGCAGTCACTTGGAAAGGAATGGCTTGAGCGTTTTCAGATTACTGGGATAGTACACATTGTCGTACTTTCTGGATATAACATGACCATTGTTGCAGAGTGGCTTGTTGTGTTGTTTCGGTCTTTTGGATTTTATGCGAGTCTGAGTGTTGCATCAATCGGTATTATTCTTTTTGCATTAATGACCGGTGGAGGAGCAACAGTAATGCGAGCAGCAATTATGGCACTTATTGTATTGCTTGCAAAAGCAACTGGGCGCAATTATGACATGGGGAGAGCTTTGCTTGTAGCTGGGGCATTAATGGTACTCCAAAACCCTAGTATTCTTCGAGATGATCCATCATTTCAACTTTCGTTTCTTGCCTCAATCGGGCTTATTTATGCTTCTCCTGTATTTGAAGCATATGTGTCATTGTTTAAACGAATTCCATTTCTGAGGGAGATACTTATTTCAACTCTCGCAACTCAACTTGTCGTTCTTCCTCTCCTCTTGTATCAAACTGGAATGTTTTCACTTATCTCGCTTCCTGCCAATATGCTTGTCCTACCACTCATTCCACTCACAATGCTTTTTGGGTTTATTGCGGGAGTAGTGTCACTCATGGTTCCATCGATTGGATTTCTTGTTGGGCTTCCTGCGTATGCGCTCCTATCGTGGGTGCTCACTGTAGCGCGCTATGGGGCAGATATTCCACATGCCACTCTTCATGCTGGAAATATTCCTTCAGGGGTAGTAGTGGTACTTTATCTCATCATTGCACTTGTAATAAAATATCATTACATGCTCGCAAGAATTATTTCTCGTCTTTCACAAGCTCGTGGAGTACCTCCTTTGAATTAAGCATACGATAAAAAAGGAACATAATAATTACTGCCACTATCGCAAGAATTGTTCCATACGATTTCCATACTGCAGTATTTTTTCCAAAATAATACCCAATGGAAATAAAAATACTCGACCATATCCACGATGAAAGTAGCATGAGTACTGCAAAAATACCACGATGAGTTTTTCCTAGTGCCGCAGGGATAGGAATAAATACTTTTATTGCGGGAAGTAATTTTCCAATAAATAGAAACCACAGCCCTCGTTTTTTGAATACAATTTCTACTTTTCGAATATCATCATGTTTAAAAATTTGAAATTTAGTAAGATAGTGCATCCCGTGCCTCCTCACTGCTTCGTAGAGAATAATATTTCCAATTGTATTTCCAACTGCTCCCGCAACCGAAGCAGGAAGAAAAAGCAATGCATGAGTAGAAATAAAATAACCCACTACAATATAGAGAATTTGACTTGATGGGAATGAAATAAAGCCATTTGAAACCATTAAAAAAAATATTCCAAGATAGCTTGTGGCAAGAATGATTGCTTCTGTGTCCATTGTGTACAAAGTATACAGTATTTCGGGCTATTTTTTTGCTATTGCAAATATGTCTATATGGACTAGTTTTAAATAATGCAAAAAAATGCTCGATATGTATGGATCAGAGCACACCCACTCATGGTGTTTACTGGAGTACTTTTGATTATCGATGCATTACTACTTGCTGTGTATCTTTCTTACCCAGCTCCGCGACTGACGGTCGCATTTCTCAATGTCGGACAAGGTGATGCGATATATATTGAGGCTCCAAATGGTAATCAATTGCTTTATGATGCAGGACCTTCAACAGGTGCGGTAATTACTCAGCTCTCTGCGCTCATGCCGTTTTATGATCGGTCATTAGATGTTGCGGTCTTATCACACCCTGACTTGGACCATATTGGGGGCTTTGTTGATGTGTTTGACCGATATCGTGTTGATGTCATATTCGAGTCTGGAGCAAGTTCAACAAACGGAGTGTTCGATGTTATTCAACAACAAGTTAAGAAAAAGGGTATGACATCAATAATTGCTCGTCGCGGGATGTCCATTGATCTAGGGGGAGGGGTTGTGGCAGACATACTTTATCCCGATCGTGATACTGTGAATATGGAAACGAATAGTGCTTCAATTGTTATGCGTCTCCACTACGGAAGCACTTCGTTTATGCTCTCGGGTGACTTGCCACAATCTGAAGAAGTGTATCTCGCACAAAATGGTGGAGTACAGCTTCGCTCAGATGTATTGAAAGCCGGTCATCATGGTTCTCGTACGTCTACTGCCCCATCGTGGATACGTAGTATCTCACCTCAGGTCGTAGTTATTTCAGCTGGGCTTAATAATCGTTACGGTCACCCCCACAAAGAAGTAGTTGAGCTACTCGCAAAATTACATATTCCCTATCTTGCGACATATACTGAGGGAACAATTATCTTTGAAAGTGATGGGCGCCTGATAGTTCGCAAATAGCTATTCAGTAACAAAAAAAGTCCGACACATGTTGTCGGACTTTTATGCTCCATCTACTTCTTTGAGAGTTCGAGATGTTTGTTTCCCTTGATGCAACGAGTGCAGATCTTAATTCTGCCACCTCCCACCGACTTTGGTAGTGCTACCCACTGTAGGTTTGGGTACTTGCGGGTGTCACCACTAGGATTAAACTTTGTTGCACGAATGCGATTAGAATAACCACCCGCCATGCGGGTTCCTTTTGAACAAATTACACAAATATTCGTTGTTGCCATATACTTTTTTGCTTTCCCAGGAGGTTTTCCTCATACAAACCATATTCGCAATCGCAGTACTCATTTTTTCGGTTGTTGCTCATGAGGTTTCTCATGGCTACATGGCGCAATATTTAGGTGACCCTACCGCACGGTTTGCTGGGCGACTTACGATGAACCCAATAAGGCATATTGACCCAATTGGCTCTTTTTTAGTCCCAATTATCACTGCACTCGCACCTGGTGGGTTTATGTTCGGCTGGGCAAAGCCTGTTCCTTACAATCCGTATAATCTCAGAGATCAAAAGTGGGGTGAGGCAAAAGTAGCGCTTGCAGGCCCACTAACTAACCTTTCAATTGCAATTATCTTTGCAATGACCATGCGTTTCGGAGGGGTATTTTTCACTGATCCCATGCTCAGTTTAATGCATCACATTGTCTGGATAAACATAGTACTAGCCATTTTTAACCTCGTACCCATCCCTCCGCTCGACGGTTCCAAGGTGCTTCTATCAGTTCTCCCACTTCGATATCGTTATATTGGGGACTATCTTGAGCGCTACTCGTTTCTGGTTATTCTATTTTTTGTTCTCTATTTATGGAGTTATTTCGTGCCACTCATTCGTCTCATTTATGTCTTACTTGTCGGAACACCCCTTTAGCGCTTCTTTTTACTGATGATGCAGGAATTGCTTTTTTTGAGCACGTATATTAGAGTACTCAATACCCGTTGCTAATTTTCACTTTAAGGTGTGTACCCGCAAGGAGGGAGTGTGCATGGCTGTACTACTCCCGCCTTGAGGCGAAAAGTGGCAACGGGTGAGACTGTATTTACATTACCTTGAGCTTTCAGATTGTATTGAATCTTGAATCATTCACATAGTGTGGCATCGGTTGGTTCTCTGCACACAAGAAAGGGCACCAAAAAAAATGATCATGAATTCTATCTATTACATGGAAGTTCTCTATAAAAAAAAGAAGTTACTAAACGTACATGCCAACAATTAATCAACTCGTGAAGAATAATCGCAAGATCGTTCGCCGTAAGTCAAAAGCGGTGGCACTTCTTCGTGGTTTTAATTCAATTCAGAATCGTCCAAATTTCTACAATTCACCATTCAAGCGTGGTGTTTGCACAAAAGTGACAACAATGACTCCTCGCAAGCCTAACTCTGCTATCCGTAAGGTTGCACGTGTACGTCTCACGAATGGCATGGAAATCACTGCATATATCCCAGGAGAAGGTCACAAGCTACAAGAACACTCTGTGGTCATTGTGCGTGGTGGTCGCGTAAAGGATGTAGGGCTTCGTTATACCATTGTGCGTGGACGCCTCGATGCTGCAGGTGTAGATAAACGTAAGCAGGGACGTTCACTGTACGGCGCTAAGCGCCCAGAAAAGAAATAGTTTTTCCTCTAACGAACTACTCCGCTTTCCTTAAGCATTTTCGGTCGCCGTACTACGAAGTACATCTACCAAAATGGCTTAGTCTGATCCCTTGTACTTTATTCTTCAGAAGGAAAAATTATTTAAGAAAATGTTTTTCAAGTCATTACAGAACTAAATATTGCACCGGAGTACCGTGACTTGCGGGAAAGACCGGACAAATCACATATATATATGCGCAGACCAGTAAAAAATCGAAATATTAGAAAGCCTGACCTGGTATACAAGTCAGTCGATGTTTCAACATTAGTAAACTACATTATGCTCTCAGGGAAGAAGTCTATTGCAGAAGCTGTTGTGTATGATGCATTTGACGAGATCAAGAAAATCTTAAAAGTTGAAGACCCTCTTGAAGTATATAAAAGTGCATTGCGCAATGCTGGCCCTTTGATGGAAATCCGCTCACGCCGTGTCGGTGGTGCAAACTACCAGGTTCCTCGAGAGGTACGCCCAGAACGTCGAGTATTCCTCGCACTTCGCTGGATCATTGATGCCGCACGCTCGAAGAAGGGTGCACGCATGGCAAAGAAACTTGCTGATGAGATTATCGCAGCTTCTAAAAATGAAGGTGAGGCAATCAAGAAGCGCGAGAATGTTCACAAGATGGCAGAAGCCAACAAGGCATTCGCTCACTTCGCTTGGTAATCAGAAGTTCATTTTGAGCGCACTACTTCGTTGCGTTCATAAAAAATACCGCCAGCAGTACTACAGAGTACAGCAGGCGGTATTTTTTATACGCGCCTCGTATTGCATCTCAAAATGAACTTCTGAAATCATGCATATACCCTCAGGTTTCATCTAAAAAACAAGAGGAATTATAAATACCTACGTCATTGCGACATAAGGTCGCCAAATCACTTTGCCTACTATGCAGAATATGACTATGCGGTAATATGAATACATGACATCAGAATCATTCGATAATTCAGCACTTCCTGAGGAAATTAACATAAATCTCAAACTTCAGGTTGGTGAGGATGGTAAAAGCTTCCTTTATGAAAAAGATGGTATGAAGTATGGTGGGGACTTTCAAGATGAAACACCTGCTGAGATTTTTTCTGAAGACGATGTAGTGTTGCCACCTCCACCAGAGGAAAAGAACTTCGTATTATAGGATACGATTCACGAAGTAAAGAGCGAGGGAAATCATCCTTCGCTCTTTCTTGCCTTTTCAACCTGTTTTGGCTATAGTGCATATAACTCAGAGCCGTTAGGCTTCTTTTTTTACTCAATGGAACGAGCGAAAAATGCTGGAGTTTAGTAATTAATTATCTATGTATGGAAAGAGACTATCCGTTAGTAAAAGTTCGTAATTTTGGAATCATTGCGCATATTGATGCAGGAAAGACAACCACCTCAGAGCGTGTGCTTTTCTATACTGGTGTATCGCACAAAATTGGAGAAGTACATGAAGGCGACACAGTGATGGATTGGATGGAACAAGAACGTGAGCGTGGAATTACAATCACTTCTGCTGCAACGACCTGTTTCTGGACTCCTACTTATGCTCCTGATGACCTCTCAAAGAAGCACCGCTTCAACTTGATTGACACACCGGGACACATTGATTTCACCATTGAAGTAAAGCGCTCACTCCGCGTGCTTGATGGTGCAGTCGTTGTGTTTGATGGAGTTGCTGGTGTTGAACCACAGTCCGAGACTAATTGGCGCTATGCTGATGAGGGTAAAGTTCCACGTATCTGCTTCATCAATAAGCTTGATCGTACTGGTGCCTCGTTTGAACGCTCGTTCCAAAGTATCTTGGATCGCTTGACCAAGAATGCTGTTCGTATGCAGATTCCTGTTGGAGAAGAAGATCAGTTTGAGGGAGTGATTGATCTCCTTAAGATGAAGTATTTCACGTTTGAAGGAGAAATGGGCAATAAGATCATTGAAGGAGAGATTCCCGCCGAACATCTTGATGATGCAAAAAAGTATCGCGGTATGATGCTTGAAGCAATCGTTGAGAATGATGAGACACTCATGAATGCATATCTTGAAGGAAATGAGCCTTCAGTCGATGATTTGAAGCGCGTGCTCCGTAAAGCAACTATTGAAAACAAGATTGTCCCAGTATTTACAGGATCAGCTCTTAAGAATAAGGGAGTTCAGCTTGTACTTGATGCCGTTGTCGATTACCTCCCAAGTCCTATGGATATTCCTCCTACGAAGGGTCATGATCCAAAGACTGGAGCAGAGCTTTTCCGTAAAGCTGATGATACAGAGCCATTCTCAGCACTCGCATTTAAGATTGCTACTGATCCATATGTCGGACA
>DALYED010000012.1:9314-44512 GCA_031972735.1 Minisyncoccota bacterium | reverse complement strand
CCGCACAACGGACGTAACAGGCGAAGTTACCCTTAAGGAAGGTGTAGAAATGGTGATGCCAGGTGATACTGTAACTTTCAAGGTAAAGCTCATCGCCCCAGTCGCTCTTGAGGACGCCACTCGCTTCGCAATTCGTGAAGGAGGTCGTACTGTAGGCGCAGGTGTCGTTACCAAGATCGTTGCATAGTAATCCATCCCATTCTTTAGCGAACATCGAAAGTTATGACCACTACTCCGGAACAACAGAAGAAACCAGTTGCGAAAGCAGCTAAGGCAGACGGAATCCAAAAACTCCGCATCCGTGTTCGTGCATATGAGTACAAGATCCTTGACGCATCAGTGCGTCAGATCATGGACACTGCACTTCGCTATGATGCAAAAGTACTTGGACCAATTCCACTCCCAACCCAAATCACAAAGTATACCGTCAACCGCTCTACTTTCATCTACAAAGATGCACGTGAGCAGTTTGAAATGCGTATTCACAAGCGCTTAATTGATATAGTAAGTCCCACACCGAAAATCATTGAAGCGTTGACCAATTTGACTTTGCCTTCTGGCGTCAATATCGACGTAAAGATGATGTAATGTTGGCGCAGTAGTTATTGTTTATCCTGTCTCTTCACTTAGATAGTTCATCTATCATCGTGAGTGAACCAGTGTTGAACTCTATATACTGTATTCCCAACATGGCATCATTCACAGCAGAGAGATGCATTCTTGTCCTCAGGAATCATCGACGCTCGTTTACTACACAGTGCATACTACAGGCCGCTCATTCCGCAAGATGAGTGGGCTTGTGTGCATAGAGTAGAAACTTCCGTAGTTTGTGTATGACTATCCCAATCAAATCAATATGAAATTTCTATTAGCAACCAAGCAAGAAATGACGCAGTACTTCTCCGAAGATGGAAAGTGCATCGCTGCCACTCTTCTCTCAGCAGGTCCAATTACTGTGACTGCGCTACGTACAAAAGAGAAAGATGGCTATGAGGCAGTCCAATTCGGTTTCGGTACACAGCTTCCAAAGCGCGTCAATAAAGCTCAACAGGGTGCACTTAAGGAACTCGGCTATTTCCGCTATATGCGTGAGTACCGACCTGAGAGCGTCTCTGTCGACATAAAAGTCGGAGACAAGGTATCCGTTGACACATTCACACTCGGTGACGATGTTACTGTTACCGGTACCTCAAAAGGTAAAGGTTTTCAAGGAGTTGTGAAGCGCCATGGTTTCCATGGAGGACCTCGTTCGCACGGTCAGAAGCACTCTGAGCGCGAACCAGGATCCATTGGAGCAACTGGACCCCAGCGTGTTATTCCAGGTACACGAATGGCAGGACGTATGGGTTCCGACACGGTTACCGTGAAAGGGCTTAAAGTCCTCGCTGTCGATACTACCAACAATTTACTTCTCGTATCGGGAGCAATCCCAGGTCGTCGCGGGACATTAATAGAGATTAAGGCTTCAAACGCATAATTGTATGACTATGAAAGAAAAAACAGCAAAGAAGCCAGTTAATCTCGAAGCAACTGTCTACACTGCAGAAGGAAAGAAGTCAGGTAGCCTCACTCTTTCGGAGCAGGTATTTGGAGCGAAGTGGAATGCAGATCTTGTTCATCAGGTAGTGGTTGCAATGCAAGCCAATGCGCGTCAGCCTATTGCTCACACGAAAGACCGCTCTGAAGTGCGTGGTGGTGGCAGAAAACCATGGGCCCAGAAGGGTACTGGTCGAGCTCGCCACGGTTCGTCACGTTCGCCAATTTGGCGCCACGGAGGTATTACTCACGGACCACGCAATGATCGCGACTTTTCCCAGAAGCTCAACAAAAAGCAAAAAGTTGCAGCACTCTACACTGTGCTTTCAAAGAAGTGGAAAGAAGGTGAAATCCTTTTTGTATCCGCAGTTGCGCTTAAAGGACCAAAAACAAAAGATGCGCGTGCAATGCTTACATCGTTTGGATCAATCGCAGGATTTGAAAAGCTTGCAGATCGACGCAACAATGCTATGTATATGATTCTTCCATCCGCAGACGTACATGTAAAAAAATCATTCCAGAACATGGGTAATGTGCTTGTCGGTACTGTGAGTTCACTTAATCCAGTCGATGTACTCTCCTATAAGTATCTCGTACTCGCCGCTCCAGAGGAGTCGCTTAAGGCTATTGAAGCAAAGAGTGCAAAGAAAGTTACCTCATAATTTATATGGCAATCTTCAAAAAGACGACTGCGAAAGCAGAGTCAACTACAAAGAAAGCGGTAAAACCAAACACTGATGTTGTGGTCGCTGAGGTGATGAATGAGGTGAGTGTTGAGAAATCAGGCAAAGGTCTCACTCTTGACCAAGTGCTTATTAATCCACATGTCACAGAGAAGGCAACTGATCTTTCAGAACAAGGGGTCTACGCTTTCAATGTAAATATGCGCGCAAATAAAGCACAGGTTGCTCAAGCTATTGAAAAGTTTTTCAAAGTTAAAGCAGTTAAAGTAGCAGTGATTGTGAATATGCCAAAGTATAGTCGCAATCCTCGCACAAACCGAGTGCAGGTTAAAAAGGCTGGGTCGAAAAAGGCATTAGTCTACCTCAAGAAAGGAGATAAAATAGAGTTCGTGTAATCGCAAATCAATATGAAATCATTTAAACCACTCACGCCTTCACTGCGCAACACGGTACTCACTCCTTATAAGGAGCTACTCTCTGGTGACTCAAAAAAGAAGCCAAAGAACCTCTTAAAAGGTCGTGCGCAAACCGGCGGAAGAAATCACCATGGACGCATCACTATGCGACACATCGGTGGAGGTAACAAAAAAGCACTTCGCGTTGTCGACTTCAAGTTCGACAAGCGTGATGTTCCAGGCACTGTTGAAGCGGTACAGTATGATCCACTGCGCACTGCATTCGTAGCACTTGTGGTATATCGCGATGGAGAGCGTCGCTATATTGTCGCGCAAAAAGGAATGAAAGCAGATGATACGTTCATTGTCAGTGAGAAAGCTCCTGTTACAAAGTTCAACCGTTTGCCATTGAAAAAAATCCCTGTCGGAACCTTTGTCTCTAATGTTGAGGTACAACCAGAAGGAGGTGCAAAGCTCGCTCGTGCAGCAGGTAATTTCATTGAAGTTATTGCAAACGATATGGGATACACATTTCTCAAGATGCCATCATCAGAAGTACGCAAGGTATCTGAAAACTGCTGGGCAACCATCGGTGAGATGAGCAATGATCAGCACAAGCTTCGCAATGAAGGTAAAGCTGGTCGTAATCGTTGGAAGGGTATCCGCCCACACGTGCGTGGCTCTGCGATGAATCCAGTCGATCACCCACACGGAGGAGGTGAGGGTCGCATGGGTCGTGGACTCCGCCGAGCAAAAACCAAGTGGGGTAAACCATCTGGTAAGGGTCAAAAGACTCGTGCTCCAAAGAAATACTCAAATGTATTTATTGTGTCACGGAGAAAAGTAGACAAGAAGTAATATTGCTTACCACAAAAAACCGCCTAACTCAGGCGGTTTTTTGTTGAAATATATAAAAAAAAGACTCATCCATATCACATAGATGAGTCACAACGATTTACCGATTTACACATGATTACGTATTTGCATGAGAAGAACACCAAGCTGATTTTCTCCAACCCCGTCTTTGTTGCAACCCCAGTAATGATCACCCCACCAATTTGTTTCTGCAAGATGTTTTGGTGCAGTCTCGATAAGTTGAATGTTGAGTGTGTCGTTTTCAAATTTTGAAACAAGACACTCATGCATTATTGATAATCGGATCATTTCCCAATAATCATGCTGGTATATCATTGGCATCGTTCGTGATATTCGCTTCGCATCAATTGGGGAAATATTCATAAATAGTTTGCAATGCTCCTTGCTGAATTTTGCTGATTGATACGCGTTCTCTACAGAAGGAAAGATGTTCCCATTTAGCATCACACGACTACGCCAAGCATTTGAAAGAAAAAAATATTTTCCAAAGAATCCATGAATGACTTCATTGTTATGTGTAGCAACTTCACTCCACCTGCCTTTTTGATAAGGCGCACCATGCAAATATTCCTGATTAAATAGTCGTGTGTGTGACTGTGCTTTTGTCGCCATATCGATACTCCCCAAAGAAAGAAATTGGAACTTACTAGGTGCACTCTAATCAAATTATGTAGATATTACAACAGAACCCTCATGCATGAGAGTTCTGTTGTGTAATGTAGCTTCAGTTATGGTCGCAGGCCGTATGAGAGTGCACGCCTTCGATACTCAATTTCTTTTGCATGCTCTTTCATCTGCACTTGATAGCTCTTAGTAAAATCAAATGGACGGTCAGGGTGAAACCGTGATTTCACTCCGCGAACTTCTTCTTCTTCTTTAATAACACTATTTTTTTTGACATACATGTGGGTGTATGAATGAATAATTATTGAATCATACTCACTAATGATGAAAGAAAGATGAATGCATCTATGATGCATATAAACATATAAAAAGCACCACAGATGGTATGTGGTGCTTTCATGATTTCTCTGGAATCGGAGTGCTATTTTTTAGTGTTTTTCTTTGGTTTCTTCACTTCTTTTTTAATATTGTTATCACCTCTGCCCATATTGTATTTTTAGTTACATTGATAAGTACTCATTGTTGTCGAATATGCTGTTGCTACTGCTTAGTATACCAAATAATAATTTATTTCGATGAAGTACTGCGAATGACGATAAAAAGCGTTATCAGTACTACTACTGGTTGGACTAGTTGTCGTGTGCTACCATCCGCAATGAGTATGCTTACGATCGAAAGCAGTAATAGTCCACATAAGGTATATACACATATTGTAAATATTTGCCGTATGAGAAGCCCAATTGCTGCAAATATGTTTATCACGGCAGTAGTATGCATAAACCAGGGTGGGTATCCAAAATGCACAAATTGTTCAACCTCGAGTGGGTTATTCAGTAGTTTGAGGATTCCAGTGATGAGAAATATGCTTGATATCGTGATGAGTATGACTGCACGTTGCTCAGGCTTCATTTCTCAAGTATAGCAAAAAACGTATGCCTGCTTGTTTTTCATTAATATTGACAAAATGCATATATTTGATATAATATAGATAGATTTCACTACTTTTCACGGAGCAAGATATGGTAAAGATTTTGTATGCAGAAGATAATCCGATGCTTCAGGTGTTCATGGAGGCATTACTAGATGGAATTGAGGGGTGCCTACTCATTTGTGTTGATGATGGAGTGTCCGCGCTTGAGTATCTTAAAAAAAATGATGATATTGCGCTCTTGATAACAGATTGGGATATGCCCCGCATGAATGGTCTCGACCTTACCTCAGCAGTTCGCAGTGACCAATCACTGGCACACTTGCCCATCATTATGACGAGTGATCGGTCACCACAAGATGTACTTCGTGCACGTGAAGCTGGAATCAATGAGTTTATTCCAAAACCTGCTTCTCGTGAGGTAATCAGACAGGTACTCTGTCGACTACTCGCTTAAATTGAACACACACCACATAGGTGTGTGTTTTTCATTTGACAGCGTAATTTAAACATAGGAGTATGAATTCAGATTTACTACAGAGGAGTTTGTTGTGAATACTGAGATTCGAGTGCTCATTGTTGAAGATGCTGATGTATTGCGTATTGGTATGGAGCGTTTTGTGAAGCTTCTTGGTTTCGCACATGTTGCATCAGATCGAGACGGACTACATGCATACGAGCGACTTATTTTTGAGGGCAATTACGGTCTAGTAATTACTGACAATAATATGCCACTGATGACTGGGATTCAACTTACTCAAAAAATCAGAGCAACGCCAATACTTCAACATGTGCGTGTTATCATGACGAGTGGTGAGGAGCTTGCTCGTGATGCGATGAATGCTGGTGTTGATGCTTTTTTTAAAAAACCGGTATATCCTAACTTACTGATGGGTGCAATTGAGCAATATTTCCCCTGATGCCAATAGTTATAATGACGCATATCATGTGCGTCATTTTTTTTACACTCATTTAAAAAAGAATCCCGAGTCACATGTGTGTTCGGGATTATGATGAATGCAATTGAAGGTAAGTGCGAACTGGGCATTTCCCTTGTTCACCACAAGGATGCCCATCTTCTGCGGAAATTGCAAACGTCCTTAGTTCGACACTGCAGTCACATTTGCGAATGTTTTCGTTTGTGTATCCCGCATCAATAATTACAGGGCAGTCAGGTGCTCCTACTTGTGCGTGCTCGGTATCATCCATAAATATCACTCGAAATGTCATCTTAGAAACAGCGAGTTTGGTCATTTGGCGCACATCTTCCTCCATTGGTTTGTGAATGAACAGAAAAAAAGGCGTTACCGTGAGGTAACGCCTTTTGGATATGTGAGAATATTCTCTTTCACTCGGATAATTTTCTACCTTTTACGGATTCTTGTAAAGCAGCAACTTGTGGATAAGCGTAGTCACTGCATTGTATTCATCCTGTAATCGAATGAGGACATACTCGTTGCACGATTTCAGTGTTTTGGATAATAACTGGAGTCTACACCTATTACTCGTTGCGCAAGATCTTTTCCCGATTTACGAAGCACAGGCTCAATCCTATTTGTGCAGATTCGTACAAACAATTCACCATATTTCAATTGTTGAAATTGCATTATCCGGCCCTTTCGTGGAATCTTTCGCTTATCCTATCTGTTTTTGCTTAGGCGTCAATTTTTGCTTCATTTTGCGACTTGTGGGAGTTATAATACCTACATCGATAATCTTATCTATCAATATGAAAAAAGCTATTATTGGAATTTTTGTACTCATACTATTTCTTGCAAGTGCATGGATGTTTAATTCTTATAATGCCATTATTGCTCTCGATCAGCATGTTCAGTCAAAATGGTCTATTGTGGAGGGGCAGTATCAACGTCGTATGGATCTCATTCCAAATCTTGTTGCAACCGTAAAGGGTGCAGCAAATTTTGAGCAAGAGACACTCATAGAGGTGGTCAATGCACGCGCGAAAGCAACCTCAATTACTGTCGATCCAACCAAACTTGATGCCGATAGCATTTCGAAGTATCAGGCAGCACAAGGAGAGCTTTCGACAGCACTTGGTAAATTACTTGTAATTACCGAGAACTATCCGACACTTACTGCAACAGAAAATTTTAAAGATTTACAGTCACAAATTGAAGGCACAGAGAATCGTATCGCAGTATCTCGAAAAGATTTTAGTGATGCAGTGCAAACCTACAATACAAAAGTCAGTCAATTTCCAGGGAGTATTATTGCGAAACTATTTGGGTTTGGTGCAAAGTCATATTTTAAAGCAGATGTCGCTGCCACAACTGCGCCAACTGTTGCATTCTAATCATTCACAATGAAGCGCATATTTTTTTTCATTGCGCTCCTCTCTCTTCTTTTTCCTTCGGGAACACTTTTTGCCTACACATCACCAGGGAGTCCAAGTGGTCATGTGAATGATTTTACAAACACCCTTTCTCAAGAGGAAAAAATAACGCTTGAAACAACACTCAAAGATTATCAAGACAAGTACGGAGGCGAGATA
Source organism: Minisyncoccota bacterium (assembly GCA_031972735.1). Taxonomy (GTDB): domain Bacteria; phylum Patescibacteriota; class Minisyncoccia; order Phycocordibacterales; family UBA6899; genus MHLP01. Next base: position 36,958 of record DALYED010000012.1, on the reverse strand, counting down.
GCTGTCGCAGTAATATCAACGCTTTATGATAGTGATATTGAATCATATGCAAATACACTTTTTCGTGAATGGGGAATAGGGCAAAAAAATACCAATAACGGAGTGTTGTTAGTTGTTGCGAAAGACGATCACCAACTTCGTATTGAAGTTGGCTACGGGTATGAAGGTGTGCTTACAGATGCTCGTTCCTCTGAAATTATTCGGAACACAATAACCCCATTCTTCAAAAAACAAGAGTACGGAATAGGTATTTTAAGTGGAGTGCGAGATATTATTGTGACTCTGCAAACTGGAGATGTACCACTTACAGCAAAAGATACTGATGCAACAGCAAGTATGCTTACTCGCATCGACCCAACAACAATTGTTTTTGTTGTCTTTTTTATCATCCCATGGTTCGCAAGCATACTCGGTCGTTCAAAGTCGTGGTGGGCAGGTGGAGTTGTCGGTGCGGGGATTGGTGGAGTCATTACTTTTTTTATTGGAACAACAATGATAGGAATTTTAATGACCGTACTTCTCACTACACTTGGTCTCATTTTTGATTTTGTTGTTTCTCGTGGGTACAAAAACAGTATTGCACGTGGGGCTACTCCTCCCTGGTGGAGTGGAGGAAACTTTGATGGAGGGGTCGGAGGAGGTTTTGGGGGATTTGGTGGTGGTTCGTCTGGTGGCGGAGGAGCGAGTGGTCGTTGGTAATTATTATCCTATTAACACTGCCCGCATTGAAATACTGCCATAAGTAATTCCTTCAATTGGGAAAGTTGCCCCTTCATCGTGTTCTTGTAGGCCCAAGATGTATAAAAGTGGCCAATAGTTCTCAGGAGTAGGAACAGAAAGCATTGCTTCGTGCCCAAGTTTTTCATACTGAATTAATTTTTGGTGGTCACGCGTAAGTATAAATTCTTTCACGTGTGCATCAAAATCAGTTGCCCAGTTGTATGCTACTTCTGGCTCACTGAAGTTTATCATTCCTAGATTATGAACAAGATTTCCGCTTCCAAGTATAAGTACTCCATGCTTTCGAAGTAATGCGAGTTCTTTTGCAACTGTGTAATGGAATTCATGTGGACGAGTCATATCAATGCTCATTTGAAAAACAGGGATATTAGCGTCTGGATACATGCGGTGGAGCACCACCCATGTTCCATGGTCAAGTCCCCACGTTGTGTCACTTGTCACACTTGTGCCAGTAATTATCTCTTTTACTGCTTGTGCGTAATGAGGTGCTCCACTACATGGGTAAATGATGTTATATAATTCATCTGGGAATCCATAAAAATCATGGATAGTACGAGGAGTGGGGCTTATATGCACTTCAGTTCCACGAGTTAGCCAATGTGCTGAAATTGAAAGTATTGCTTTGGGTCTCGGAATATTTGTTGCGAGGTTTTTCCAAGCGGTGACATAGGAGTTCTCCTCGATTCCGTTCATTGGTGATCCGTGCCCAATGAATAAGCCTGGCATACGTGGAGTGCTTGGGAGACTGAGGAGTGCTTGGGTAACGTGCATAGGTGACATGTAGAGTAATTGTCCGCTCTTTAGGTTTGAGAGTCAATTTTTACAAAAAGTGGATAACCATTACACGCAAACAATGTTTTGCAGTATATAATGAATAAAGAAGTGACCCATACATTGTGCATCTGCATGTATTTATGATTTCCATAAATATTTTCAGCACATAGTGTGTGAAAAATTCCATTCCATGAAGTTCTCTCACACTATGTCCCTACAATATATGTGAATTGATGACGGAAAAAACGGCATCCGTGCAGATGTATTGTGCATCTTTCGTATCGACATATGGAGAACCATCCTTGTATCTACAGCAACAAGAGAGAAGAACAGTGGAGAGACACGAGAGGGACTATTTTCTTGAATTTAGTGTAAAAATGTAGTGAGCACAAGATGCAACATGCCAAGTTGTTTTCCTGACACACAAGTCCTGTAGACTGTAATTCATGAAATGCATGCTCATCGAAAGATGGCACTAAATAATCAAAACGCCACGTTTGGCAAAACGTGGCGTTTTGTATGTTGTATATAAGCGCGCACATTAGTGCGCGCTTATATTATAAGAATGATGAAATAACTGAAACAACCATAAAGAGTCCAACTATTACTGAACCTACTTCCCTTGTAGACTTTTGCAGTTTTGGGAAGCTCCAGTTATTAATATTTTCCCATACAAAATACACAACAATAGCCGACAAGATGCCACCAGTAATCTTTCCAATGAGCTGCAACCCAATTGCACTCAAAAGTTTTGCAATCATGTCAATAAAGATTGCCACAAAAATTTGATTTGCAACAATGTGCGAACGGTAGCGCATCGGTTCTTTTTGAAGTGTGCTTCGCACAAGATATGCAACTATGATCCATACGATGCATGCGGTAAGTGCGTGTGTCAGTACAATACTAAAGAAGTACATGATTCCTCCTAGAAGAGTTGTTTCCCAATACCAACTTAGCAAGATGTTTGTTCTTGTCAATACACAAAAAAGTATTGTATAGATATCACCCCACCATTCGTATTTTCTTTGCATTATGACGAAGGGTGGCACTATTGAGGGACTACAGGCTGCAATAAGAGATATTTCACGTGCAGTATATTCGGATTTCAACAGTTCCGAGGTCAAATAAATTTGATTTTCTGGATATTTAACGACCGTACTGTATTATCCACCTCATGTACACAGTTTTTCCACAGGGTAGTGCACAGACATTTTACGGGTAGTTATTTGACTTTTTCTTGGTCATTGAGTAGTATTCGAACCAAGCAATTCCAAATAGTTTTTCATTTTACGCCGTGGGAGGATCAGGGGCGTTTATAAAAATTATGTCAAAAATGGAAATGCGTGAACAGAGAACAAATTAATCACACATATGACACGATCATTAAAGAAAGGACCATACGTATACGAGCGTTTGCTCAAAAAGATCGAGGGCAAAAAGCCTGATGAGGCTGGAGTCATAAAGACTTGGGCTCGCGATTCGCAAATTTCACCAGAAATGGTGGGGTATACCTTTGGAGTCCACAATGGAAAGGATTTCGTTGAGGTTAAGGTAACTGAGGATATGATCAGTCACCGCCTTGGAGAATTCTCACTTACTCGCAAGTTCTATCGCCATGGAGGAAAGATGCAAAAAGATCTTGAAGCCAAGCAAAAGCAGGCAGAAATTGATGCCGCCAAAGCAGCGAAAAGCGCTACGTCAGATAAGAAGAAATAATCCATTACTATTATGCAAGCAAAAGCAAAGCTCTCAAACTACCGCCAAGCCCCACGAAAGGTACGCCTTATCGCAGGACTTGTTCGTGGTAAGTCTGTCGAAATTGCCTTGGTTGAACTCAACCACCGTGCAAAGCGCGCCGCACCTGTATTTGCAAAACTTATTCAAAGTGCCGTTGCCAACGCAAAAGCACTCGGAATGTCAGTTGAAGCACTTACAGTAAAGGAGGTTCGCGTCGACAAAGGTGTTGTTCTCAAGCGTTCACGCCCACGCGCTCAAGGTAGAGCGTTCCCGATCCACAAGCATACAAGTCATATTCAGCTCACACTCACCGATGAGGTAGTTGATAAGAAAAAGAAGCAAGTAGTCAGCAAGGTCGAAACTGATGCTCCGGCAGATAAGCCTGCAAAAAAAGTTGTTGCAAAGAAAGCTACAGCAAAGAAGGCAGTCAAAAAATAATCATTTAACACTGAACAAACATGTCTCACCATGTACATCCATACGCACACCGACTCGGCATTCTTCGTGACTGGAAGTCACGCTGGTTTGCTGATTCTGGAAAGTATCAGGAATATTTGAAGGGCGATACGCTCTTGCGCGAATTTCTCGTAAAGCGTCTTCGTGGAATGCACGTCTCAGATATTGAGATGGAGCGTAGTGATAAGCACTGGAAGGTTGTCGTTAAGACTGCTCGACCAGGTCTTATTATTGGTCGCTCAGGAGAAGGAGCTACTAAGCTCAAGAACGAAGTACTCTCACGCCTTGCACGTTGGAAAATCAATACCCCAAAGGAGTTTCGCATTGAAGTGGAAGAGGTTCGCAATCCAGAGTCAAATGCCTCAATTGTTGGTCAAATGGTCGCAGAAGGTCTTGAGAAGCGCATGCCTTTCAAGCGCGTCATGAAGCAATTGCTTGAAAAAGTGATGGCCAATCGAGATGTAAAAGGAGTTCGCATTGAAGTATCTGGACGCCTCGGAGGAGCTGATATGTCTCGCCGTGAACATGTTAAAGCAGGCAATATTCCACTTCAGACTATTCGTGCTGATGTTGATTTTGCTCGTGAAAAGGCAAATCTTCCATACGGTGTGATTGGTATCCAAGTATGGATTTACAAAGGTGAAGTATTTGCAGAGAAGGCGAAAGCTGTGCGTGCACCAGCACCTGTTACTCCTCATGCTAATCGCGCATAAATTAGGCTTATGTTATTTCCAAAAAAAGTAAAACATCGCAAGTGGCAGTCTGACCGCTGGAATGTCAAAAAGAAGCGTACTGAGTCACGTGGTACAACACTCGCATATGGCTCATACGGACTGAAGGCAGAGACTGCAAATCGTATTACCTCAAATCAGATCGAAGCAGCGCGTCGTGTGCTTTCACGAAACGTTGGTAAGGCTGGTCGTGTGTGGATTCGCGTTTTCCCTGATAGACCTTTTACGCGCAAAGGTGCAGAAGTTCCGATGGGTAAAGGAAAGGGAGATCCCGCAGGATATGTTGCAGAAGTTCTTCCTGGTCGCATTATTTTTGAGATTGACGGAGTAACATTCGCAGTCGCAAAGGAAGCTATTAGAAAAGCAGGATCGAAGGTCGCGGTCCGCTCACGCATGGTCTCACGCGAGGCATAACCATCCATTCATATGAAAAGTAATGAACTAAAGAAATTGTCTGACAAGGAGCTTCAAAAACTTCTTGATGAAAAACAGAAGGCAGTCCGCCAGTTTCGCTTTGATATCACCGGAAGTAAGGTAAAAAACCTTAAAGAGGGAGGAAGTACAAAGAAGGATGTCGCGCGTATTTTAACCGAACTTACTGCCCGCGCTCGCGCCAACTAATTCCACGAATATGAATAAGAAAGTAGAAACAGTAGTTCCAGTGGTAACCACAAAAAAGCAGTCGCTCATTGGTGTTGTCGTTTCAGATAAAATGGACAAAACTCGCGTCGTTTTGGTGACCCGCTTCGAACAGCATCCAAAGTACAAGAAATTTATCAAACGCCATAAGCGCTACAAAGTGCATGATGGGAAAAATGAATTTCATGTCGGAGATCGTGTGCGCATTGAAGCATGCTCACCAGTCTCTCGTCACAAAGCATTCGTTGCGGTCGAAAAGTTAGGAACACAAGATGTGGGTCAGTATCTGAAGACCCGCGGAATGGAATAATACTAAGCACAAACACGTATGATCCAACCACGTACAATAGTAAAAATAGCAGACAACTCCGGCGGTAAAGTCGGACGTATCTTCAAGGTGATCGGAGGCTCTAAGAAGCGCTATGCAGGACTCGGAGACATTGTTGTGCTCTCAGTGCAAGTCGCTGAACCACGCAAGGGAGTAAAGAAGGGAGATGTTTGCCGCGCAATCGTCGTGCGCACCGCAAACGCATTTCGCCGTAAAGATGGTTCCTATATTCGTTTCGATGAGAATGCAGTAGTGTTAATTGATGCAAAAAATGAGCCTCGCGCAGGACGCGTCTTTGGACCAATCCCTCGTGAGATTTCCGAGAAGGGTTATCAGAAAATCATCTCCCTCGCACCTGAGGTAATGTAATGTAATAATCCTATGCATATTAAAAAAGGAGATACTGTCGTAGTACTTTCAGGAAACGACAAAGGAAAGAAAGGTAAAGTATCACACGTGATACCAAAAAAAGGTCGTGCCGTTGTTGAAGGAATCAACATGAAGAAGAAACATCAGAAGTCTCGCCAAGAAGGAAAGAAAGGGCAGATGATCGATGTCGCACTTCCACTCGCAGTGTCTAAGCTCGCAGTAGCGAAGTAAGACATAACCTCAAATACTATGAATGTCCCAACAAGCAAAGAAAAAATAAAAGCAGCCTACCCAGCACTGAAGGCAAAGTATGGTTACAAGAATGTTATGCAAGCTCCTACGCTTGAGAAGATTCTTGTTTCCGTAGGAACAGGAAAAATGAGCCGTGCAGATAAAAAGCGACAGGAGTTTGTCGTTGAGCGCCTCGCGATGATCACTGGTCAAAAGCCATCTGCTCGTCCTGCAAAGCAATCAATTGCATCATTTAAGCTTCGCGAAGGTGAAGTAATTGGGCAACTTGTCACTCTTCGTGGTGCTCGAATGTATGGATTTCTTGATAAATTTATCAACATTGCAATTCCTCGTACAAAGGATTTCCGTGGATTCGCCGTAAAATCGATTGATTCCATGGGCAACTTCACTGTTGGCATCAAAGAACACACGATCTTTCCTGAAACTGCGGATGAAGATCTTCGCGATGTATTTGGAATGGCAGTTACTATTGTCCTTTCCACAAAGACAAAGGCAGAGACACAAGATGTACTCGAGGCACTTGGTTTTCCTTTCCGTGATCAGGAAGAGGGAGCAAAACGCGCTCGTTCACGTGATAAAAAAACAATCAGAAGGAAATAATCAAAATTCCAAATGAATACTATAAAACCGCTCAATTGAGCGGTTTTATAGTGCAATTCCAATCTTTTCAGTGTATTGACTTTAGTGGAATTATAATGTACTATATGAAGTAGTAAATTGATCTTTTAAGAATAAACTCAAAATATTAGGAGAAGGTTCATGGATATCACGCCTATTAATAAAGGCAGTCCAGGGAGGAGAGAATCTCCTCGTCGGCAACAAGGTGAACGCTCAAATAAAGATCGTCGAAAAGATAGCGAGCGAAGACGAGCAAGTGTAAAACGCGTCACTGTTAGCTTTTTGCATGCTTTACGAATGCCAAAAGTTGCAGATGTGTTTAAGACGACGAACCTCATTGAACCAGCATTTATGGTGGTAACACTTATCCTTTCTGGGGTAGTAAATGCACAAACAATGGGATTTGGTGCTGGTTTCGGGCTCATTGTTGCACTATCCTTTCATGAATATGGTCACTATCGTGCAGCCAAGAAAAAAGGCTATCAACCAGAACCTTGGTGGTTCATCCCTGTTCTCGGTGCAATTATGCGTTTACCTCAAATTCACACAAGATTGCATGAGTCATATATTGCATACGGCGGACCACTTGTGGGACTGATATTTACCGTCGTGGTATCAGTGCTTTGGTATGTACTAAAAATTCTTGGTGTTGTGGGGATATGGAATGAATTTGCGAACATACTGCTTACGACAGCGATTGTGTCGGTAGTGCTGAACTTGTTTAACCTGATACCTCTCTCTCCTCTTGATGGAGGTAGGATTACTCAGGCAATGAATGGCAAATGGCCTGAATTCATGCGTTTCACAGGTTTCGTGTTGCTTATTGGTTTCACGGCCTGGACAAAACAGGCAACGATACTTGTCGTTTGGATTTTGGTAATCGGGCAGTTTCGCACTTCCTTTCGAGGAAGAGAATATTCTAAATTCTGGAGACTACTCATTGCTTCAATATTACTTACCCTCATGTTGGCAAAGCTTGGATACGATGTATTCATTACAAAAGCCATATATGGTTGGTGGAGAATGTTTGGCGAGATCGCTTATTCTGCGGTAGGGTGCTATTTTGTGTGGGAGTATTATCAGCAGTGGAAAATTCCTCATCGGTATATCCCATCTAATGACTTTCGTGGACAACATGTGCGGCCAAAGGATGGTGAGGTGATGCGACTGCGCTACTTTGCACTTGTGGGAGCATTTTTGGGATGGCTGACACTCCTTGTGCACCTTGGAGATAAGCTTAAGTAATTGTGGACTCGTTCCACAAAGTCGCCCTTTCTGGGCGACTTTTTTATACCCAAGTGAAAGAGCCTAAGGTATTTGTCTTGTATGGTATTTAACTGTTTGACAGATACTGGTCAAATTGCTAGTATGCCCCTATCGTTCTCTTTAATCCGTCGTTCTCCTTTTTTGCCACATTCATTGAGACAAAAAAGAAAACCGACGAGAAATTGGGGGAAACGAGCGGCAGTCATTATTGCCGTTTAGCATGTTATATGGCAAAAAAATCAACAATAGCAAGACAGAAGAATCCTAAGTTCCCAACGCGAGCAGTTAACCGCTGTTTTAAGTGTGGGCGCAAGCATGGCTACATCAGAGATTTCGATCTCTGCCGTATCTGTTTCCGTGAATTAGCAAACGAGGGTAAAATCCCTGGAATCAAAAAATCATCATGGTAATCACAGATCCAATCGCAGATATGCTTATGCGTATTCGAAATGCAGGTAGTGCGGGTAAAAAGACTACCCTTGTCCCTTTTTCGGACATGAAGCTTCGTATCGCAAACCTTCTTGAAAAAGAGGGGTACGTAGAGTTTGTTGCAAAGAAAACAAAAAAGGGCGTTAAAAATTCAATGCGTGTGCTTGAGATAGGTATTATGTACGATGCTCCTCGCATCCCACGTGTCCGTGGTGCAGAGCGCGTTTCACGCCCTTCTCGCCGTATGTACATTGGTGCAAAAGAACTCCACCCAACAACACAGGGGCACGGATTGATGGTACTTTCCACACCGAAAGGCCTTCTCTCTGCTGTCGATGCCCGCAAGGAACATGTTGGTGGTGAAATAATCTGTAAAGTTTGGTAAAAGGCTTATGTCACGACTTTCAAAAAAACCTATCGTTATTCCTGAGAAGACAGAAGTCCTTATTTCTGACACTAACACTGTTACTGTAAAAGGACCTCTTGGAGAACTCACTCGTACATTTCCTAGTGTGGTTGCCATTGTTAAAAATGGTAGCGAGATCACTGTATCTGTCACAAACCCTCACCGCAACTACAAGCCACTTGATGGCACTGTAGTAGCACACCTAAAGAACATGATTCTCGGTGTAAACACACTTTATGAGAAAAAACTGCTCATTGAAGGAGTTGGGTATAAGGCTGATGCGAAAGGCACAGACCTTCACATGGCTCTTGGATTCTCACACCCTGTCATTCTTCAGGTTCCAGCAGGAGTTACAGCAAAGACCGAAAAGGGATCTATCACCATCACTGGTATCGACAAAGAAGCTGTTGGTGCATTTGCAGCAAAAGTACGCTCACAGAAAGAGCCAGAACCATACAAGGGAAAAGGTATCCGTTACTCGACTGAAATTATCCGACGCAAGCAGGGTAAGAAGAGCGCGTAATACATATAGATATGAATAAGATAGAAAAAAAGAATTATACTCGCATGCGTCGCCACAATCGCATTCGCGCAAAAGTAAGTGGAACCCCAGCAGTCCCTCGCTTGGCAATTTTTCGCTCAGCTCGCTATATCACTGCTCAGCTCATTGATGACACAAAGGGTATTACACTTGTAGCAACAAGTGACATGAAAGTCACAAAGGGTGCAAAGCTTGAGCGTGCAAAAGCTGTTGGTACTGATATTGCTAAAATGGCAAAAGAAAAGAAGATCGACAAAGTCGTATTCGATCGTGGTGGTTTCCTTTATGCTGGACGTGTCAAAGCACTTGCAGACGCAGCTCGTGAAGGAGGACTTACGTTTTAATCTGACTTTATAACTCATTATGGAAGAACAAAAAACACAACCTACAGCACCGGCAGCTCCAAAGGCTCCAGCACCTCGATCAACTACTTCAAGTCCACGCACCTTTGGTGTTGGTGCTGGGAATAGTTCATCACGTGGTAGCGGTGCTCCACGAGGTGGTCAAGGTGGTGCGCGTGGAGGTAATGGTCGTGGAGGTGAAAGCCGTGGAGGTGCTCGCCCTCGACCTGAGCGCGTTAAGCCAGAATACGACCAAAAGTCGATCGATGTTCGTCGTGTTGCACGTGTTGTTGCAGGAGGACGTCGTTTCTCATTCTCAGTTGCAATGATCATTGGTGATAGAAAAGGTAAGGTTGGTGTCGGTACAGGTAAGGCAGGTGATATTTCAATGGCAATGGATAAAGCAGCAAAGGACGCCAAGAAGCACATGATTACTGTGAAGCTCACCAAGACGAATTCAATTGCACACGAAGTGAGTGCAAAAGCATCTTCGGCAATTGTTGAAATCATGCCTGCTCCTTCACGTGGTCTTGTCGCGGGTTCAGCAGTGCGTAATGCACTCGAGCTTGCAGGGATCACTGATGTCACTGCAAAGATTCGCAGTGGATCAAAGAATAGACTCAATATGGCTCGCGCTACGGTCAAAGCGCTTTCACAGCTCACTCATCGTCCACGCAAGGAGGCCGAGAAAGTGGAAAAGAAGGAAGCCCCAGCAAAATAATTTCACAGGCTTATGCAACTCAATCAACTTAAACGCGTACACAAAAATAAAGACGAGAAGCGTGTTGCCCGCGGAGGCAAGCGCGGTAAAACTGCGGGTCGTGGTACAAAGGGCCAGAAAGCACGTGCTGGTCACCGCATCCGCCCAGAGCTTCGTGATATCATCAAGAAATTCCCAAAGCACCGAGGTTATAATTTCAAGGCATTTGTCATTAAGCCAGAGCCAGTAAATCTCGCTGTACTTGAACTCGCATTTGCGTCAGGTGATGCTGTTACTCCAGCAATACTCCTCGCGAAGAAACTTGTCCCAAAGATCGGTGGAAAGACCCCTAAAGTGAAGATTCTTGGAACTGGTAAGATTACCAAAAAGGTTAATGTTTCAGGTTGCTTGTTCTCTGCAACAGCAAAGGCAGCCATTGAAGCAGTTGGTGGTACTGTAAAAGAATAGTTACTAGTGTTCCGATGCGAGACACTAGATAACCGAAATGAATTTCTCGCATTGAGTTACTCGCAACTGAATTCCGAACAATATGAATAACTTTTTCCACAAACTCCGCCTCATGCTCTCAGACTCGATGCTCCGTAAGCGCATTATGTTTGTACTTGGAGCACTTGTCGTGTTTCGTCTTGCAGCTGCAGTTCCTGTTCCTGGGGTTGACCTCACTGCGCTCGATCAGTTTTTTCGCAACAATCAATTCCTTGGACTTCTTAATGTGTTTTCAGGGTCTGGGCTTTCAAATCTTTCTATCGTGATGCTCGGTGTTGGTCCGTATATTACTGGATCAATCATTATGCAACTACTTACAATGATGTCGCCAAAACTCAAGGCGATGTATCACGAGGAAGGTGAAGCAGGACGAAAGAAGTTTACTCAGTACTCTCGTCTACTTACGGTACCACTTGCGATATTGCAGGGTTATGCATTGCTTATTCTGCTCGCTCGACAGGGTGTACTCGGTGACCTTAATGCATTTCAAATGTTCTCAAATGTACTCATTATTACTGCTGGATCGGTATTCTTAATGTGGCTTGGTGAGCTTATTTCTGAGTTTGGAATAGGAAATGGTGTCTCACTGATTATCTTTGCGGGTATTGTATCGCGAATTCCAACAGTTACTTCTCAGATTCTCGCTGCGGGTTATAATCCTGCTGAGCTCCCAACCTATATTGCATTCCTTCTTGCAGCGATTGTTATTATTGCAGGAGTAATCGTTATGACTGAAGCTGAACGTCCTGTTCCGATAACTTATGCAAAGCGTGTGCGCGGAGGAAAAATGTATGGTGGTGTTTCAACCTATCTTCCACTTCGTGTAAATCAAGCAGGAGTTATCCCAATCATCTTTGCTCTCTCAATCTTACTTTTCCCTGAACTCATTGGTAATTTTCTTGCAGGCCTCGCAAGTCACCCCACCCTTATGCATGTTGGCGAGTTTATGAAAACCCACTTCACCCAGGGTGGATGGATTTATTCTGTTACCTATTTCTTCCTTGTATTTATCTTCACTTACTTCTACACCGCAGTAACATTTGATCCAGAGGCAATTTCCACCAACCTTCAAAAGTCAGGAGCCTTTATCCCCGGTGTTCGTCCAGGAATTGCTACTGCAGAGCATCTCGCGAAGATACTTACCCGTACAACTTTTGCTGGTGCAATCTTCCTCTCAGTTGTTGCAGTGCTTCCACTCGCAATGCAGACTATTACAGGAGATCAAAAGCTTGCAATTGGTGGTACTGCTCTCCTTATTATCGTGTCCGTTGTGCTTGATCTCATCAAAAAGATGGATGCACAACTGTCCATGCGCGAGTACTAGGCAAAACGTTATTTTGCGCTCATTACTTCGTTGTCTTCGTGCATGAACCTGCGCAACGTACGCAGAGTACGTCTTGCAGGTATCATGCACTCGACGCCTCGTACTGCATCGCAAAAGTAACGTTTTTGCGAAACATCTTCGCATCCCAAACTGCCCGCGTTGAAGTGATGCGAATACTCCAAATACATAGCAAAACAACCCGGAAGGGTTGTTTTGCTATTTTTACTCTCGAGTATCTTTTTTTGTGAACTTGGCTATAATCCAAAGATGGAAATACCAGTAAAGAAAGTACTTGTTCTCGGTGGCCCAACTGGTGGAGGGAAAGATACTATTGTTGAGTTACTTGTAAAAGAACATCCAATGTTCGTGCGGCTTACTACTGCAACCACTCGTCAGCCGAGAGCGTATGAAACACATGGACGTGACTACTATTTCATGACCAATGAGACGTTTAAAAAGGCAATCGAAGACGGTGAAATCGTAGAACATACCTATTTTTCAAATCGTGACGAATATTACGGTACCTATAAGCCAGATCTTGATTTAAAAATTGTAAAAGGGTTAATCCCGATTGCGGTAACTGATAGAATAGGTGCGCAATACATGAAAGCTCACTATGGGGCAACTACTATTTGCGTAGTCCCAACACCATTTGAGTCGCTTCATGAGCGATTTCGTGCGCGTGAGCCCGAAGCTACTGAAGACTGGATCATTCACCGAATGGAAAATGCCAAAGACGAAATCGAACTCGGTAAAGGACATTTTGATTATACGGTAGAAAATATTTACGGGAGATTAGGTGAAACACTTGTTGAAGTAGATCGCATCTTAAGAGAAGAGGGGTATATTGTGTAAATAACGTATGTGTCGCGTGTGTTTTTATGTGAAAAAACCCGCATGTATGCGGGTTTGAAGTAGTGCTGAATTTCTCTTATGCAGGAGTATCTCCAATGCTTCTTCGATGTGATTGTGGGGCAGTTTCATTGTCAAGCTTAATGGCAATCGCAAGAATGATCAATGCATTGCGGACATGGTGACTCTCACCACCACCAAAAAATGGCGTACGGAAACGATGAGTGAGGATTGATTCCTTCGGGTCAATTCGAGAGACTACCTCGACCCAGCTATCACCATCATCGGAAAATACAACAGCAAGATCTCCTGATGTATCATCACTGATACGTCTATATCCTACTTTTGTATCAAGCACTCTCGGCCAGAATGAAGACTCAAGAATGGCTTCAACGACAGAACTCGAATCCTGGTCAATTAGGCGTTTAGTAGCATCTTTTATTTTTTGTGGAACGGTCATTTTGGGCATTATGCCTCCTTTGTGGAACAAGTATTACGCTCAATTCAGTCTAAGCTGAAATGCTATTACGTCAACATGAAGAAAAAATGAGCCATGCTATACTTAATATATGGAAAAACTATCACTTATTTTCATTGGAATGTCGGGATGCGGTAAGGGAACTCAGATTGACCTCCTCTCTGAATATCTTGAGCGTAAAGATATCAATACTCCGGTCTTTCATATGCAAATTGGTCAATATTTCCGCGACTTTGTGAGTCGTGATACCTACGCTGCTGCAATTGCTCGTGAACATATGGCTGAGGGAAAGCGAGGGGCAGACTTTCTTGCGATGTGGATGTGGTCTAATGTGATGGTGAAAAATCTTACAGGAAGTGAACATCTCATATTAGATGGTTCTCCGCGCTCACTGAATGAAGCACAAAATCTTGATGTTGCGCTGAAGTTTTTTAAACGCGAACACCCAGCAGTTATTCATCTGAAAGTATCAGCAAATTGGTCAGAACAACATCTGCTTGAACGTGCAAAAAAGGAAGGACGGAGCGATGATGTGCTTGAGAATATTCGCAAACGCATCGCTTGGTACGAGCACGATGTGCTTCCCGCAGTAGAGTGGTACCGCCGTGATCGTGACTATGATTTTATTGAAATTAATGGAGAGCGAGCGATTGAACAAGTACACAAAGACATCATCACCAACCTCTTCGGTGCGTAATTCTATTTCGACCGACCTGCTTAAATTTCTTTCGTCGAACTCACTCAGTAGACAAGAATGCGTCTTGTGAGTATTGACTCAATCTAACACTGCACATTTCACCTCGACATGTCGGATTATTCAGGCTACTCGAAAATTTCAAGAAGTGTGCTAGGCTTATCTCAATGGCGAAATTCAAGACAAAAGAAGAAATAGCAGATTTGAGGGTTTCGGGTAAGAGACTAGCATTTGTGCTGCAGGAGGTCAAAAAAGCTATAAAACCTGGGGTTTCCACATTGGAGCTTGATGCCCTTGCTGAAAAGTTGATTCGTGAAGGTGGGGATATTCCACCATTTTTACACTATACTCCTCACGGAGCGCGAACCCCTTTTCCTGCCTCATTGTGTGTCTCACTCAATGATGAAATAGTCCATGGCATCCCAAGTAAAGATCGCATCATTAAAGAAGGGGATATTGTCAGTATTGATTTGGGGGTCTCACATAATGGGATGATTACTGACGCAGCACTCTCTGTTTCTGTTGGAGAAGTATCAGCTGAAATCGAGGGACTAATTAGAGATACTGAACGGTCACTCTATGAAGGCATCAATGCTGCAAAAGTGGGAGGCCGTATTGGTGATATCAGTGCTGCGATTGAGCGTGTTGGAAATAAAGGAGGCTATGGCATTGTCCGCGAACTTGGTGGTCACGGAGTTGGGCATGCAGTTCACGAAGAACCATATGTGCCAAATTATGGAGTAAAGGGGACAGGACCTCTATTAAAACCAGGTATGGTACTCGCGATTGAGCCAATGTTCATGCTTGGTGAAGAAGATGTCCGCCTCATGCCTGATGGGTATACGATTGTCTCGCATGACGGAAGCCCCTCTGCACATTTTGAGCATACTATTGTTATCACTGAAGATGGAGTTGAAATTGTGACGATGCTCTAGTCTATGCTCATTAATCAAGTGGGAAATCAAAAGGGCGAAAACGATATTAGTCCACTCCTTAAGGATCTTCTGCTTTATCTTGAGCATGCTCATCGAGATGATGATGTGCACCATGATTTTAGTGAAGATGCTCCGTTTTTCCTTGGGCAAATCTCTGGCGAAGCAGGCAGGCTCTATGAAAAGGTGCGTGCTGTGGTTGATAATAAAGAGGAGCATTTTCTTCGGCGTTATGCGATACGGCGGATATTGAAGCGTGTTATGTGGTTCTCTGATGATCCAAAAGTCATTACAGGGCGACTTCTTCGAGAATTATACAAAGCAGGCTATCTTCCACCTGAGATGGTGTCTCGTCATGCTGAAGAAGATATTGTGCATACTATCTCCGCCTTTCTTGCATTATCTGAAGGTGTAACAGATCGTGCAGGATCAGGAGAGTTTCTCGTACTGCGTTCTCGTCTCCTTGATATTATTGCGGGAGCTCTCGAGGATAGCATATACCCCACCTACCTTGAAGAGTCTGTGGTGCGATTGCTTGCACGAATCACTCATGAGCAGATCGAGATTGCTGGCTTTGAGGTGAGTAAAGAATTACTCCCAAAACTTATCTATCTCAGTGCATGGAAGTCGCTCTTTGATGCAGATAAAGAACTTTTGATTTATAAACTTTGGCTGAACGAGTTTCCTGATTGGGATCATCTTGACGATAACTCACTGACACTTGTGGCACACAGTTTCCAGGATTTTATTGCTCGCGCAGATGTGCTTGTTGTGCACCCTTTTGTATTGCGACTTACCCAAAAATTACACAATACATCGATCGCGCTCACCGTGCTCTATGAATTACTCAAACGCTATGGCAGGGGTATTGAAGCGCTTGCTACACACCCAACTGATTTTCTTTCTGCCAGCGAGTCAATCATCCAAGAGAAGTATCATCTTGACTTGCGCCGCGCGGGGAAAAAAGCCCGTAATGCAGTAATGTATATACTTGCAACCAAAGCGGTGCTTGCTGGGGTCATTGAGTCTACTGCTATTGTGATATTCAAGCAGAAACTTGCACTAATCCCACTCTTTATAAACATGACCCTTCACCCCACATTGCTTTTTGCCTTCACGTCGCGTCTCTCACTCCCTCAACTGAAAAATACCGAGCGACTACTTGCACTCCTTTCTCATATTACTTATGGCAAAGCACTCCCACCACTGCGCCTTTCTGCTTCACGCTTTGGTGTATTGGGAGATTTCATCCTCGCAATCTACATTGTTCTTGCCGTTATTATTTGCTACGGCATTGTCTCAGTGCTCATGTGGCTACACTTTCATGTCGTTGATATGGTGCTGTTCATTTTTTTCTTTGCGCTAATTCTCTACATAGGATTTCGAATTCGCCATGGCGCGCGCAGGATGCAACTTCGTGGCGGGGAAGAAAGTTTGATTCATACAAGCATTGAGCTACTCGCACTTCCTGTGGTTGCCCTTGGGCGTTACCTTGTCACGCGCTTTGCATCTTTTAATCTCATTGCAATGTTCATGGATTTTTTTATTGAATTACCTTTCAAGCTTGTACTTGAATTTTTCGAACTATTTTCTCGTGCCATAAAGGAAAAACGAGATGACATCTACTCCTAATCTATTTTCAGGGATATTCTCCAGCTCTGCCTTGTTGCGCTTTAGTGAAAACTTATTCTCGGCTTTCTGAACTTAGGTTATACTACTTCTAGTATGCAACCTGAAGGACGACCAATGGAAATTCCAACTTTCTCTTCTCCTGAAGAAGAGTTGAAGTACTTGCGCGAGCGTGTTGCTGAAACCGAGCAACTCCTTCTTGCAAAGGAAGCTGAGCCCGTCAAACAAGAAGCAGTGATCTCTCAGACCATCACTGAATATGCCAAAGCTCCACATGTTACATTTGCAGAGCATCTTTTACTTGAGAATCCTCAGTATGAAAAAGTGCTTGAGCGAATGGCATCAATTCCGCATCGTGAAAAAATGCGCGAACTTTACCGCACACTTGAAGAAAAGGGGGTGCTTACTTCGCTTCGCATGGTGCAAGCACTCAATAACCCCCATCTTGAAGATGATTTTCATGGAGTACTTGTTGACTACATCAAGACTGGAATAGTGGTCCCTGGACTTGATAAAGAAAAAGAACTCTCAGCACTCCTTCGTATGACGCTGTACGAAGTAACACTCCCTTATGCGGGAATGCACGAAGGTGAAAAAGTACTTCAGTTTAAAGAGGTGATTGCTGAAATGGAGCGCTTTTATCATGGCATGCTTCCCTTGGAATCTGCGCCGATTTCGCGCTATGGACATTTTTCGCTCGAGCTTGTACTTTCAAACTTCTCAAATGATATCGTTTTTTATGTAGGTGTTGAAGAGCACATGAAAGACTTGTTTGTGAAGCAAGTGCTCGGTGCATTTCCCACTGCAAAAATAGAAGAGCACTTTGGTGATTACAATATTTTTAATGAATACGGTACTGCTGTTGGATCATATGCAAAGTTCACGAGTAATTTTGTATTTCCCATTGGTGGCGTTACTGGTGAGCAAGATCCATTTACTACGATCCTTAATGCATTCACAAAAATTGAACGTGATGGTGAGGGGGCTGCGATTCAGCTCGTTGTTTACCCTGATGCTGATAAAGTGGTAAATAAAATAAAGTATGCAATGGGACAGATCAAGCAAGGCACGCCTGTTGCGAGAGCTATCGATATTCCACTTTCAACAAGTGGTGCAATCACCAAGACCTTCACTGATTTTTTCCATACACAAGTCAAAACCGAGAAGACTGAGGGAGTGCAAGACCAAAAAACATTAGATACTGCGTCTGAAGCAATAAAGCTGATGGAAGAAAAAATAGTCTCTCCGCTTTTGCGTGTGAATCTTCGTATTGTAGTTTCTGCTGACACAAAAGAACGCGCAGAGGCAATACGACTTTCACTTGAATCTGCATTCAATCAATTCACTCGCCCACAGTCAAATGCAATTACCTTTGTGCATACCGAAAAAGGGAGACTTACTCAATTACTCCGTAATTTCACATTTCGAGAAATTAACGATGATGAAGCACTGATATTTAACACCAATGAACTTGCAACACTCTATCATCTCCCGATGCACATTACTCAAAAAGAAGCACCACAGCTGAAGGCGGTGAAGTCTTCATCCGCTCCACCCCCATCTGACCTTCCATCTGAGGGTACGTTGCTCGGTGTTAGTCAGTATCGCGGAGATACTCGAGAAATTCGTCTTACTAAAGCAGATCGCCTGCGTCACCTCTATACGATTGGACAAACTGGTACTGGTAAGTCAGTATTTCTCAAAAATCTTGTCATTCAGGACATACTCGCAGGTAATGGTGCTTGTTTTATTGACCCACATGGTTCAGATGTGCAGGATGTGCTTGCGGCAATCCCGAAAGAGCGTATCGACGATGTCATCTATTTTGATCCTTCATACACTCCGCGCCCATTTGCGCTCAACATGCTCGAGTATGACATCAACCATCCCGAGCAGAAGATCTTTGTGGTCAATGAAATGCTTGCGATCTTCAAAAAACTCTACTCATCGAGCCCAGAGTCTATGGGTCCTGCATTCGAGCAATATTTCCGCAATGCCACCATGCTTGTGATGGAAGACCCTGAGACAGGTAATACACTGCTCGATATTCCACGCGTACTTGCTGACGCGAACTTCAGAAACCTGAAGCTTTCGCGTTGTAAAAATCCCATCGTGATTCAGTTCTGGAGAGATATTGCCACCAAGACTTCGGGGGAGTCAGGACTGCAAAATATGATTCCTTATATCACAAATAAGTTTGATGTGTTTATTTCAAACGATGTGATGCGTCCAATTATTGCACAAGAGAAATCTTCCTTTAACTTCCGTGACATCATGGACAACAAGAAGATTCTGCTGGTGAACCTTGCAAAAGGAAAGCTCGGCGAAATGAACTCAAACTTGATTGGACTCATCATTATTGGAAAGTTTCTCATGGCAGCAATGTCTCGCGTCGATTCATTTGGCACCAAACTTCCCGATTTCTATCTCTATGTTGATGAATTCCAAAATATTGCGACTCCATCAATTTCAGCAATACTTTCAGAGGCCCGAAAATATGGACTCTCGCTCAACCTTGCGCATCAATTTATCGCTCAGCTTCCTGAGGATATCAAGGCAGCAGTATTTGGAAACGTAGGGAACATGATGGTTTTTCGTGTTGGTACCGAAGATGCACAGTTTCTAGAGTCCCAGTTTGCCCCCATCTTTAAAGCGACCGATATCATGAAGATCGAAAATTACAATGCATATGCCAAAATCCTCATTAACGGCAAGCCAGTTCCACCTTTTAATGTAAAAACACTCCCGACTCCTGAGGGGCGACCAGAAATTCTCGAGCAGTTGCGTGAGCTTTCGTATTTGAAGTATGGACGAGATCGCAAGATGGTTGATGATGCAATCTTGAAGAAGTACCTTACAGTACCACCGCAGTCTCAGCCCCAGCGCCCTCAAGCACCTCAAGGAGTTGCTCCAGCACAACCTGCCCCAAATCAATTTGCACAAGCATTTGCAAAAACCCCTGAGATCACAAAAATAAGTGATGCATCCCGCCCGTCTCCTTCTTCTGTAACCGCTCCTCCTTCAGCACCACTTGTACAACCAGTCTCCTTGCCAACTTCACCCATTCCACCTCCTATTGTTCTTGAATTTTCTGATATCGAAAAGCGATTAGATGCGCGTATAGTTCCTCCAGAGGTTCCCCATGTGTCGCCTGTAACTCCACTACCGTCAGTTAGCATACAAGAAGATACTTCTTTGATGAGTGGGTTAGCCACCGAACAAATCACCTCAGGGCAAATGACCCAGCCTTCTCTGGTTGAAATTCAACAGCAACCAAACACTCCTCCTGTTGCCACTGCAGAAAATAAAAACGCAACTCCGTCAAAAGCAACTGATGCTGGACTTCTTATGGATGTGAAAATTATCCCTGCACTTTCTGTAGTGAAAGCACCAGAGCACATGCTCTCATCTCGCCCACCGCAAGCATTTATGGAACCAACGCATGATCTCATACCGAGCACTCCTCCTTCTCTTGAGGTACCCACACCGTCAGCGCTTACAGCTCCTAATCCAATATCTCAGTCAACAAAAGACCCGTTTGATGTTGCGCTCGGAATCGCCTCTGAATTGAGCACTCCACCAGTACATCAAGTGCAAGAAGCAAGTATTAGTACTCCCGCAATAAAAGATGAAATAAAAAAAGAGGAGACAGCTTCTGTTGAACCAAGCAGTGACAATCCCTCAAACAATGCAATAACAGAATTCATATCACCTCCAGCACAACCCCTTTCCAAGCGTGTTGATCCATACCGTGAGCCTATTGATTAGTCTGTGAGATGTATAAGAAAGAACCCATATGCTCATATGGGTTCTTTCTTTTCGATTTATACGATAAAATACATACATCATAGAAGGAGAGTAATTTCACGCACTACTCTTGCATGTGTTTAGTTGACTTTTTATAATATTATTGCAAAATATACGCATGTCAAATGGAATCCCAAAGCCAGAAACACTCGAAATGGCAATACACAATACAGATTCTGATCATGAAATTCCTGCTGTTGATATGTCGTTTGTCGACCAGCAAAGTCCAGAATTTTCTCCACTCGAACAAATTCGCTCAACAGTGCATGCAAATATTGTCGATGGACAACGACTTCTTGAAGCATTTAATACTGATCTTGCTGCGACGTATTCTAAGCATGAAATAGTTGATATTTTTGAGCGTAACGGGATCAATGCTGATGATATGAAAAGCGGGTTTGAAGCACTTCGAGCACATCTTGCACCACTGACTCCTGCTTCAAATGCAGAAATTTTGTCAATTAAAAATGCAGAGCTTACTCCAGTTGAGCGTGATTTAGTGCGCTATGTAAGCAGTGAGGAGAAGTTGCCCTTATCACCACGTGATACAAAAGTACATGAACCTATTTCAGCGATTACAAAAGTTGCAACATTGAAACATGAAGCTGATGTCGTCACCAGTAAATCACTAGAAGTCATTCCCTCACTTCAAGATCTTAAAAAGGAGTTGCGCTCTCGCATTGATGATGAAGTATATGTGCGGAACCTCTTGCGACAGCATGACGTATCACACTCACGAAGAGAAAATGCAGAAGCATATCTTTCGACAAATAAAGAGCGATATCAACTGATCGCCCAAGAGCTTGGTGTTAACTCAGTAGACCCTGATGTACTTCTTGGGCGCGTTGAGCTATTCCTTGAAAAAGGAATAGCTAGTGTCGAGTCACTCAAAGAGTCAGAGAAGGGTAATCAAATTGAAGAACTCACAAACGAGGAGAAACAAAGACTCCGTATTATTCGCGCTCTTGAAGCAGGAAACGGAAGTAATATCCCCGATGACCACCTTCGTCACCATCAAGAAGAGCCACGAGTCCGTGAGTTTGTCGTCACCGATATCCTTGAAAAAATTAACGCACATGATGTGCATGCGCTCGATAATATTCATCAATGGAGGTGGAATATTGCAAAAGGAAATGCTGTTGTTGATGCGTACCAGCATCATTTATTAGTGAGCGCTCATGAAGCAGAGAAGCCAGCAAAAACTCCAGCTTTCGTGCAATTACAGGAAAAAGATAAAGAATATCCTGAAATTAATTATGATGAAGCGAATAGTGGTATGGTCAATGCACTGAAAGATGATCTTGTTGCATCAGGAATGTCTCGAGAAGAAGTTGAAGAGATTATTCTTACAAAAATTAAAAAATCTCGTAAACAGCTTTCACCATACGATATAGTTGCATTACGAATTCGTCATCTTGGAAAAGCAGGGAGTAATGAAATTGCATCGCAAGAGCATGAAACAGTAGTCGATGAAAAAATCGAAGCTGAAACAAACACCCCTCCTGTATTGCCGATTGCCCGTTTGCAAGAAGGAATCATTCAACATTCACCAGTACATGAACATACACAGAAACTTGTTCTTCCTGTGCCCCCAGTTGAACCGATTGCTATGGTGGCAGAGAAACCTGCACAACAAGTACGCGTGATTGTTCCACAAGTAAGCATAGCTCCCACTACTCCCAATGAAATCTTTTCAGAGAAGATGCGTGCGCTTGAACATGAAGCGAACCAATTAGCTCAAAAAGGATCACTTTCTCCGAGTGAAAAAGTGAAACTTACTGCACTTGAGCAAGAAATGCAGTCACTTGAACAGTCTTATCTTGTGAGTGAAAAGAGAGCAGTTCCAGGAATGGCAAACAATGCAAAGACAAGCGCATTCCCTCGTAGTGAAAAAGCGCCAATTGCAAAGGAAGCGGTATCAGAAGCTTCTTCGAGGGCAGAGTCAGATCTGAGTGATTCTGTTGTTCATAAATTTGAAAATACACTAGGGCTTGATGCACACATACTTGAGTCTATTCCAGGATTCACTGCCCTTTCGGAAGGGAAACAATTGCTACTGTTGCGCAATATGCAAAATGAAGTATTGGGACAAGTGAAGCGCGATGCAAAAAACGAGGCACATGCAGAATGGAAGGGAAGAAGCCTGTGGGGAAAAATTTGGCGAGGAGCTGTGACTATGGGTGCATATCAAGCAGCGCGCACGAAATCAATTGAGAAAGAACTACTCAACCATGCGACAAATGGTGAGGTTTCAGTATCTCGACGTAGTGAAGTTGTTGATGAGCATATTGCAAATATTGAGGAGTATATCAAGGTCATGCAACAGACTCCTGAGGTGGTTGTTGGAGATGCTGGAGAGCTTCATGTAAATTATGCCCCGATTGAGAGGGGTGTAAAAGAGCAAGAAAAACATACTATTGAACTCTTCAATCTTGCTGCAAGTAAATTTGCGATGATTCCTCGTGAGTGGGGGTATGCACCTCATGATGATAAAGAGAAAGCACAGCAAGTTGCCTATACAGAAGAACACGTTGCGTATCAAGAAGCACGTGCACAACTCCTTGATCTCTATATCGCAAAACTTACTGAAAATGGACATCCAAACGCAGAAAAAGAAGCAATGATGAAGATGAGTCGTATGGATGAGCAGGTGCAACTCAATCAATTATTCATTGCTCATCCAAATGCCGAACAAGCACTTGAGGAGATTGAAGAGCAAAGTGCAATCATGTCAGGTATCAAAGAGTTTTGGCAAGACAAAGGTAAGTACGTAGCACTTGGTGCAGGTATTCGTATTGCAACTGCGGCAGTGTTTGGTGCGGTGACGGGTGGAGTTGGTGCAATTGCTATTTCTGGTGCAGTGGGTGTCGGTGTTGGAGGCGCTCAGGGCATAGCGGAAGCAAAGCGAGTGATGCGCGATAAACGCATTGAGCGGAGACTCTCTGAAACAGATGAGCGTGAAGAAGTTTCATATACAGATATGGATGGTAAAGCACATCTTCGCCGTATAAAAGAGTATACGGATGCTACATTTTTTACTGATCGCATTGAACGTCTTACTGATAAACTTGATCAACTGAGTGAAGGAGTAGAGCGTGCGCTTGTTGAGAAAAAAATTGCTCAAACCACAGCACTAATGGAAGAGAAGTGGAAACGCGGACTGATCAATTTTGGAGGTTCATCACTCGAGGAGAGAGACGTACGCAAGGGTAATGATATTGCAAATAAGCTTTCATTTATTGAGGCAATGGGGAAAGGTGCTGCTGTCGAAGTGATTGATCAAGATAAATTAAAGCAAGAGATGATGAGAATTGTGGGTGATCATCAGTTGAAAGCAGATACTGTTCGCTCTGAAGAGGTAATCAAAACAGGAATGAAGACCGCAATGCTTCGCGGAGCCTTTGCCTTCGGTGGTGCGTATATTGCAGGAAGTATTCACAATGATTCACTTACCGATGAAGTATTTTCAAAAATAAAACAACAAGAGCACCGCGTGGAAGATTTGAATGCTGGATCAGTGAATGGAAAGGAATCTGTTCCTGAGTACACCCCAGCGTCTATTGAACAGATTAAGAACGCAATTCTTGCACGCACTGACCCGCGGATCCCTCAACCAATGATGGAAGGTTCGAATAAAGCAGATGTCGAAGCATTTACTGTATATATGCAGACCAACGACCCTGCGGTGCGCCATAATATTGCCGAGACACTTGGTATGAGCGAGGAAGCAATCAATGCGCGTATTACTTCAATTCTTAGTCACAATGGGAAGTGGATCTCAAATGCTACTCATACCCCCGAAGTACAAACCGCTTCACTTCAAGCGGAAACACCCACACAGTCACCAGTTACCCATGAAGCTCCCACAAGTGTCCCACTCGAAGTCCATCCTCATGTATCACTTGAAAAAGCAGAAACACTTGCAGGGGAGTACCTCCGTGACGATATGGCAAACACAGAAGATGGAAGTCAGCCAAGTATGGAGTGGACGTTACTCAAAGACCGTGATGCAACGAGTGTGCTGAATGAAACTCGTGAGCAGGCTTCTGAACGTGAAGGAGGAGTTGATGAGTGGGCTAATATTTCGCATATGCAGCAATATGCACGAGCAAATGGATTCACGAATGCATCAGGATATACCCCTGAGGGAGGAGAGACGCTTGAGCAGTATCTACTCCGTGCTCATACTGAAAAGTTAATGAAAGAAGGAATCACCACTCGTGTCGTTGCTCCAGACCAAGAAACTCTTTCAGTACCACAACCAGTCACGCAAGCAAGTAATGAAGCAACCCCAAGACCTACCTATGGTGCAATTCCACATAAGCCAAATGTAACCCCGATTGATGCGCGCACTGTCCCATCAGCTGGTGAACTACCTCCTCCTCGTACATCACCAAGCTACCAAGCTGGGCAAGAGGTAGCTCCAAACAGAGTTGTGCATGGTGGTGTGGTATACAGCCCTCGCCCATTTGTACCGCGGGGAATGCCATAGCACCATATATTGCAAACACGAGAATCTTGAAACTTCTCGTGTTTTTTGTTGCATGCATGAATAATTTGTGCTGATTGTGCGCTACTTCAGTGCCAAAATTCGTTGCTTGCGCTCATGTTGATTACCTATTAGTATGGTTCCATTACGCAGTAAACTATTTGTATATGAGTGCACACCCAAAGAAAGAACGAACATTTGTCATATTAAAGCCTGATGCTATTCAGCGCTCACTTGTTGGTGAGATTGTCTCGCGTTTTGAGCGTGCAGGACTCAAAATTGTGGGAATGAAATTTGCCATCCCTGAGGAAAAGAAGATTTGGATTCACTACAACAAGGATGATGCATGGTTTGAGAAAAAGGGAACAAATATTGTAAAAGAGCGTACTGAGCGCGGGCTTCCTGTTGAGAAAGCAGCACTTGAGTATGGAAAAGATATTATTGGAGCACTTGTACGATTTATGACCGCTGGCCCTGTTGTCATGATGACCATTGAAGGTAACGAGGCAATTGCGGTCGTAAAGAAGCTTGTTGGAGGTACTGAGCCTGCAACTTCTGATGTGGGCACCATCCGCGGTGACTATACGTCTGATTCATATGCGATTGCTGCCGTTGATGATCGCGCGGTCAGAAACCTTATTCATTGCTCTGATAATAAAGAAGACGCAGTTCGTGAAGTAGAGCTTTGGTTTAAAAAAGAAGAGTTGCTCGATTACACTATCGTAAATGAAGCTATCTTGTATGACGTCAACCTCGACGGCATCATGGAATAATTGCTGTTTTTACGACCTTAAATTAACACGGTGATTTGTGCTCAAGCAGAATAACTCTGTGGAAAACGAGTGGAATACTCTGTTTTTCCTGTGGATAACCACTCAAGAGTGATGGTGTATACTGAAAAAGTATTGGGAAAAACCCTAGTTCTGGAACAGGGCTGACCGAATCACCATAACTCGTGGGTTATTGGTTGAGGTTGCCCACCTAATATAAATTAGGTTCCATCCCAATACATTTGTTTCGAGGAAAACACTCTACTTCGCTATGCAAGTAGGGTGTTTTTCATCCAGACTGGTATTTGCTACGATACACACAATACATGAATAAACATTTTCCGATCTGGTTTCTTGCACTACTGATACTTGGCATATTTTTCTTCAATCTTCTTGCTGGGTACCTTCATCTCTATTTTTTGATCTGGTGGCTCGATATTCCTGTGCACATGCTCGGTGGTGCATGGGTCGCACTTACAACTTTAGTTGTCTATTTCCGTTCGCAGTACATTAAACGCAAAGATCACAACCCACTTTTTGTCGTCATGTGTGCGGTATCTTCAACACTTGTAATCGGGCTTGGGTGGGAGGTGTACGAGTTTGTGGTTGATAGAGCAATGGATATTAATGCACTCCAGCTTAGTGACACCCTCAAAGATCTCTGTGACGATCTTGTTGGTGGGTTACTTGCAACATGGATATTTATCAAGAGGGGGTATAATAAACAGATATGACAACAGTAAAAGGAACTATTGGTTTTTTTGGTGCAGTTGATACCGTTACTGGTTCAAATTTTATGTTTGAATCTGGTGGAAAGAAGATCATGATTGATTGCGGGTTGTTTCAGGGTGACTTGTTCGCCGATGATCGTAATCGAGAGAAATTTGGTGTTGATCCGGCAAGTGTCGATATTTTGCTTGTGACGCATGCACACATCGATCATATTGGTCGTATTCCAAAGTTTGTGAAAGAAGGATTTCGTGGAAAAATTTACTCTACTCCTCCAACACATGATCTTTCTGCGATGATGCTCCTTGATACGGTAAATATTCTTCAACATGAAGCAGTAAAGAGCGGGCTCCCACCTATCTATGAAGAGGGTGATGTGAAAGAAACTATGAAGCATTGGGAGGTATATGAGTACTATCATTCATTTGATCTCGGTGGGGGTATTACCTGTGAAATGAAGGATGCTGGACATATTCTTGGGTCCGCAATGATGTTCCTCACAATTAATGGCTCAACCATAGTCTTTACTGGTGATCTCGGGAATTCACCTTCGCCACTTCTGCGTGATACTGACTCGATCGCAGGAGTGAAGTACCTCTTGATGGAGTCTGTTTATGGAGATAGAAACCATGAAGGAAGAGATGAGCGTAAAGAAGTTTTGAAGAAGACTATTGTCGATACTATCAGTCGTGGGGGGGTACTCATGATGCCAACCTTTTCAATCGAGCGTACACAAGAATTCCTCTATGAATTTAATGAAATGGTCGAGCATCATCAGATTCCTGATGTAAAAATCTATGTCGACTCACCACTCGCAATCAAAGCCACTGAAGTTTATCGTAAGGCAGACAAGTATTACAACAAAGATACTCAGCACATCATCAAGAGTGGAGATGATATCTTCAAATTTCCACGTCTATTCATGACTGAGACGAAGCAAGAGTCGATGGGCATTTGGGAGACAAAAGGTCCGAAAGTAATCATGGCAGGATCTGGAATGATGAATGGTGGTCGTATTGTTCATCACGTAAAGCATTATGGAACTGATGAAAATAATGAAATCCTACTTGTTGGGTATCAGGCTGTTGGTACTCCTGGGAGAAAG
>DALYED010000012.1:7863-9304 GCA_031972735.1 Minisyncoccota bacterium | reverse complement strand
ATTTAAATGGTGATGATATTACTATTCGCGCAAAAGTTTCCGAGCTTCATGGGTACTCAG
Source organism: Minisyncoccota bacterium (assembly GCA_031972735.1). Taxonomy (GTDB): domain Bacteria; phylum Patescibacteriota; class Minisyncoccia; order Phycocordibacterales; family UBA6899; genus MHLP01. Next base: position 9,244 of record DALYED010000012.1, on the reverse strand, counting down.
GGCACAAGGATATGGATCATCTTATTGAGTTTGCTGCAGGTGGCAAAGAATCGCTCAAGCAGGTATTTGTTGCAATTGGTGAACCAAAGTCTGCAATGTTTCTCGCACAGCGACTTCGCGATTATGTGGGGTTAAACGCTACTGTTCCTGAGCCCAACACCACCGTAGACCTTGAATTCTAGAGAAGTTTGTCATTTGGTCACTGTACTGCATTTCAAATAACACACTTTCATTATTTGCTGAAAATACTTATTACATGTCATCTGATGTGAAGATTTCCCCAATGTGGGAACCACTGCTTGAGCATGAGTTTGCTAAGCCGTACTTTGTTGATCTTCGAAAAAAGGTACGTGAGGCGTACATGACCAAAAAAGTGTTTCCAAGTCCCGTGGATATGTTTCGTGCGTTTGATCTGTGTGCACCGGAGCATGTGCGTGTAGTTATACTCGGACAAGATCCGTACCATACCCCAGGAGTTGCCGATGGGCTAGCATTCTCAAGCACACAACGTAACCCTGTTCCACCCTCTCTTGAAAATATTTTTAAAGAAATCGAAGCAGAATACAGTACTGTCTGCCCACGTTCACCGGATCTCACGAATTGGGCTGAACAAGGGGTGCTCTTACTCAATGCATCACTCACTGTAGAGTCAGGATTGGCGAATTCTCATGCAGATTTTGGTTGGCATCAATTTACCGATGCCGTTATCCGTGCAGTGAGCGACAATCAGGATCGCGTGGTGTTCATGCTTTGGGGAAACTTCGCTCGTGCGAAACGTTCTCTGATTGATGGTTCACGTCATCTCGTTCTCGAATCAGCACATCCATCACCTCTCTCTGCTTATAAAGGATTTCTTGGTAATGAGCACTTTAAGTCTGCAAATGCCTATCTCAAGGAATGGGATAGGGGAGAGATCTTTTGGTGTTGATCAAAAGAATACCAAGAAGTAAAAAACCACCGAGCGGTGGTTTTTTTACGATGTTGTAAAATCAAGAAGTTATCCCTTCATTACTTCCTTCGCGACTCGATTGAAAGTCTCAGGGTTGAACTCTGCAAGGGTTGCAAAGATCTTACGATCGATGAGGATCTTCTTCTTTGTCGCAACCCCAATGAACTTTGAGTAGCTGAATCCAAGTGGGCGAAGTGCCGCATTCATCTTGACCTGCCACATGCGACGGAAGTCTGCCTTCTTGTCTTTGCGGTGCTCGAATTGGTATGCTCCTGCTTTGCGGAGTCCTACTTTTGCTTCGATTTCCTTTGTGGAACGACCATGGCGGAAGCCTTTGGCTGCCTTAAGAATCTTCTTGCGATGTTTGTTTGAGGTTACTCCTCGTTTGACGCGTGACATATATATTAAATTACCTCATTAGTTGCCAATACC
>DALYED010000012.1:0-7853 GCA_031972735.1 Minisyncoccota bacterium | reverse complement strand
CTTGTTGTTGAGCTGAGTCTTGCGGCTCATCTTTGCATTGAAGTGGTTGATACCAGCCTTGCGTACAAGCACTTTGCCCGACTTCGTGACCTTAACTCGCTTTGCGTATGATTTATTTGTTTTCATAAAATTTATGCTTCGTTTGTTGTTTCTTTCTTCTTCACAATTCCACGCTCGATGACGATGGTGAGTCCTTTTGGGCTACGCTTTGGTTCTTCTGAGACTTTATATTCTTCTGAAACAAGTCTGAGAATTCGATCAAGGCGCTCTTCGAGGAACTTCGGTTCCATGTACTTGGTGCGACCAGGGAGGAAAAGATCGAGTTTGACGCGGTGACCTTCTTTCAGCCATTCCGAAGATTTTTTTGCTTTCAGTTCGAGATCTCGTTCGGAAGTACCTATTTTGATCTGAATTGTCTTCGTTTCGGTGACGTGAGCCTTTGCACGCGCATCCCTATCTTTCTTCTGTGCAATGTACTGGAATCTACCATAGTCCATGATTTTTGCAACGGGTGGCTCTGCGTTTGGAGATATCTCGATGAGGTCGAGTCCTTTCTCTTGCGCTATCTTGAAGGCTTCCTCGAAGGTGAGGGTGCCAAGATTGCCATCTGCATCGTCAATAACCCGCAATTTCGGGGCTCGTATTTCTCGGTTTATGCGTATTTTGTCTTTCACGGGGTTTGGGACTATAAAGGTCGCGACCTGCGCGACCAAAGCAAATTCTAACAGAAAACTGTAAAAAGGTACAGTATTTGTGCTGTTTTCATTAAAAAAGCGGGCTCCGTCTGGAAGCCCGCTTTTGGGAGTTGTGAACGCGCTAGATATCTGGCTCGGAAGCAGGCTCGGGGGGTACAAACGCATGTGCCGATTCGTACCCAAGCACGTCTTGTGGGTTATAGTCGGAAATTGTATGCTCCCGCCGATTTGCTATGCCAATGCCAATAACGCTCATGAGTCCAAGCACAAAGAACTGAACGATCCGCTTGAAGAATACTGTCATGCATCTCCCTTCGTTTTTGTTGATCAGAATACTTCACATTCACTATATTACTTTTATTGAGTAATGTCAAATTAACTTTCCATTTTTCAAACATTGATTGTGGGGCATCTTCGTGTGTCGTGATAATATGGATACTGTATATGCACAATGCTCGCCCAAACCATGTTGGAATAATGATACTTGGGGTACTCCTTGTGGTCACACTTGCTGTTGCAACCTATGAGGGAATGCGTTATCACACTGTTGCAAACGAACTCAACGACACTAAGACAACACTTCTTCTTGAGCGTGATCAACATAAAGTGACCATAGCTTCACTAGAAGCGACAACCACACTGCTTGTTGCACAGCTCGCATCCACCACAGAAGAGAAAGCTGAGCTTAATAGTCGCCTTGGTATTGTCGTGGAAGATAATTCGTCACTCACACAGCGAGTTCTTTCATCGCAAAACCAAATTGAGATGCTTAATAAACTGCGGATGACCGACAAGGAGTTACTCCAAAAATATTCTAAAGTATTCTTTCTCAATGAAAACTACGTACCTTCACAGTTGGCGACAATTACGCAGTCACTCTCGTATGATAAGAAAAAAGAATTGCGGATTCATGCAGATGTAAAACCATTTCTTGAAAAAATGATGGCAGATGCAAGTGCAAACGGGCACCCACTTGCACTTGTTTCTGCATACCGATCATTCAAAGAGCAGGCGAGTCTCAAGTCTGCCTACTCGATGTCTTTTGGTGCTGGTGCAAATAAGTTTTCAGCGGATCAAGGATACTCTGAGCACCAACTTGGAACAACCATTGATTTCACCACTCCACTACTTGGAGTAAATTTTTCGAGCTTTGCAGGTACTGATGCCTATGCATGGCTTACTGCAAATGCGTATAAATATGGATTCATTGTTTCATATCCAAAAAATAATGGATATTATGTCTATGAACCATGGCATTGGCGGTTTGTTGGCATCGTCCTTTCAGCACGACTGCATCAGGAAGGAAAGAACTTTTACGACCTTACGCAACGAGATATTGATGGCTATTTGATTGATATTTTCTCACTCGAAGAGACTATGCGCTAAGAAATCTCGACGGTGTCACTTTTTTTGACAAAATCCCTTTTTTGCACAGATGTTTGTTTTTCCCTATAGGCAAAAACAAACAAGAGGGTATGATTATATGGAATTAATCACATTACCCAATTCACAACATTATATGGCAGCAAAAAAAGTAGCAGCAAAGAAAGAAGCACCGAAGAAGGAAGCAAAGGCAAATTCAGCATTCATGAAACCACTTACGGTCTCAGAAGAACTCGCAGTGGTTGTCGGCAAAGGCCCACTTCCTCGCTCAGAAGTCGTTAAAAAGCTCTGGGTCTACATTAAGAAGAACGAGCTTCAGGATCAGAAGAACAAACGCAACATCAATGCAGATGATGCACTCAAAGCAGTATTTGGTGGAAAAGCAGTCGTCAACATGTTTGAGATGACTAAGCTTGTCTCCAAGCACCTCTCATAGGTTTCCTGCTAAATAGCTTCATCTGCTTCTCCGAGCCTTGCATTCGAAAGCAATTTGTTCGGAACAGGAAATGCTGACTATGCAAAACAAAAAAGCACCCATGGGGGTGCTTTTTTTTTGTTGTTTCGAAATACTGCGTTAGAATACCCGGATGTTCCGCGAAGCAATTGTTTGTATTGATACTGAAACCACAGGGCTCATTGCGCACAAAGATAGAGTGATTGAAATTGGACTCGTGCGCGTTGAGGGTGGGGTAGAGGTGAGTCGATTTCATACACTATTGAACCCTGAGGTCATGCTCCCCTCAATCATTACTGATATCACAGGTATTACTGATGCAGATCTTGATGGTGCCCCCAAGTTTCGTGATATTGCTGGAGAGCTTGCCGAGTTTCTTCAGGGAGCCTTGTTCGTGGCACACAATGCAGAATTTGACTTGAAATTTATTCGAGAAGAGTTTGCGCGTATTGATGAGGCGTTTATGCCAGCACGACTTTGCACAGTGAAGCTTTCTCGCATGCTTTTTCCTTATGAAAAGCGACACAACCTTGCTTCGATCATTGAACGCTATAATTTCCAAACGGATGCACGTCATCGCGCATTTGAGGATGCTCTAGTAGTCTGGAATTTTTTGGAGCATGTGAGGAATACTGTTCCAGAAGAAAAGTTAAATTTAGCGATACAGGAACTCATCGAACGATAATGTAGTGCTCAATTAAAAAAACACCCGTAGGTGTTTTTTTTAAAGTCTATTTAATGTTGATAAACGGAGTTGCTCCTCCTGTTACTTGGGGGAGCTTACCATCCCATTTTTCGATTGCGCGCAGTTGGATGATTTGTGGATTGGTATTAATTGCTTCTGCTTCAATTTGAAGTGCTGATGCTTTTCCTTTTGCCTCAGCTACTGCTTGGTCAGCTTCGTACTTTACTTGGTCGAGTTTATTCTTTGCTGCTAATGCATTTTGCTCTGCGGTTACCTTAGCTTCAATCGCATTATTAAACGATGGTGAGAAATCAAAGTTAATGATAGAGAGTTGCTCGACCTTCAGTCCTGTTCCAGAAAGCTTGTCGGTGAGTAGTGATTTAATCGCATCGCGCACCTCTTCGCGTTTAGTGATGAGCTCTTCTGCTGTAAATTTTGCAGTGGTTGCTTTCACTGCTTCTTGGATGGTTGGATCAATGATGCGTGACTTATAATCGATACCAATGTTTTGATAGAGATTCACTGCGTGTGCTGGGTCTATGCTGTAGTTGAGTGCAATACGTGAAGTGACCGTCTGCAGGTCCTTTGAAGCAGCTTGCGCATCTGCTTCTTCTTTTTGTACTTTAATATCAATAATGACTACACGCTCAATAAATGGAATGACGAAATACAATCCTTCACCATAGACTTTTCCTGTGAGTGCATTAAATCGCAATTTAATCCCGCGCTCTCCCGCACCCACTGTGCCAAATGCTGAGAGAAGGATGAGTAAAATAACAAACGAGACGAAGATCGTAGTGAGCTTTTTTAGTCTGTCACGGTTATCTTCTGAGATGGTGTAGGTCGCCATAAAGTAGGGTTAACTGGTTATGACGAAAGTATAAGGCAATGGGGTTTGGTGGCAAGAGGGGGAATCGGTCACAGATAATTTCCTGACGGAAAATTTCCGCGACCCCGCCTCGCGACACTCGCCTCTCGCAGACTCAAACTCGCGTAGCGCTCCGGCTTTCGATTCCCCCACATGAGTGCTTCCGAGCACTCACTCATCTCCACAAAACAAAAACAGCCTGCAATGAAGCAGGCACGTTTTTGTAATTTGTGGAGATGGGGGGAATCGAACCCCCGTCCAAAGAGGAGATGATGAACGATCTACATGTGTAGGTTGTTTCACTTTGTTCAGTGCTTATGGTGTGGAAACAAACAAAATCCATAAACTACCTATCCTTATTATTTTGCCCACACGCTAAGGAGGCGCGTATGGACTATCCCGATAATATGACATGTCCTTCCACCCATCGGGAGTCAGCAGGGGACACGTCGTTACTTAAGCGTAAGCGAATGCAAAACTGTTTGCTCCAAAGTATGGAGAAGCAATTTTAGCGGTGCGTTTGTTGGCACTTTCAGGTTGATCGCGAGATTTACGAGCTTACAATCATGCTCGACACGCACGTTCATCAAACTATACTCTCTGTCTAAGCCGGTCACCCCCAGAACTTTTTTCTTTGGGAAATTTTGTTATTACTTGCGACTGCGAAACCTTATCGCCGTAGCAAGCTACAGCTCAAAAGAAAAAACTTCTGGAAGTCGATTCAATGCACGAATTTTCAATGAACTTCTCTTAACTGGTGCTACTTACTTCTTCGCACGGCGCCTTTGACTACACGAGCAATGTCACGAATCGCTTCGCGTTTTTTGATGGTCTCTCGTTTGTCTGCTTTTTTCTTTCCGCGTGCGATTGCGAGGCGGAGTTTGATAACACGACCTTTATTATACATCGAAAGTGGCACTAGTGTCAAACCCGCTTGTTCCTCTGCTTTTGCAATTTCAGCGATCTCTTTTTTGGTTAACAATAGACGCCGGTTACGCTTTGGTTCGTAGTCTTTTCCGGTATTTGCGGGCTGAAATGCTGGAATTTCAGCGTTCATAAGAAATGCCTCCCCCCCGCGGACCGTTACGTGTCCTCCTTCAAGTTTTCCATGATGTGCCCGTAATGACTTCACTTCGGTGCCAAAAAGCTGCACTCCTGCCTCAAATTGCTCGAGGAGTTCATAGTCGAAATGGGCTCTTTTGTGTTCAATGAGATTCGCCATAATACGTATATACATGAGCGTTTTTGAACAGTTTCCTGTCGGAAGGTTTGGGTCGGTCTTGCAAATACTGCTTCACAAAGAATGCATTAATCAAAACCTTGATCTTTTGCTCATGTACATACTTATCCCATACTACATTTTTTTTGATATTTTGCATGCATTCTGCATAATTTGGGTTTTGAAATGAGTCTAGTATAATGTTTCCACTATGGACTTACATCAATTACGCAACAAAGAGACTGATGACAAAAAGAAGGTGAAGGGCGAAGGTCCGAGCGCACCATCTTTTTTCTCAAATATTTTTACTATTTTACTCGTGTTTCTCGCACTCGTTTCACTGTACTCATTTTTCACTGAGCGCAAAACAAAAGTAGCTCCAGTTTCACTTTCAACTCTTGCAACTGATATTCAGAATACTGACCCTAATGCACCAAAGGTTACTGAGGTTGATGTACAGGGGACTGATCTCACGATTCTTTATAATGACGGCACAAAGAAAGAATCAAAAAAAGAACTTGAGTCTTCGCTTACCGACTCACTCAAGAACTACGGTGTTTCACCTGAAGCACTCACTGCGGTAAAAATTGAAGTCAAAGATCCAAGTGGGTTTGGATATTGGTTCTACAATCTTGCACCGTTTCTTTTCCCACTCGTACTCCTTGGGGTACTCGTCTGGTATCTTTCTCGCCAAGTAAAACAGTCGGGTGGCATGCAGGCATTCTCATTTGGACAGTCAAAGGCTCGCGTAATCTATCCTGATGACACTGCTCAAAAAGTCACTTTCAAAGATGTTGCAGGTGTGAAAGAAGCAAAAGAGGAGCTTCAGGAAATAGTCCAATTCCTCAAGCATCCACAAAAGTTTCTCGATATCGGCGCACAGATTCCAAAGGGTGTGATGCTGATGGGTGGACCTGGTACCGGAAAGACCTTGCTTGCACGTGCTGTAGCAGGAGAGGCAGGTGTGCCATTTTTCCACCTATCGGGTTCGGAGTTTGTGGAGATGTTTGTTGGTGTGGGTGCATCACGCGTTCGTGACCTCTTCCGTATGGTCAAAAAAGAGTCACCAGCGATCATTTTTATTGATGAAATTGATGCTGTTGGTCGAGTGCGTGGTACTGGAGTTGGCGGTGGAAACGATGAACGCGAGCAAACTCTCAACCAAATACTCGTTGAGATGGACGGCTTTGAACCAAACGAGAAAGTGATTGTGATGGCAGCAACCAATCGTCCTGATGTACTTGATCCAGCTCTCCTTCGCCCTGGTCGCTTTGATCGTCGTGTAGTCCTTGATCTCCCTGACCTTGCTGATCGTGAGCAGATTCTGAATATCCATGCCCGAAAGAAGCCACTCGCTGAGGATGTAAACCTTCACATTATTGCAGAGCGTACTCCTGGATTTTCTGGTGCAGATCTTTATTCACTCATGAATGAAGGAGCCATACTTGCTGCACGCGAAAATCGCAAGAAAGTTGCTCAGTTTGACTTCATTCGTTCGATTGAAAAAGTGATGATTGGTCCTGAGCGTAAGTCGCGATTGCTTTCGGATGAAGAGAAGAATATTACTGCATATCACGAAGGTGGTCATGCGCTGGTCGCATCGCTTTTGCCGAACTCAGACCCTGTCCATAAGATTAGTATCATTTCGCGCGGACACGCTGCGGGGTATACACTCAAGCTCCCCATTGAGGAACGCCAGTTCCATACGCGAAAGGAATTTCTTGATGATATTGCTGTTTCACTTGGTGGGTACGTCGCAGAATTGATGATGTTTGATGACCTCACTACTGGTCCATCAAATGACCTGCAAGTCGCAACCTCACTCGCGCATGACATGGTGGCAAAGTATGGTATGTCTGCAACTCTCGGTCCAATCGCATTTGAGGCATCTGGTGGGATGCTCATGGGTCGTGGTGGGTTTATTGAGAAAGACTACTCACAAGATGTTGCAATGCGTATCGATAAAGAAGTTGAGAAAATCATGAATGATCAACTTCTCCGCGCACGTGAACTTCTTACCAAATATAAACCAGTACTTGATGCAATTGCAGTTGAGCTTATGCGCACTGAGTCGATTGAGCGAGAAGAATTTGAAAAAATTCTTTCACTGCATGGAATCAAGGCGAAGCGCAAAGCAAAAGAAGAAGTCTATGTCGCTCCCCCTATTGCAGACCAGTCAGAAGGAGAGACGAAAGATTCAGGTTCAAGTGATGAGGATGTCCCTGATGCAGCGGTCCCCGTTAATCCGACTCAGTCAGTTACAGTGACTAGTCCTTTGGTTGAGAGTCGTAGCGCAGAACAGCACGGCAAACAAAGCAAGAAGAAAGGGCGATAATCTCCGCTCATATCAAAAAACCCTCGCAATATTGTGAGGGTTTTTTGATTGTGAGATAAGTGCAATCTCTCTTCATATTTGTGGGAACGCCCACAATATATTAGGCTATAGCATACATGTGTAATGTCTTTTGATATTGTACGTCATATGCACGCATAGCTCAGTTGGTAGAGCGGTCGTCTTATACACGACTGGTCCTAGGTTCGAGTCCTAG
>DALYED010000011.1:33104-46025 GCA_031972735.1 Minisyncoccota bacterium | reverse complement strand
CTTTTTATTAGCAATGGCAAGAGAAAATTTACCCTTTTGAGCTGTTTCAGGAATCACTACCTCAAGAGTTTGGCGGGCAGTTGGAACTAGACTATTGTAATTATGATCACCAACCACGATCGCATTACTGTCAGGTGTAAAACCTCCACCGTGTACCACAATCTTACCCCCCTGTGGGACTGCATAACTTGCGGGGAACATTAAAAATGGCCGAATATCATTGACGGGATATGATGACGAAGCCTGTGCGTTTTGGGCAGGAATAAGATAATCAACAAGTTCAATTGGGGAAGATGAAGCACTTTGTAGTTCTATACTAGGAAAAGTGGGGAGTGTAGTTGCCCCAGAGTCACTTTTTGTTGTTGATATCACACCTGAGTGCGCTTCGCACAGTGAAGCAAACTTTGTGCGTGAAAGTATGCCAACAAATCCACTTCCCTGAGTCAGCCCAGCTGGGGCAAGTACCTCTTTACTATATATCTCTTGAAACTTCATAACTGCTAGTTTTGTTTTTAATCCGAAATAGACTGACTCGTTTCCGTGTGAACCAACACCAGATGAAGCAATCGCAGTGCGGACATCGCTATTCAGAAGCTTTTGCACTGCGCGAACATCTTCACCGCTCATACCAAGCTTTAGGTTCCGAGTGAATGAGAAACATTCATTGGTGCTTACTGCTTGTACAGGAGTAATGAGTGCAAAACACAATGCACTTACACACACAAATATGGATCGAAGTCTCATGAGATTTTACAATTAACAATAGTTTTATTAATTATAGCGTGAGCGACATGCACTTCAAACCAAGTTATGCAGTTATGAGCGCATATATGGCGCTCAGCAAAAATTAGATGCCATCTAAAGTTACACTGCGTGCGTATTGACATATTTAAAATTTGTACTAAGATAATTAATGAGTTCTTTACACACTCAACCAATCCTTCAATTGTTCACAAGGAGAGCATTTCATGAAGCGAATTTTGATGGTCACGATGTTATTGTTACTGGGTATTTCCTCAGCATTTGCACAGGGAAGAAAAGAGCAGGACGCTCGAAATGCAGGACGCTCTGTTGGAATCATTACTCCTGAACGAGCGGAAGCAGAGGAAGGAAGGAAAAACGACTGGTTGTTTCGTTCGCGTCCAGTAGTGATTCCATTCTTACCAAGCGACGTTGCTAATGTACGACCAGATGGGCACAATGCTCGCCCAAGACCCTACAACTGCTCTGATGAAGGAGTAGTCAGTGGTCTTGAGGTGGGACGTGCTTCTGGTAACTGCGAAGTACTTTCGAGTCCAAAAACTGGGACGACATGGCGAATGCGCACCAGCAAAGGTGGGCGAGTTGACCGCATTTTTCAGGTTTATCCTGATGGTCGCGCTCGGCTTCATGTTGTACTCGACGACACCACAATTGTCTCAATGAGTGACGAAGCTGCCCGCATGGCAACAACAAAAGGATACCGACTTGACCGCAGAAATGACACGATGGTTGCAATTAATGGGCAATCTGAACCTAGCACTGAAGTTGCGGTTGGCAGACACCAACGAACACAGCAAGTTGCCCAACAGCCACTTGATTGCTCGCAAGTTGATGGATTTGCGGCAAAAGCAAAATGTTTTACTGAAAGTGCTACGCGACTTGGCGTGCTTAAGCCATAGTGGCAACACAACTCAGACGGAGAATACTCTCCGTCTGTTTTTTTATAAAATTTTTCTAGCGAAACATAATCATTTGTTATCCACAAAATTATATTTCACAACAACTTCTATGGAGTAAATACTGCTATGATAAGTGAAATACGCGAAGGAGTACGCAGTAGCAATACTACGTTTGTGTACACATATATTCATGCACTCTTCATTTTCAACACACAAAAATCTTTACCTCAGTGTTATTGTTGCACTTGTAATCATGAGTATTGGTTTTTGGGTCAATAAAAATGATGAGGGTGAGCTTGTGCTCACTCCACAAGATATCCCATCTGTTACTCGTCTTGCCATGTCTACGAGTACAAATATCACTGATCGCGATAGTGATGCAGATGGACTTCCTGATTGGGAAGAGCATCTCTATGGCTCAGACCCATTTACATTTGACAGTGATGGCGATGGAACACCAGACGGAGAAGAGGTAAAGGAAGGGAGAGATCCTGCCAAGAAAAATACCAACTCTCGAGGTGATACCCCCAATGACAGCCTTGGTCTCATCCAAGATCCTCATTTTGCAACCTCATCTACAGACATACTTGGGATCAAAAAAGAGTTTTTCTCAAAGTTTCTTACTGAGCAAAGTCAACAGATCCGCCAAGCTACTTATAAGGAATTAATTAAATCCTTTGATGCAAAAAAGGTTGCTGTACACAATCAAATTGTTGACTTAAACGTTTCTTCGGATAATAGCCCAGAAGCACTGCGTGCATATGGGAATGCATTTGGACTAATAATTAATACGTACACAAAACGCTCACACCGTACCGAAAGTGAGATTGTCGCAGATGCACTCAAGGCAAGCAGTACACAAATACTCAGAGAGCTTCAACTCCCCGCTATTGATTACAAGAATTTTTCGCAAGACCTCAAAACTCTCAAGACCCCCACTTCTATGGCAAACTTTCACCTGAGCATTGTCAATGGATATGAGCAGATGGGAAAGGGGCTCTTATTGATGCAAGAACTTTTTAATAACCCTGTAAACGGAGCTGGTGGATATGAAGCATACACGCAAGGAAAGTTTAATGTGACTGATGGGTATGCGCGCATCGTTGCAAATTTTGACAATGAACATGTTGTTTTTACTCGTAGTGAAGCAGGTGCACCATTCACACTTCCACCAACAACTGCGCCAACAACTTCTAATATTCAATGAGTATGGAGTATAATAAACATCATCGTATGAGCATTCGTCGAGGAAGCTTGCGCAAGTCATGTTTCGCTATTGTTGCGATATTGTTTTTATTGCTTGGAAATGCACATCTCGCATACGCACAAGCATATGTTCCTGTGAAGGATGAAGAATTGATTGACGAGTTCAAGGCATATGTCATCAAAATTCAAAAGCAACTTAATGATATTTTTGGAGGAACACCAAATGGCACCTCGGACTCAATTCGCGACCTAATTTCTGGTCGAGATCCAGGGGGAATCGCAAAAGCTCCATGTGCTGCAGGCAACAACCCTCAGCACAACATTGCTGGTGTCTCTGCTGGTCCATATGAAGCATACCCATATCCAGGGGCTGATCAGCCATGGACTATGGCAATTAACGCAACGGATAGCACTATTGCGAAACACGTACCTGATGCTGATGGGTCATTTGTACAAGTGAATGCAAGCCAGTCATTACGCTGTCTGTTAATAGAGATCACTGAGTGGCAAAAACTTGGCATTTCAGTACAAATTCATGCACTACTCCGAGAATATATTTCAAATTCACAACAAGCACAGCTCACCAAGCAGTTGAAAAACAGAATTGCTGCCGCAAACCTTCAATTTGCAAAGTCTGGCAACCAAGTCAACAACAATGGCGTCGAGAGTACTGCCCCAATTTTTGTTACCAGCTACAATCAAAATCTTTACAATGTGAAAGGTCGCCAGATCGATGCCATCTCAGACCAAGCTGCTGCTGATCCTGCATCCGGCAACCCTCAAGGTTCGCTCGGAATATGCCAGCCGTGGCGCGTTGACGCAGCCGCTAATATGGTGCGCAACAACCGCACAAATACTGAAGATCCATATAAATACACCGATAGTGCCACCAAGTGCAGTCTCACTGATCCAGATACGGGGAATTTTGCGAATGAAGCTGACTACAACTCATTCCAAGACAACTTCAATGACCCATCAACCGTTGCAGGTGGCTATTCGGCATATATGAATATGATCAATAACCCGCAAAATACTCCACTTGGCTCACAAGTACTACTTGACCAAGCTGCAACAGGTCGCGTTGAACGCCAAGAAAAAAGTAGTGAAGCAGAAGCAGCAAACAGTGGCTTTCTGCCAACAAAAAAATGCTCTGGTGATGCAGCTGACCCACATTGTCTTGATGACCAATACTCACTCGCCGCAAATCCAAGCGCTCAAAACGAGGGCAATATCACCAACCTAACTGAGCAGATGAACAATGAGATCACTTCGGACATGGTCGATGGACAAAATGCAAGCTCAAGCATACGTACACCAAGCGATATCAATACTAATACTGGACTCTTGGCAGCTAATACACTCCCACTTGAGACCTCAGGGACAGTCGTAAACAGACTCATACAGGAATTCTATGATGTGATCGAAAATGGATACTTTGGAATTCATGCCAATACTACCCAGTGGGCACAAGGAACCATGCTGATGATTTATGACGAAATGAAATTTAGTGCAGATCTTACTGGTGGAGCAAGTGCGACTGTGGTCACAGAAGGTCAAGCCCCAGATCCAACGACATACTAAACCCACCATGCTCAATCTTTCACAGTACAAAAAGCTTACAAAAACCCTTCGATCATTTTCTCAGAAAATTGATTTACGGGCAGCCTTGCTTGTTGCAGGACTTCTCATCCCAGCACACAGTGCATATGCGCTTCCGCTATTACTCCCATTCATAGGAACTGCTGCCTCAGGGCTCGCAAGTTATGTTGGAGGTGGATTCCTGCTTGACGCAGCAAGTTCTGTTCTTGCAAGTGCACTTGTGGCAATCACAAGTTTGATTTTCAAGATTGCAGGACTATTTATGACTTCGATGGGATATATCCTCGATCAGTCGATCATGTTCACCATCAACTCCGAGATCTATAAATCAGTCAGTGCAATTGAGGTAGGGTGGACTGCAGTACGAGATCTCTCGAATATGTTCTTCATCTTTGTACTACTCTTTATTGCCATTCAAACTATCCTTGGGATGGGAAGCTCAAATACCAAGCGCTGGGTTGCAAGTCTGATCATTGCAGCACTCCTGATCAACTTCAGCTTATTTTTCACCCGAGTAGTAGTTGATGCAGGCAATGTACTTGCAGTTGGATTTTGGAATAAACTCACCATAAAAGCAGGAGCGCGTGAAGGACAGAGTGCCACATCATTTTTCATGGAAGGCTTTAGGGTTCAAACTGCTGTTCAGACCACAAAAAATGATGCTGGAGCTGAAGTACTTGCAAACGATAAATACACACAAGCACAAGTCTACCTTGGTGGAGCGCTGGTACAATTTGTTGCGGGATATGTCTTCCTTGCAGGAGCAATCATGATGATCATTCGTAGTGTGACCATCATGATACTGATGATTGCTTCTCCATTTGCATTTCTAGGATTTGCGCTTCCAAAAGGTGGTGGCTTCGCAAGTCAGTGGTTGAGCAAACTCATTGCTGCAACATTCATGGCACCTGCATTTATTTTCATGCTCTATATCGACTCACTGATCATCCGTGGAGCAGAAATTACTAAGATCATTGGGGCAGATAAGTCATCGCTCGCACTTGCCTTTGGTGGAGTGGGAAGTAATTTCCCCATCATCTACAATTTCATACTGATGATTATTCTCCTCCTTGCAGCGCTCAAAGTGGCTCACGCTGTGGGAGGAAGTATTGGCACAAGCTCAGGTGATTGGGCGAAAAAAGCAATTGGGCAAGGCTCTGCAATGGGTTTTGCTGGAGCGGCAATTGCTGGTCGACAATCCGTTGGCAGGTTTGGGAGAAGCATTATGCAAAATGAAAAGTGGGTCAAAGAGCAAAATAAAATTGTTGCAAAAGCAGGGATGAAAGATGCAAAATTCATGGACAAAGTAAGAGCCCGCGGTGCAAACCTGCAACTTACTGCTGCGCAAAATTCAAGCAAGGGTACATTTGATATTCGTAATGCTCCAATGGGAGGTCTCGGTGTTACTGCCGCACTTGGAGCAGGGGGCATAAATGCTGGTAAGGGAAGTACTCAGAGTTTTGAAAAAAATGGCGCAGTACTAAGCTCACTCACTGGAGCATACCAAGGAGCTGAGAGAGAACACGAGTTGATTGAGCTTGCAAAAAAGCGTTTTCCGAATAATGCTGCTGCTCAACGTGCATTCCTTGAACAAAAAGGTGTACAAATTGAAAAAGTAGAAGGACAATATGATCGTAATAAGAGCGTCCGAGAAGAGCTGAACAAAGGAATCGTCGCTGATGCAGAAAAAATAGCACCAGGAGACCGAGTTGCTCAAGAAAAATACATCCGAGAACATCTTCGCAATGAAAATGTTACTGAGCGTACCATTACTGGGTATGAAGATGACGGCAAACCTATATATGGGGACACAAAAGTATCAAAAAATATCTGGGACACCCCAGCAATGAAAGAGCAGCGACTCAAACTACAAACTCAAGTGACGACTCAAGTGGCACAGCAAGCAATTCAATCTGCAATTGATTCAACTGACCCAACAAAGAACCCTGTTTTCGCACAATTCCCACCAGAAAAACAACAAATTCTTGCGCGGGAGGCAGAGCAAAGAATCAGAGAGCATACTAGTAAAGCATCTCCACAAGCAATTGCACAGCTAAGTAAGGACTATCTTGAACACCCCTCAGTATCAAAATACTTGAGCCCCGCACAATTACGTGCGATTTCAGCTAACCAAGATATTGGTGATACAACGATTGAGAAAATTCAGCAAAATGCTTATAAACATGCCGAAACAGCAGTAAATGAAGGACGCGATCCAAATCAAGCGATACCATCACTTGATCTCTATCTTAATGCACGTTCGGATAGTCGGTTGAATACGAACCCCCAAGAGACAGTGCGAATAAAAGCACTTATTGAGAAACAGAAAGAGGCCCAGAAAAATACCAAAAATAAACCAGCAGCCTCCGCACGATTTCAAGAGCTCTTCCAAAAAACAAACTTAACAAGAGCTGAGGAACAGGAACTCAATGATCTACGTAATAATTCATAGTTTTGACGCAAATCTAAGTTGAATGGTATATGGATTAAATAATTATATTATGGATAACACCGCACAAAACGAACAGGAATTAGATCTTCTTCCACCTGAGATTACCAACATCTTATATAATTCTGATCTCGATTATTTCCTGATTAACATGATGGAGAAGTACTCAATTTCAAGTGACCAAAAAATGCTTGTCGTAATGACTACTCGAGCGCTTCTTAAAGGAGAAATTCAGCCAGCAGAGTTCATGAAAATGATTGTCACCGTGACGGGACTTGAGCAAGACAAAGCATCACTTTTAGCACAAGATATCAATCGTGACATATTCAACCCCGTCAAAGAAACATTAAAGCAGTTGCATGGGATGAGGGAGCAATCAAATAAGGTAGATATGGCGAATTCATCAATGCAAACACCACAAATGACTGAGGTTATTCCTCTTCGACCAACAGCATCAGTACCACTTGGAGCAAAACCTACTCAAGCGACACTCAACGTGAGTACTCCCACACTCAGCCAATCAACTACAGTCAGAGAACCGCTTCAAGTAAAAACTCCAGCTCAAATTAGTACACCAGTGACTCCTGTCCTCAGTTCAATTGCAAAGGAACAACCTACTGTACAAAAACCAATTGCGAGTAATCTGGAGTCAAAATTGGGTGGAGTATTCACTATTAAAAAAGAGGTCATGTACACTCAGCCAGGAGCACCGCTACCCCTCACACCAGTTTCAAAACCCGCTGAGCTTCCTCTTGTGGCAAAACAAGCGGTTACCCCAACCGTATCTGTGACTCAGACTGCAAAATCACCACTGATTCCTCCTCCAACAAATCTCCCTACATAGCACAGCGTACACAGTCACGTGATACTACTTCAGCGATATCACGAAATACGTTATACTGACTGATATGCAGTTTCAAGTTCCTCAATTTCTTGATGTTGAAGATAAAATAATTGGTCCACTCACCATTAAGCAATTTCTCTATGTTGCAGGAGGAGTGGGTGCTGGATATTTAAGTTGGCGACTGATCCCATTCATAGGTCTTATGCTGGGTGCTGCCATGATAGGATTTGGTGCAGCACTCGCATTCTACAAATTCAATTCAAAACCATTCATCTACACCATAGAAGCAGGTGTCCGTTATTTTCGCAGTGTACGACTCTATGTATGGAGGCGCAGAGAGAAAGAAGCAGAAAAAGAACTTGACCTCAATAACTATAAACCGATCAAGCACGCAAGTGGTCTACTCGCCAACAAAACTAGCAGTAAACTTAATGATCTCACTTGGGGAATTGATGTCACAAAAGAAAATGAGGTTGAATCACAGAAAGTTCATCCAGAGAACTTCATTTAATGTTACGGTGGCAAGGAGTGATACTTACGAAACATTCACTCAAATTTTTGTATTTCCACAAATGTGCTGTTTGATTTTTGATATTTGATTTATAATAGAGCAATGGCTGTTCCAGGAAAACCCACACAAGATTTTGTACCCATTAAAGATGTCAGAAATGGCATCATGATTCTCAATAATGGTGACTTACGCATGATGCTCATGACTTCATCGCTCAATTTTGGACTAAAATCAGGAGATGAGCAGGCTGCAATCATTAGTCAATTCCAGAACTTCTTAAATTCACTTGAATTTCCTGTTCAAATATTCATTCAATCAAAACGACTTGATACAAGACCGTACCTTACAATGCTCGAAGAACGTGAAAAGGTTCAACTGATTGATGCAATGAAGATCCAAGTGCATGAATATATTGCATTCATTCGTGACTTCACTTCGCACACCAACATCATGAGCAAGAACTTTTTTATCGTTGTCCCGTATTCTGGTGGGATCAGATTTTCAACAAAAAGTGGTGGGGGGATTATCTCTGGATTATTTGGCAACAGCAACAAAAAACCAAAAAAACCCACACTCGAAGAGGAGCATAGCTTTGAAGAGGCAAAGGTTCAACTTGAACAGCGTGTTTCGATTGTCGAACAAGGTCTCGCACGATGCGATATTCGCACCACACGTCTTGGAACCGAAGAAGTCACAGAACTCTTTTACAAAAAATTCAACCCAGGAGAGCTTGATTCTGCTGCATAAGAAATAATAAGCACCTATGGCAAATGAGAAAAAAAACTACGAGATTGTGAACACAGGAGGGGTGATGCCATCTGATATCTATGAGGCAACCAACCTCGACATGAAGGATATCCTCGCTCCAGCTGCGATCAAAATAACTCCAAAAGAAATATCGATTGGTGCAAAAATACTTCGCACATTGTTCGTTATCTCATATCCACGCTTTCTCACTTCCGATTGGTTTACCCCAGTCATCAACCTCGATAAAGTCTATGACGTCTCAATCATGATCCACCCAATTGAGACCGAGCTCGCACTTCGCACCTTCCAAAAAAAGGTTGCTGAGGTACAAAGCCAGATCAATGAACGAGAACGTAAAGGATTCGTGCGTGACCCTATGCTTGATATTGCATATCAAGATCTCGAAGACTTGCGCGATAAGCTCATGCAGGCTCAGGAACGCTTATTTGATGTAGGTATTTACATCACCATCTACGGAAGCGAGAAATCTGACCTCGACAAAGCAGAAGGGGAGCTTAAAAGCATCCTAGATGCGAAGCTTGTCTATGTGAAGCCTGCCATCTTCCAACAAGAGCAGGGATACCGCAGTGTTCTCCCGCTTATGACTGACGAACTTGAGGTTCACTACAAATTAAACTCGGGACCGCTCTCATCGGTATTTCCATTTGTGTCATTTGACCTGACTAGTGACAAGGGTATTTTGTGGGGAATAAACCGTCATAATGCCTCACTAATACTTTTTGACCGATTTTCGATGCCCAACTACAACTCAGTGACGTTTGCTGTTTCTGGTTCAGGAAAATCATATACCACCAAACTCGAAATCCTGCGCACGCTCATGTTTGATGCTGATGTAATTGTGATAGACCCTGAACAAGAATACCAGTTTCTTGCTGAAGCGACTGGTGGACGTTATTTTAATATTTCTCTCACTTCAGAGCACCATATCAACCCATTTGATTTACCTGTCCCTCGAGAAGATGAATCAGCATCTGACGTTCTTCGCTCAAATATCATCTTTTTAGTTGGCCTATTCCGCATCATGCTCGGAGGTCTTTCTCCAGAAGAAGATGCGATTATTGACCGTGCAGTTGCTGAGACTTATGCACTAAAAGACATTAGTGCAGAGTCGAACTTTGCGGACATTGAACCACCACTACTCTCAGATTTTGAACTTGTACTCTCGGGAATGGATGGAACAGAGAGTGTACTTCAACGACTTGAGAAGTATGTGAGAGGAACATGGTCAGGATTTCTCAATAATCCAACAAACGTTGATATCACGAAGCGTTTCACTGTGTTTTCTGTGCGCAACATGGAAGACGAACTCAAACCTGTGGCTGTGTACATCATTACACACCACATTTGGACGGCTGTGAGAAAAGAGCTTCGTAAACGCCTCCTTATTGTTGATGAGGCATGGTGGATGATGAAGTCAGAAGATACCGCATCATTCCTATTTGGACTTGCAAAGCGTGGACGTAAGTACTATCTCGGCATTGCAACTATCACCCAAGACGTGAACGACTTCCTGCGCTCTCCATATGGACTTCCTATTCTCACCAACTCGTCTATTCAAATCCTCCTCAAGCAATCACCAACCACCATTGACCTTGTTCAACAAACATTCCACCTTACCGATGAGGAAAAGTATCTTCTGCTTGAGTCTGGGGTTGGGGAAGGGTTATTTTTTGCAGGACTCAAGCATGTTGCAATCAAAGTATATGCTTCCTACACTGAAGATCAGATTGTCTCGTCAGATCCAGCACAAATGCTTGCGATTGCAAAAGCAAAACAGGACCTTGCTGCGTCACAATCGTAGGGAGAAAAAGCTATCAACAGTTTTTTTAAATAACTACGGTTTATTCCCATTGATTCAGTTATAATGGATGGAGTATATGGCTACCATTAGTGACAGTGCAAAAATAGGAGCAGCAACAGCTCGGCGCCACGCGGAAGCAGAGAAAGTAGAGCAACAAAACACCACTCGAGCAATCCGTGGCAAAATTGTCGTATCAAATACCTCAAACTACTCAAGTGAGTGGGAGAGGGGTTCAACAACCGATCTCTCAGTAAAGGGTGGCCCTATAATTTTTTGGCTTGTTGCGGGAATCGCCATGATTAAAGATATTATGGATATCTGCGTGGGGCTTATTAATGGACTTGGGATTGCACTCAGTGCAACAGTTGTTGGTGCTCCAGTTGGAATTCCCCTCACCGTCTTTGCTGAAATACTCGACAAAGTAGGTGGGTTGTTTATTGATTTTACCCTACTTGCATACTTTGGTTATATCGGTGGTGGTTTTGCTTTAAGACTAACAATATTATCGATAGGTGCAATCATTGACGCGATTCCATTTATGAATATTCTCCCTTTTACCACCATCACTTTTTTTGCAGCTTATTTCTTTGGAAAAGTAGCGAAAATTGCAATTCAATCAAGTAGTATGGCACAACGAGTTACGAAGGTAAGTAATGCAACATTGCGGACAGTAAAATAGTATGCGAAGAATACTCATCATTTCATCACTACTCTTGCTCGGCTTCATGAGCCCAGTGGTTACATTTGCAGATGGACTTGATTTTCTTAATGTAAAATTTGACCCGAAAATTCCTGGCGCAAATCAAGATGTCACAATCACAATTGATTCATTTGGCGCCGACCTCAGTTCATCGGAAATTATTTGGTATGAAGACAAAGATCCTCTTAAGCAAGGGATTGGAGAGAAATCACTCATGGTACACACTGGTGATTTTGGTGAAGTTAAACATATCCACGTAGTTGTACTTTCAAACCTTGGCAAGCGTGTAGAAAAAACAATTGCAATTGTGCCAGCAGAAATTGATTTTCTCTGGGAAGCTCAGACATACACCCCTCCTTTTTATAAAGGTAAAGCAATGCCGACTTTTAAAAGCCTTGTTAAGGTTACTGCCATTCCTCGCTATGGAGAACTCTCGAGTGACCCAAAATCATTTATCTATGATTGGAAATACAATAGAACACTTGGGGTTGGTCATGGGTTAGGAAAAAACAGCACAATAATTCAAATGGGATATGCAGGCACCCCTGTACCTGTCAGCGTCTCAGTAACTGCACCAAATGATGGTTGGACAGGAGAATACACCACTTCAATTAACGCCAGAGAGGCACTGGTGCGTTTTTATGAACAAGCACCGCTACTTGGCACAAATTTTAACAAAGCTTTGCTTGGCAGTATAACAAGTGCTGGAAATCAATTTACTATCAAAGCGGTACCTTACTTCTTTTCTACTGATGATATTGCAGATAATGCATTACTTTACACGTGGACTGTGAACAACCGAAACAGTGTGCCAGGACTTGATCCCACCACTATGGTAATTACGAAAATTGGCACTGAGGACGAGCAAAAACAGGTCCAGCAATTTACAGCAAATCTTAAAATCCAAACTCCCCGACACTTACTCCAAGAGGGGACGACTCGAGCGTTAATCAATCTCCCTGCAGAACAGAACTAAAACATACTATGGAAGACCACTCATCAAAAAAGAAGATCATCATTGGCGTGATAGCACTCAGCATTATTGTTGTTGGTGGTATTGTGTTATTTTTTATCTCAAAAAATAAAGGTAGTGGAGATACGGTAACTTCTTTTGGGGCATTATTTGGCACAAGTGGAGACAATACACCTCGTGAATCTGCGAATAATAGTGTCACCGGTGGAGATCCACTCGAAAATAGTGCTGAGGAGGGAGGTGGAGGTGGTGTCGAGCCATTATTCCGACAGCTTTCAACAATTGAAACCGCTGGAGCAACTTCTGTCGAGAAGAATGGGAAAACATATGTTCGCTTTATTGCTCGTGAAAATGGTTTTGTATACGACGTAGACCCATCAACAGGAGTATCGACACTACTCTCAAACAC
>DALYED010000011.1:6709-33094 GCA_031972735.1 Minisyncoccota bacterium | reverse complement strand
AAAATGGAAATACAGTGATTCTGCGATATTTAAAGCATAGCGATCTTGACCGTAAAGACATCATAAAGACCCAGATAGCTAACCTAGTTTTACCAATAGAACAAACAGGGTCTTCAACTACGCAAGTGGGTTCACTTTTAATAAGCAACCCACAGCTTCCTGACAATATACTCTCTGTCAGTATTTCTCCAAATGGAACAAAGCTGTTTTATCTCCTTCCTGTTCCCGACGGTGTATCAGGAACAATAGTGACCATTGCAACAAAAAGTGCAACTGAAGTATTCCGCAACACATTCCGAGAATGGTTACCTCAAATGCTTGATACAGGAAATGTCATCCTCACTTCAAAAGCATCTGCAAATATTCCCGGATATGCATATCTCTATGATGTGAATAAAAAAACATTGACACGATTAATTCGAGAAAAGAATGCACTTACCACACTTGCCTCTCCTGATGGAGAAAAAATGCTCTTTAGTGAAAATATCTTAAAGAACACAACACTTGAGCTTTATAGCCAGAAAGGATATGTGCAAGACGAAGGTGAAGTTACACATATTGCACCACTGCAACTCGCGACATTACCTGAAAAATGCGTATGGTCACAAAATACTATACGTATTTACTGTGGAGCATTTGCCTCTACACCACGAGCAGAGATTCCTGATGAATGGTACCAAGGAGCGCTCGCATTTAATGATACGTTTTGGACTATTAATACTGATATGACGGATCTTGTTTTTCTTGCTGACCCAAAAAAGGAAACGGGAAAGACATTTGATGTATTCATGCCATTTATCGATAAATCAGAAAGCCACTTTTATTATATAGATAAAAATGATGCAACACTTTGGTCTATGCGTTTAGAAAAATCAAAGTTTACATCAAGTAGTGAGTTGCCTACTACAGCAAATACCCTTCCACAATTAAGCCCAGAAGAAATGAAAGATGCAGCTGGAAGTGTCTCAGGAGCACAGCTGAAAAAATCTAATTCAAACTAATAATGAAGGTCTTTCGTAATTATTTTTTAAACGCAACACTGACAAGTATCGCTTCATACCTAGTGCTTGCCCGCACTGCACTCGCTGCATGCGAAGATACGAGCCAGTACGAAATCATGGCTCCTTTTGCAACTCTTTCTGGTTGTGTTGGGCTAACTGAGTATCTGAGCAAGTTAATGCAAACTGTGATTGGAATTTCAGGAGTACTTGCAGTAGTGATGATTGTGATTTGTGGAATCAAGCTCATGACCTCAGGGTCTGCAGGAGGGAAGAGTGAGGCAAAAGATTGCATTACCAATGCACTGTTTGGAGTCTTGCTTGCTGTTGCATCATGGCTCATTTTAAATACTATCAATCCACTTCTCCTCAAAAATACCCCCCCTTTAATGCCTGTAGTGAGTGAAGTGCCAACTCCCCCAAGCAGTGTTGGTGGAAAAGTTGATCCGTTGCCAACGAAAGCAGGGTGGTATTTTAGATATCAAGATGAACTTGGGAATATTCGAAATAGTGGTCATTTTGATAATCAAGCAGCCTGTGATGCAAACCTGAAAAACCAAAAAGATGCTGGTATTATCATCGAGAACACTCCTCCACCATCCACAACTCATTTAAGTAAAGAAGGTGGTGCACCAGAGTGCTGGCAAGTCATAGAATCAACAACCCCAATTGATGCAAGTGAATCAGCAACACGAGAATCATTATGTGGAAACTCATCATGTGTGAATCAAAAACCGATTGGCATAAACTCGCCTGCATGTCGTTATGATGGTGATCCAAATAGTTGTACAAATGTCAAAGGACTCGGGGATAGCTCAGTGAGTGCAATTAAAAATCTTCAGTCAGCTTGTGGGTGTAATATCACTATTACTGGTGGAACTGAGTACTGGAAGCACAAAACACATGCAGCAGGAAGCGGAGTATTTGATTTACGATATGATGGCGACACATCACCACTCACAAAGTCAATCCAGAGTCAAAATCCTAAGTGGAAACTTTCATTCTCAGGGAATCACCGCTGGTTAAATAATGGCTTCTGGTACACTTACGAAGTTTCATCAAAAAATCCTCACTGGCATGTTTGTCCAGCAGGAGCACCGTATACATTTTGTAATTAAGTAGTGGATTAGCACTACGCGTTGTTACTGCATTTGCTGTATAATACATATACATCGTGAGTACAAAGCGCATACGACAATATTCTCCATTTATCATACTTAGTACCTTTTGGTTGCACGCAGAGGCAGCTTGCAAAGTGGGTGAGTATGAGCTCCTTGCTCCAGTAGGATCTCTCTCTGGATGTGTCGATCTCGGGAAATATCTTGCGGGTGTATTTCAGTCTGCAATTGGCATTGCAGGAATTCTCGCAGTTATCATGATTGTTGTGTGTGGAATACAACTCATGGCAGCTGGTTCAGTTTCAGGAAAAAGTGCAGCAAAAGAATGTATCACTAACGCAATTTTTGGATTACTCCTTGCAATTGGGTCATGGCTTATCTTAAATACAATTAATCCATTTCTTGTTATTGGCACCCCAACTGCTGGGATAAATGCAGCAGATCTTTCTCCGGCAGTACACACAGCGACCAATGCACCAAATCCAACTCAAAAAGGATGCTATTTTCAATATAAAGATCTCGTGAGTGGAGACACTCGATTTAATGGTGCTGATACTTGCCCCGCATGTGAGACACTTCGCAATAGTGTCCAAGCTGACTCTTCTCATTATGAGATATTAAGTTCTTGTTATGACCCAAAAATTACTGGTGGGCCAAGTGCATCAACACCGCCGCCGATTACTTCTGTTTCAGGAAGTGTCACCTGTCCGCTAACAGGTGCTAATTTATGTGAAACTAAATATCGTCAGTGCACTAACCCAAACTGTGCCCAATTTGCAGGACTCGCATCCAAAAATGCAACAGGAAATGCGAGTGGGGAATTACTCAAAGCAATAATTCTTCAAGAATCAAGCTGTGGACTTGCATTGGTTGGAGACGGAGGGGCTTCATGTGGACCAACTCATATCCAACCTGCTACCGCAAATAAGTTTTTAGCTGAATGTGGACTTAAATCTGCGGTCTCATGTGGATGGCTTACTCAAAAAGAAAACTGGGATAAAGCACTTTGTTTAAGTGCTCATTATATAAACTCACTCGCGAGTGCATGTGGTTCAAATATTCAAGATCTTGCAGCAGGGTACAATGGAGGAGCTGGAGCATGTAGTAACAGTGCAAATTGTGGCTCAGATAGCAGTTGTTCTGGTGGGAGTGTTAAAAAATGGGAGTGTCTCTATGACAACAATGCTCATACGGAGTGCAATGCAGGATATAATTCAACGAGAAATTATGCGATGCAGGTGAATTATTGTACAACTAACCCAGGATACTAAGTAAGATGCTCTTCAATTTATGAACAACAAGTATATTTCACTACTCACACTCTTCCTTGCTCCACTCTTTGTTTTTGCAAATACCGAGGATGATGTGTGGTCATATGTGTTTCATTTAGAATATCAAAATGGGTCAATAGTTATTGCTGAGAGTGCAGCACTTCCATATAGTTCAATTCCTGTTGAATTTCCACCCCAATCTGATGTAAAAAGCATGCCATTTTATGGAGAAATCATAAGCATACGTGGTAAAAGTTTAGCATTGTTTGGATTCCAATCTCCAACACTTATCAATACCGCAACTGGAGTAAGCCCACTTGAGGTAAGAGGTCCATACTTTGCTAATGCTGACCACGTAAGTTTTTATAAGAAAGGCGGAAAGCATCTCTTTGATATTTCTGTTGCAAGAAGTTCTTTTTGCAATGATGACAACGTATGCAATGTAAACGTGGGAGAGAACTACAGAAATTGCCCGAATGATTGTCCTACTACCGAAGCAATAACATCATTGACCAATGTCAACGCGGTGGCTACATCATCATTTGAAGTCCAAGCAGAACAGACCATAGCAACAATCACTCCTGAAGATAAGACTCAAGCAATAGATACTTCATATGTAGTAACCTCGCAGAATGGAGGGGATACTTTTCCTCAAAATGGATCGAGTACGAAAACAATTCTTTCTTTTATTGGAGGAATACTTGTTATTATATTTGCGCTGGTTGTTCGTCAAACTCGAAAAAATATACAGTAATATTTAAAACAGGGGAGTGTACTGGTCTAACTGATTACTGTTGATTCTTTATAGCGAATGATGATGCGACGGTCTCTTCCTTGCCCCATTGACTCTGTTTGAATATCAATTGATTCAGAAAACTCTGCGTGGACAATCATGCGCTCGTATGAGCTCATTGGGTCCATCTCAACAGCACTCTTGAAATAGCGCGCTCGTTCAGCAAGCATGTGTGCCTTTGCGCGAATATCATCAATTCGCTTTTTTTGATAATTATTGACATCAACCATAAATGATGAAATCTCAGGATATTTATGTTCTGCAATCCGTTTCATGAGATGGTTTAACGCAAGAAGTCTATCTCCATTTTCACCAATAAGTATACCTGAGTCTGGGGTGGTGATTGAAAAACGAGACGATTTTGTTTGCGCATCAAATTCTACGGAAATATCTGTGAAAACAATACCCATATGCCCAAGAAGGGTTTTGAGGGTTTCAAGAATATATTGTTGTTCTTGCTCCATAAGTGGATCACTTCGCTTTTCTACGAATCAAAAGCTCTTGTGTAATACTCAGTATATTACTCGTTGTCCAATAAAGCGCAACCGCTGCTGAGGAGCTAAATGCAATAAACACAATCATAATTGGAAGGATATAACGCATTTGTAACTGCATACTTCTTGCAAAATCCTCTTGAAACGAGGGTGTGCTGCCCTTTGGAGGAGGAGGGGCTTGCCTGCCAAGCGAGAGGTCAGCCTGAAAATACTGAGTAATACCTGCGCAAACTGCAAGGAAAGCACTCTTGCTTGCTAAGTCAAAACTCAAAAAATGCATATCAAGCGAGCCAGGATGGCTGACGAAACTGTAAAATTGACTCTGGTCAATAATAGTCAAATCCTTAAATACAAAATAAAGTCCGATGATGATGGGGATCTGTATAAACAATGGCAAACATCCAGAAAAAGGTGTTACTCCTTTGTCTTTATAGAGTTCCATTGTCTTTTTTGCTTGCTCTTGTTTATTTTCCTTGTATTTTTCGCGTATGATCTTTAACTCTGGTTCAAGCTCCTTCATTGCACGTTGTGCACGAATAGACTTTCCTGTTAAAGGGAAGAGGGAGACGCGCACGATTATTGTGAGGAGTATGATTGCGAGACCAACACTGTTTCCAGGCAAAAAGCCAACAAAGACGATAAGTAAATTGAAAAGTGGGCGGTACACTATCGCATGCCACAAGGATAATATCATTATTCAATCCTAATTGAATTCATGATTTTATGCAAAATCAAGGAAAATCAATAAAATTTTTTTGAAATGGATTACAGCGGAATATCCGCCATATACCCTTCAGGAAACCTCTGAGAGGGCCGTATTTTTCAATAGCAAGTATCATATAGGATGAGCAAGTGGGGTGCATAGCGCAATGCTGGCGATTATTTACATAGAAATAACGCAGTAGCCCCTGATCTGGTGATAATATCCTTTGATATATCTTAATGAGGGAGATAAGGATTTTTTTCATAATTAAATTTATCCACCATTTTTATCATATCACTACTCACAAAATGAGACCAATTTGGGTCTTGAGTATTTCGAGGGGTAAATACTATAAATCCAGGACAATACTTATCAATATATTGTTGCTGGATACGAAACTGCTCATAGATTGTTCGCTTAAATACATTACGAACAACAGCTTTTTTTGATACTTTTTTTGAAACAACAACACATGCCTTCGTAAATACATCACTTTTATTAATATAGTACGAAGCAAGAATAGATTCACCAGTAAAAATAACCCTCCGTATTCTGGAGTCTGGGAATTGATTTCTTGAGATTCTTCTTTTTCTTGCGATCATAAAAGAAGATGGGTTTTCAGCTAAAATGGCTTAAATAAGCCTTATACAGCGACCCTTGCTCTCCCTTTCTGAATTCTACGCTTAATTACCTGCTTTCCATTTGCAGTCTTCTTACGAGCAAGAAAACCATGAGTCTTCGCTCGTTTGCGCTTTTTTGGTTGATATGTGACTGACATGGGGCATAGTATAGAATAGATTTTTTATTTTTTCAATGTTGTATCATTGAAGCTTATGTTGTAATGTTGTCCACAGTTTATACACAACTTATGAACATATCTGGTTTTTTCTTAGGACTGGAGTTGTTCGTTATAATGGTGCGATAGTTTTATTGATGTAATCAACGAGGATCTTTTATGGATAATAAAGAGTTGTGGGCGAAAGCCATGGTGGATATCGAACTGGAGGTCTCAAAAGCTAATTTTAGTACTTGGTTTAAAAACACAAGAATTGTAAAACAAGATGCAGGTACCGTGTATATTGGGGTACAAAATGAATTCGTACGTGATTGGCTCATCAATAAATACAACTCAACAGTTTTACGATTACTCCGAAATCTTTCAGAGCAAGTAAGGGGAGTCGAGTATATTATCGCAAAAGAAGATGCTGGTGATAAATTAGAACAGGGTCCAAAAAAGGAGCAGTACCCAGTATTTGGTGCAGAATTACCACTCCAAGATGTTTATATTGGTAAAGAAGATGGACTTAATCCTCGATATGTCTTTGATTCTTTTGTTATAGGTCCATTTAATGAACTTGCCTATGCTGCGGCACAAGCAGTATTAAAAAAACCTGGAATCATGTACAACCCTTTGTTTATATATGGTTCTACAGGTTTTGGAAAAACTCACTTAATCCAATCAATTGGAAATGGAGTTAAAAAACAAAACCCAAGCAAAAAAATTCAATATGTAAGTTCTGAAAAATTCTCTACAGACTACGTAAACTCTCTTCAGAATAATAAAATAAGTGAATTCAAAGAAAAATATCGCAAATATGATGTACTTATCATGGATGATATTCAGTTTCTTGTAGGAAAAGAGAAGACTCAGGAAGAATTATTCCATCTCTATAATTCTCTCTATGAAAACAATAAACAGATCATATTTTCATCCGATAAGCACCCTAATTATATAAACGGGCTTGAAGATAGGCTTAAATCCCGATTTGGATCTGGAATGATTGTTGAGATTACAATGCCAGATTTTGAATCAAGGCATGCAATTCTTAATGAAAAATTAAAACAACAACAAATCACAATTCCAGAAGAAATAGTCTCATATATTGCTGAAACCATTCAAGCGAGTATTCGTGAACTTGAAGGAACACTCAATCTTGTCGTATGCCAAGCACAGCTGAAAAATAAAGTGCTTTCTTTAAATGAGGTGAAGACACTCATTAAAAATAATGCAAAACCCACAAAACCAGTTTCAATTAAGGATATCGTAAAAACAGTAACAAGTTTTTATAATATTGATGAGAAATTTATCTACGAAAAAACACGAAGAAAAGAAGTTGTAAAACCAAGACAAGTATTAATGTATATTCTCCGTGAGGATTTTAATATTTCATATCCATTAATTGGTCAGAAGCTAGGTGGGCGAGATCACACAACAGTCATCCACTCATGTGAGAAGATTAAAGTAGATATCAAATCTGATTCACTACTCATGCAAGAGATTGAACAAATACGTGCGTTGTTTTAAAAAATAATCTGTTGAAAAGTGTGTGGATAGGACGTAATAAGCTGTGGGTTAATATGAAGTAATGATGTGGGTGAGGTGTGGATAGAAATTAAGGAGATTAAAATTATGTGGATAACAACACTTATCTCCACAGATTATCCTAAAGTGAAATTGCAATAATATGAATCTAGTATTGAGTTTAAATGACTTCATCCACATATCCACAGCAGTAATAGATATAACTAGTATTAAATATAGAATATGAAAGTTGAATGTGTAAAACTAAATCTTAAAGACGCACTCCTGACAGCTGAACGATTTACAGGGAAACAGCTTTCATTACCTGTACTACGTTATGTATTATTTATTGCATCAGAAAAAGCATTGAGATTACGTGCAACAAATCTTGATCTTGGTATTGAGATAGAAATACCTGCGCGAATTGAAAAAGAAGGTGTGATTGCTATCCCAGCAGATATTCTTGGAAATTTTCTTTCTCACCTACCAAATGAGAAAAATATCACTATTGAGCAAGTGGGAGAGCATCTTACAATCACAGGGTCATCATATTCAACCCTTGTGAAGGGATTTGGATATGAAGATTTTCCTACTCTTCCATTTGTTACAAAAGGTATTGTTTTTGAAATGGATGCTAAAACTCTCATTTCTGGCTTTAGAGCAGTGCAGTTTGCTGCAGCGGTATCTGATATCAAACCTGAGTTTTCAAGCGTCTACTGTTATTCTAGCGACCAAGGAATGGTTATGGTTGCAACAGACTCATCACGTCTTTCTGAGAAAGTAATTCCGATGAGAAATATCAATGAGCAATTTTCCATTCTTATTCCTTGGAAAAATGTTTCAGAATTAATACGTGCACTCGAACATGTTTCAGGAAAAGTTGTTATTACAACAACAAAAAATCAAATATCTTTTAAAACAGAGCAATTACACATCACCTCTCGGTTAATTGATGGTATATTCCCAGATTATAAACAAATCATCCCAAAACAGCATCTCACAGAAGTTGTTTTACTTCGACAAGATTTTATTGATCGATTGAAACTCACTACTGTTTTTTCAGGTAAACTTCAACAGATTCGCTTGAAAATTTACCCACAAGATAAACTTCTTGAAGTTGAGTCTCGAAATGATGATATTGGAGAGACATCACAACAAATAGAAGCAACAATGAATGGTGAGCCTGTTGAATTCCTTCTTAATCAGCGGTTTATCATGGATGTACTCTCGTATTTAACAACAGACAGTATTGTCCTTCATGCAAGTGGAAATAATAAACCTCTTATTATTAAAGGTGTTGGGGATCATTCATTTACATATCTTGTAATGCCCATGAAAGGTTAAAATAATATGGAATTAAAAGGAATAAAAGAATTCCTTGAGCGATATAAAACTACTCTCCTAAAAGGAGATATTGAGCGAGCTGAGATAGTTGATTGTATTAAGGATATTACTGGTATTACATTAAAGAGTTCGGAATTTAAAATTGAACGTTTTACTTTAACACTTCGAGTTACACCAATAAAAAAGAATCACATCTTCCTTTATAAAGATGTGATTCTTAAAACTTTTAAAACGAGAGGGATAAATACTGTTATTGATATTTATTAAGGATTACTTTCCGTGCTAGTCGAGTTAATAAACTGAATTAATTGAGAGGCAGTCCCAGTGTTTCCAACAGAATCGTGGGCAACAACACGTAATTCAGTCGCATTATTGTTGATTATTCCTGTTTGTGATGGAATAAACGAGAATTCATATGGAGCGATTTGTGTTGTTCCAATAAATGAATTGTTTACAAATAGTTCAACTCGAGTAATTGGGAAATTACTATGAATATCATTTAGTACGATAATTTTCTGATCTAGTGCGTACGTTGAAGTTGAACTTGGACTGAGAATGGTAATTTTTGGAGCGAGTTCTGGTTTATGGATATCATCATTTCCTTGTGGTATTGCAGTGAATGCATTTGAGGGTAATCCATGCTCCGTAATCCATTTTTCAGCTGGTATTTCCCATAAAAGAAACTGTGAGTCCGTATAAGGATTTTGTGGTGCAGGACCAAGTGGATCATTTTTATTTACCCAATACAGTATTTCATGAGCATTAGGAATGACTCGTTCTTCTATCATTTCTGTTGGAGTAAATTCTGTGGCAAGTTTTCCTGAAACTTTATCGATTTTATATACATCTCCCCCATACCACACCCCACGTAATGCTGGTTTTAAACTTTGTGATATTGGTTGTGGTGGTAAAAAATGATCACCTTGAATTGTTGTTGAAGCGCTGTTAAAAAATGCATTCCAAAGTGGTGCAATAATGAATCCAGCAACTTTTTTCTGCATTGGAGAATTGTCATTATTTCCTGCCCACGCACCAACAACAAGAGATGGTGTATATCCAACAATCCATGCATCGCGATAATCATTTGTGGTACCCGTCTTCACTGCTACTTGTCTGTCTGCAACCTTAAGAAATGAATTCTCACCAAAAGCAGGCGCACGAGCAGTATTATCAGAAAGTACATCAGATATGCTCCTTGCAATTTCTGGGTCAATAACTTGAGTTTCTCGCGAGCTGTATTCATAAATAACTTTTCCTTGTGCATCTTCCACTTTTAGAACTCCTGTGTAAGGATTTCGTTTTCCGTCTGCAGCAAATACTCCATATGCACTCGTCATTTCAAGAAGTGACACCTCACCTCCTCCGAGTACAAGAGTAAGACCATAGCGTGATTTATCTTTAAGTGAGGTAATACCAAGTCGTTGTGCCATATCAATTGCACTATCTAATCCCACAAGATAGAGCATTTTTACAGCAGGGACATTCACTGATTGAGCAAGTGCATTACGGAGTGACATTGGACCACGATAGATGTGGTCGTAATTTTCTGGCATATAACACATTGATTCAGTAGCCCCTGGGAGAGGATTTCCATACGGGTCACATCGAGTTGAAAATTGTGTAGGACTATCAAAGACTACTGTGTCGGGGGTGTATCCTTTTTCAAAGGCTGCAGCATATACAAATGGCTTAAACGATGATCCTGGTTGGCGTTTTGCAAGTGCAATATTGTAATTTCCATCATTCGCGGTATCAAAATAATCACGCGAACCAACCATGGTTAGAATTTGCCCAGTTTTTGGATCAATTGCAACAATAGACTCGTTTTTTGCATTGTACTGCTTCTCATTTTGAGATGCATATTGTTTTATAACATCCTCAGCTTTTTTTTGAAGCCCCATATCAAGTGTAGTGGTAATCCTTAACCCACCTTCATTGAGTGCATCTTCCCCATATTGTTGTGCAAGGAGTTCTTTTATAAACATAACAAAGTGTGGTGCGCGTATCCCACTTTGTTGTGGTGGAATAAATTTTACTTTTTCCATCGTTGAACTACTGTACTCTTCAGGAGTAATCATATGTAATTCAGACATTTTTCGAAGAACAAGATTTTTTCGCGCCTCTAGTTTATCGACATTATTTCCATACGGGGAATAAAGTGTCGGAGCTTGTGGTAGAGCTGCAAGATAAGCTGCCTCTGCGAGATCAACATCACTTGCATGCTTTCCAAAAAAAGTAATACTTGCTTCTTCAATACCATAAATATTCCCCCCATAAGGAGCTTCATTGAGATAAAGAGTCAAAATTTGCTCCTTATTCATTATGCGCTCGAGTTTTATGGCTAAAATCCATTCTTTTACCTTGCGGGTAATTGTTTTTTCTTGTGTAAGCAATGCGTTTTTAATCACTTGTTGTGTGATTGTTGAACCGCCTTGTCCTGCATATCCGTCGCGAAGATGAAGATTTACTAAAATTGCCCGTAAAATTGCTTTAGGCTGTATTCCAATATGTTGGTAGAACTGATCATCTTCAATTGCAACTGATGCATTTTTTACAAATGGACTTATTGACTCAAATGGAACAATTGTTCTCCGTACATCCTTATGGACATCATAAAGTAGAATTGTACCGGTTCGATCGTAGAGTTTTGTTGACTGAGATACTTTTCGTGATTCAAACAGACCAAAATCAGGAATTTGGACAGTTGTTGCCCATAAGAAAAAAGCACTTATTGAGAAAATGATTACTATTAAAATCAAAATAACAACAAGTTGTAAAAAATGTAATAGAGTACTCTTTTTTTGTCTGTGTTTCATGGCAATGTACTTTTTATACTAGCATAAAAATACCCCAAAAAGACAAAGAAAAAATCATATGCTAGCATGATTATTATGGTAAAAAAGATGAGTAAAACTGAGGCAGAAACTCTTGTTGCAGACATTCTTGGACGTGGAGTGGGAACTTTTGCAGACCCTGAAGGAATATTTCGTAATAAATTGATAGCAAAAGCCACAGGTGAGTACCCCAACGATATTATTGTTAAATTTGGGATGGACCCGACCCGACCAGATATTCATTTAGGGCATGCAGTAGTACTGCGCAAACTTCGTCAATTGCAAGACCTGGGGTGCAAGATTGTTTTCTTGATAGGTGATTTTACTACACTCATCGGAGATCCCACTGGAAAAAGTAAGGTAAGACCAGAAGTTGATTTTTCAACTGTTTCAAAAAATATGGAAACATATCTTGAACAAGTAGATAAAATACTCCTCGTCAGTCGTGACTCATCCGGAGCGATTATTGATGGACCGCAATTTAGTTGGATTAGAAACTCTGATTGGTTTTTCAATGTTACGGATATTAGTGTTGAAGGTGCTAGTAAAAATGCACTTACTATTACTGATCAAGTAACAGGAACGCATTTTGAGGTTCCAAGCACTTCATTTGTTGGCAAAGCAGCTGTGTTTGAAAATACACGCATGCAAAAGGAGTTGCTCGGAAAATCAACAACACACACAGTATCGGTAGTAAATTTCTTGTCTGTACTACGCAAAGTAACCCATGCACAACTCCTTGAGCGTGATATGTTTCAAGATCGCATCAATTCAAATACTCCATTGTTTATGCACGAAATGCTCTATCCTGTTGCACAGGGTATTGATTCAGAATTAATCGCACTTATATACGGATCATGCGATCTTGAAGTAGGAGGCACCGACCAGACATTCAATTTGCTGATGGGTCGAAAAGTGATGGAAATGACAGGAAAAGAACCACAGTCAGTACTTTCATTTGCGCTTCTTGTTGGCACCGATGGGAAGGAAAAAATGTCAAAATCTCTCGACAACTATATTGCGATTACAGATACCCCAGCTGATATGTTTGGAAAAACAATGAGTCTTCCAGACACACTTCTTTCGAGCTATTTTGAATTGTGTACTTTTACGCCAATGACCGAAGTTGAGCATATTATGAATGACCTTAAATCAGGCAAGGTCCATCCAAAAGATGTTAAAATGGACCTCGCAAAACAAATTACCGAGATATATCATGGTCGCACAAAAGCAGAAGAAGCACGCGATATGTTCATCGCAACATTTCAAAAGAAGGGAATACCAGAAGACTTGCTTGAGGTTCGAGTAAAAAAAGGCGGACTTCTTGCGGATGCAATTTTCGATGCAAAACTTGTTGCTTCAAAGAGTGAGTTTCGTAGACTTATTGATGAGGGTGCAATTAAAATAGACGGAGAAGAGCGAATTACAGATCCCTTCTATAAAATTGAGATATCAATTGTCCTTAAAATTGGAAAACATAGATTTATCAAACTTGTTGCTGAATAATTAAAACACCGCTTCGTGAAGCGGTGTTTTAATTATTATTCATCGATACTCTCGAGTAGAGGATCTTCATCATCTACTCCACTGAGGTCGTCACTCAGTAAGCTGTCTTCGACAAAATCATCAAGCAAATCGTCGCTTTCAATTGCGTCAGGATCAAACTCCGCATCATCTGCAGATGTTTCTTCGACTGGCAATATTCCCCCTGTTGTTAGATCGTCACCCATGATGAAACTTATTGTGTTTATAATCTGCACACCCTCTTCGTCTCATGAGCCATGTGCGAATTTGAATTTCACATACGGTCTACATCGCGACGTAGTAACCAATATGTAACACGCGCGAACTGTATCTGCAAGAGGTATTTTTAAAAATGTGGAAAACTTTAATTAATGGCTTTTTATAGCCATATTTCTTGCCCCTGCGAGTGCGGTAATTCCCAGTGCAATTGCATCATATTCATCGTCGTAGGTGGGTATTTTTTTTAAATCAGTAAGTCTTGTTACCATCTTGATCACATCTTGTTTTGTTGCTTTCCCGTATCCAGTAAGTGCAACTTTCACCGCAAGTGGGTTGTATTCAACAAGTAAAATAGCATGAGATACGGCAAGGTACATCAACATTCCCCGTATTTCAGCAACATGAAATGCTGTTTTTTGATTATTGCTGAAAAATAGCTCTTCAATTGCGATAAGTTCTGGTTTGTAAGTATCAATAAGTTGAACAACCCCATTTGCAACTTCAAATAGCCGTTGAATAAAATCATTTTTTGCGTTTGTTTCAATGCAATCTGAATAAAGGATTTGTGATGTTGAAGCATTACCATCGAGCACTGCTACTCCACATCGACCAAAACCTGGATCAATAGCTAGTACACGCATGTGCTAGTTGGCATTGGTATAAACATCCTGCACTTCGTCATTGTTTTCGAGCTCTTCAATAAGTTGTGAGAGCTGTGCTCCATCCTCATCTGAAAGAGGTATGGTGTTCATTGGCTCCCAACCCTCATCGTTTTTTGTGAATGCCCACGCTGCTGCTCCTTGGGTAGCAAGAGACCCATTATGCTTTGATAATATAAACTTAATTTCTTGTGCTGCTTTATTACGATTCCCTGTGAAAGACTCAATAATAAGTGCGCACCCACCAGGACCATATGCCTCATAAGTCAGCTCTTCCATAGTGTCAGCTTCGCCACCAGTGCCTTTTTTCACAGCTCGATCGATGGTGTCTTTCGGCATGTTTTCTTTTTTTGCTTTTTCGATAATGGTGCGCAATCCAGGTGCACTCATGTCACCTTTTGCTTTTCGAGATTCTGTTGCAATAAGACTCCCGAGTTTTCCAAAGAGTTTTGATTTTTTAGCATCTTCTGCCCCTTTCTGTCTTTTTATTTGTGCCCATTTACTGTGTCCTGACATATGTATGAGTATTACTTCAATAAATTCTATTCTCCATGTGGAATGAAATCAAATCCAAGATGTTCGTATGCTTTTTGTGTCGCAACTCTTCCTCGAGGAGTTCGTTCAATTAAACCAAGTTTCAAAAGAAACGGCTCATAAACCTCTTCAATAGTTGCTTGCTCTTCGCTCGTGGCTGCAGCAAGCGTCGAAAGTCCCACAGGTCCACCATTAAATTTTTCAATCATAACCGAAAGAAGTGTTCGGTCGGGTTGCGTAAGTCCAATTTCATCAACTTCGAGTAATCGCAATGCTTCAAGTACTGCATGTTCATTGAGGTCTATCTTACTTACTTGTGCGTAATCTCGTGCGCGTTTAAGAAAATAATTTGCCGTACGAGGAGTAAAACGACTTCGTTGTGCAATTGCACTACTCGCACCTTGTGAAAGTGGCACTCCTAGTATAAGTGCTGAGCGTTCAATTATTTTTGCAATTTCATGTTCTGAGTAAAATTCAAGGCGAAATGTTCCACCAGAGAATCTTGATCGAAGTGGAGCAGAGAGTAGAGCAATACGCGTCGTTGCAGCGATAAGGGTAAATGGCGGAAGTTCCAGTTGGATTGTTCGTGCTGAAGGTCCTTTTCCAATAATAATATCAAGTACTCCAGACTCCATAGCGGGGTAGAGTACTTCCTCAACCATCTTATTGAGGCGATGAATTTCGTCTATAAAAAGAATATCACCTGCATTAAGGTTAGTAAGAATTGATGCAAGGTCACCAACTTTCTCAATCGCAGGTCCTGAGGTGCTCTTTAATTGGGCATTAATTTCTTTTGCAACTAGGTGTGCAAGTGTTGTTTTTCCGAGGCCAGGTGGACCATAAAATAGCAAATGCTCAGGTGGGTGATTACGTTCTTTTGCTGCAGACAAAAGTATCTGCAAATTTTGCTTGATGTGGTTTTGACCAATGTATTCTTCCCAGTGCTCTGGACGAAGTCGTTGGTCAAGAAAAAGGCTATCTTTCGCACTATTTTCTTGTTTCGGGTTTTGTTCACTTGACATAAATATCGACTGTGCTACACTACTTTCAGTAAAAGAAATAGGAATTCTCTTACAGAGAACCTTCTCCTCCTTAGTATGCCATGCAAGCAATCATCTTCCAAGATGAAGTTGCTTAAATGTCTGAGCCGGAAAAGATATTGACAATATATTAAATGTGTGATAAGATGTTTACGTAACGATCTTCACATGGTGAACACAGGCTTCGAAGCCATCACCCTTCAAACTACTAAGGCCCCACAGGCTTCCATGATGTACTTCCAAGGATTCCCTGGTTGCCGCCTTCGGCGCGCGGACTGGAGCTCCCCTTAGGGATGCATTTAACTTTTCATATTATATGTGAGAAGTAGTTGTTTGAAGGGTAATGTAATCGAATCAGTGTTTATATTAAAAAAACACCATGGGGTGTTTTTTTTGATATACAAACACTAAACATTTGAGAAGGAAAAATCCTAACCCAAAGCGATTTTAACGTCCTTCTTCGAGTCCGACCGCTCTATCGATTTCAGAGATTGCCGTCATCCCTGCCATACACTTAACAAATCCATCTTGCCTCATATCGAGAAGTCCTTGCGCTTTTGATGCATCTTTTATTTCACGCTCACTTGGATTTTCACGCAAAATTGCTTCAATTGCTCTATCCATTAAGATGCCTTCGTAAATTGAAACGCGACCCTTAAACCCTGTAAATGAGCATTTTTCACAACCAACAGGGCGCCATAATTTTTCAGGAACAATTAAATTTGGTCGCATAGTGAGAATATTTGGAAGTTCTCGCTCAAATGCTTCAAGCTCTCTTCCCTCAAGCAAGTATTCTTCTTTGCAGAATTTACAAAGCCTTCTCACAAGACGCTGACCTATTGCAATATTGAGTGCAGAGCTAATGATTTTTGGATTAATGCCAATATCAATCAAGCGAGGAATTGCCCCTGCTGCATTGTTGGTATGTAATGTCGAAAAAACGAGGTGACCAGTGAGCGCAGAATCTATTGCGACCGATGCAGTTTCTTCGTCACGGATTTCTCCAACCATAATGACGTCAGGATCTTGGCGCACCGCAGCACGTAATCCATGGCTAAAATCATAGCCTTTATCATGGTCAATTTGAGTTTGTGATATACCATCAAGGTGGTATTCAATAGGGTCTTCAATGGTAATGATCTTCACTTGAGGGCTTCGCAATTTTTTGAGGCATGCATAAAGTGTGGTTGTTTTTCCTGATCCAGTTGGCCCAGTGGTGAGAATAAGTCCATTTGGCTTATTTATTTGCGCAACCATGATGTTGTAAAAGTACTCATCCATACCAAGCTCTTCAAGTGGCACAGAAATTGATTTTGGATTAAGAATACGCATAACCACTGACTCTGCATATGCTGCAGGAAGTATTGAGGTACGTACCTCAACATCGACTCCACTTATTTTAATTGTAAAACGACCGTCCTGAGCTTCGTGTATAAGGTTGAGCTTTACTCCAGCAAGTAACTTGATACGAGAAAGTACTTTCTTATAGTCTGCGGCTGTAATAATAACAACATCTTGAAGGATTCCGTCGAGACGATAGCGTACCTTTACGCTCTCCTTTTCTGGTTCGATGTGTACATCAGATACTCCTGTCGCTACGGCACCACCAAGAATTATTTCAACAACTGTCGAAAGTGAGTGTGCTTCTCCTGAAGCAATTGCACCTTCCACTACCGCCTTCACATCAGCGATAGTTTTAATGATAGAAACATAGCGTTGCATGGTCTCATCGGAGATAGACATTACCCCCCTAGTTTCCGCTTTGGCATACGATACTTCATGGTAAATTTCCCAAGCACGTGCAATTGAAAATTCTGAAGCAATATAGAGGTTTACAGTGTAGCCTTGGCGCTTAGTTTCTTCAAGAATATTTGCAATCTTTGGATTATGCGGCGTTTGGACTGCCATATCGATGACATGTTTATCCATCCTGAAAATAACAACCATTGCTTCGCGGGAAGTTGCTTCGGGGATAATCCGAATTGCATTGTTATCTATTGATACTCGAGCGAGGTCGATATATGGGAGATCATAGCGTTCTGAAAGAATCTGAGCGAGCGCTTCAGCTTCTTTTTCACGCATTTCGATGAACTGCTTACTGTCTTTTCCGTCATTAAAATGAGGCATTTCATCATATTTTACGCGTATTAAAGTAGTTTCACAAGTGGAAGATGTTGAGTGGAGATATATTTGACAAATTATACAAATAGTGTATAATAGAAACATGAACAAGTATCACAACATACATGCGAACATCGCAACCGTATTTGCAAGTATTATACTTCTTGTGCCTTTTTTAGCGTCTGCGTACATTGCCGCACCAGTCGCAAATACAAAAAATCCTACATTTATTACTGAAAAAAGTGCAGTGATGAACGGATCAGTGAATTCGAATGAAACTCCAGATACCTATGCATGGTTTGAGTGGGGAATTTCTGGTCGCAACACCGTTTATGAAACTTCACATCGCCAAGTAGGTGCAGGAGCTATTCTTACTGATTTCAAAGAGACAGCATATGGTCTCGCTCCAAATGTACAGTATTTTTATCGCCAAATTGCCGAGAGTAGTCGAGGGCGTGATGTCGGTGTTACTACCTATTTTACGACAAAAGGTCTTGTTGTTCCTGTTGATCCTGCTGTCATTGTGCAAACTAATACACCAACAAATATCCTCGAGAAAAGTGCCATGCTTAGAGGTTACATCGCTCCTCATGAGGGGCAAGGCGTACGATGGTGGTTTGAGTGGGGTACATCAAACAGGCTTGAAAATAAAACCTCGGCAAATACATGGGGAAGAGACTCAGGTGTTGCACAGTCAAATATTCTTAACCTCACTTCAGGGACGCAGTATTTTTACCGAATTGTTGCCGAAAATTCCCAAGGAGTCGTGTATGGTGGAATACAAACATTTGTAACATTGGGAACACCACCTCCTCCACCTGAAATAGCGCGCTCGCAAAGTATTCCGCAAGCAGGTTCAGGTGATGGTGTTTCTCGTGCAGTGACCTCAAGTCAATCGAATTCAAATTCTGGTTCAAATAATAATGCAGGATCAGGCCAAGCAAGTAATGGAATCATGTCATTTAATTGGGGTGGTACATCAGTAAACACTGGTAATAATCTCCCTGGATCATCACAGACTGTGCCGGGGAATATATTCAGCTCACTATTTGGTGGAAATAAAAATACCTCAACGGGTAACAGTGGAGTAGTCGGTACAACTGCAACAGGAAATAATACTGCAAGTCAGAATGTAGGTGCTACTGCAAATACGCCGATTGGATCATTTTGGAATGTGCTTACTGGAAAAAAAGTTGCACAAGTGACGGTTGAAAAAATAGG
Organism: Minisyncoccota bacterium; assembly: GCA_031972735.1. Taxonomy (GTDB): domain Bacteria; phylum Patescibacteriota; class Minisyncoccia; order Phycocordibacterales; family UBA6899; genus MHLP01. Next base: position 13,919 of record DALYED010000011.1, on the reverse strand, counting down.
TCCTCGGGATACTCCTGCACATACCCCTGTTGAGTATCGTGTCACATATGCATATCGGCAGTCTGATGTTGCAACAAATGCAAAACTCAAAGTCATTCTTCCTGGAAGTGTTGTGTATATTGGAGATAATACAACAAACGAACTTCTCCTTGAGGATGGCGCAGGTCCAGAACGTACTTATGTACTTCCGGTTGGCAGACTTGAAAACGGTTCAACTCGCACAATCAGTATTCTTGGAATGACAACATCAGATGCAAACGGAACATTTCCTGATGCACGTGCTCGACTCGAATTCACATCAGCAACTGCAGGTGTGCAGATAGTAAGCGCTGAGGGTGTCGCTGTTGCAGAAGTAACAAGTGCATCTGCATCAGATTCTCGTTTCTCGATCTTTCCTTCTTCAATAGTTGGTTGGGTGCTCTACATCGTGATGATTACATTGCTTATTTTCTTGGTACGCAAGGGTCGTGCGTACTATGAAGTACGGAAGGCTGCTATTCTCGCTGAAGCAGAAATGGCAAAACAAGAAAAAAATAATCAACAAATGAGAAGCGGTGTTGTTGTTGCATAGTGCATCCGACTTCTTGAATATGCTAGTATTTGGATGATGGAAACAATCTTTCACAATGAAGCCGAAATGGGCATATTTGCAAGAACGTACCTCTCGAACATTGCTTCATCTCCAATGCATGCCACGATAATTGGTCTCTCGGGAAACCTTGGCTCAGGCAAGACTACGTTTACAAAAGCCCTTGCCCGTGAATTGGGGATTACTGAAGAAGTACAGTCACCTACCTTTGTTATTGCAAAATACTATTCACTCACTAATCAAAAGTGGGATGAATTGGTACACATCGATGCGTATCGCATAGAACACCCCAATGAAATAGCCGTACTGCGTTGGGGTGAGCTTACTTCTCATCCACGCAAACTCATTGTCATAGAGTGGCCTGAACAACTAAAGGAGAATTATCCTTCATTTGCAAGCACGCTGGTATTTACAGCCAAAGACCAATACACTAGAACTATCATCACCCCACAATGAGCTCACGAGTTAAATTTTTTAGAGAAAGTACCCAAGCGCATGAAACACGCCAGTTTTTAAATACAAGAGGAATCAAGAGTTATATTCGCGAGCGTACGCCAACCACAGTCGCAAAAGGAGAAGACCCCTTCGGATATGATGTTTTTGTGCTTCGTGAAGAAGATGTAGCTGAGGCAAAACAAATCCTCCTCTATGAATTTGGTGGCAGCTGGGGTGAGACAGTGGCATAAGGGAACCCATTCTTATGGGAGCCACTGTCGCAAGACCTTTTGCGATTTATTCCTGATAAATCCAAAAGGTATACCGCTTCTGTAAGAAGAGACAGTGGCATAAGGGAACCCATTCTTATGGGAGCCACTGTCGCAAGACCTTTTGCGATTTATTCCTGATAAATCCAAAAGGTATACCGCTTCTGTAAGAAGTCATCAATATTTTCATTATTTCGATATCTATTTTAATGATTGGCACCTCCTTATTTTCAGGTATCATGGTGGGTATATGGTTTCAAAAGAACGCCCCGCACGACTTGTTTTGTTTGACGCACATGCAATTATTCATCGTGCATATCACGCACTTCCAGATTTTGCCACTAAGCAGGGTGAACCTACTGGTGGACTCTATGGACTTTCGACCATGTTATTGCGGGCTATTGCAGAATTTGAGCCAGACTACATGGCAGCCTGTTATGATCTCCCTGGTCCAACATTTAGACACAAAGAATACAAAGACTATAAAGCAGGAAGAAAGAAGACTGATGATGAATTAAAACTCCAGCTTGAGCGTAGTCGAGAGGTGTTTACTGCTTTTCATATCCCCATTTATGATGCACCAGGTTTTGAAGCCGATGACATGCTCGGAACAATTGTTGCTCAGACAAAAAATGAAAAAGATCTTGAAATATTGATAGTCACTGGAGATATGGATACACTCCAGCTTGTTTCGGGAAAGCGGGTACGAGTCTATACCTTAAAAAAAGGAATTAACGATACAATCATCTATGATGAAGATCGGGTAAATGAGCGTTTTGGGTTTGGTCCTGCGCTCGTACCTGATTATAAAGGACTTCGTGGTGACCCCTCTGACAATATTATCGGTATTGCAGGGATTGGAGAAAAAACAGGGAGTGATCTCATTCAAAAATTCGGCACAATTGAAGAGATATATAAGGCTATCAAGAAAAATAAACAAGCTGTTATCGATGCTGGAATAAAGTCACGCATCGTTGAACTTCTTGTTGCTGGAGAAGATGAAGCTCTTTTTTCAAAAATGCTGGCCACCATCCGCCTTGATGCACCAATTAACTATGTTCGTCCTATTCATAAATGGAAAGAAACATTCACACCAGATGCTGCGATAAAATTATTTATCGAACTCGAATTTAAGTCACTTGGTGTGCGAGTGAAGAGTATTTTTGAACCAAAGCAATTGGTAAAAAAGACTGACGCTAAAGGAGTTACAAGTACAAAAGTAGAAAAGGTTAAAAATGCAAGCATCGTTGGTGATGTATATACCATACGCAAGGCAGAAATTGGGTACTGGTTACTCGATTCTGATAAAACCACACCAAATTCCGAAGATGTGGCTGAATATACTGGAGAAATAGATGCAGATAAAGCATTCGCTGCTATTGAGAAAGAAATGAGAGAAAAAGGAGTATTTCATGTCTTTGAAGAGATAGAAGTACCACTTATCTCAATAATTGAGCGAGCTCAAAAAAAAGGGGTGCGTATTGATGTTCCATACCTCGCAAAAATTTCAGTCGAGTATCATAAAATTCTCAAAGAAACAGAAAAAAAGATATACGATTATGCAGGAGAAGAATTTAATATTAATTCACCAAAGCAACTCGGTGTACTTTTGTTTGACAAGCTTAATCTTACGGCAAAAGGCTTAAAGAAAACTGAAGGAGGAGCTCGTTCTACTCGCGAGTCTGAACTTGAAAAGCTTCGTGATGCACACCCAATCATTGCTTCAATTCTTGTATATCGTGAATATCAAAAATTGCTCTCAACCTATATTGATAATATTCCACAGATGGTAGACAGTGAAAGTAGGATTCACACTACATTTCACCAAGACGGCGCAAGTACAGGGCGTTTTTCTTCTACAAATCCCGGTCTGCAAAATATTCCTGTGCGAGAAGGACTTGGCGAAGTAATTCGTGATGCATTTATTGCTGGTGAAGGGAATATCCTTATTTCATTTGATTATTCTCAAATAGAGATGCGGGTACTTGCAATGCTTTCTGGTGACACAGGACTTTTAGAAATATTTACATCAGGTTCAGATATCCATACTTCTGTCGCATCACGTGTATTTCGGGTAAAACCAGAAGATGTTACAAAAGAAATGCGTCGACGAGCAAAAGTCATAAATTTCGGAATCATTTACGGTATGGGTGTTTCCGCTCTCAAGACTAATCTTGGCTCTACCCGTGAGGAGGCGCAACAGTTTTATGATCAATATTTTGTCACATTCCCGGGCATTGCACGCTATTTTGAGGAAACAGTAAGAGAAGCTACACAAAAAGGATACAGTGAAACATTATTTGGTCGACGACGGTTATTTCCGAATCTTCGCTCAAAAATTCCATTCATGAAAGCCATGTCTGAGCGCATGGCAATGAATGCGCCACTTCAAGGAACAGCAGCAGATTTTATAAAAATCGCCATGATTCGATCTGATGTAGCACTTCAGAAAGAAAAACTAACTCAGGATGTGGAACTTATTTTACAGGTACATGATGAGCTGATATTTGAGGTAAAAAATAACACTTCAATAGTGGAGAAATCCCAGTCTGTCATCATTAGTGCCATGACTGGTGTTGCACTTGGGACAAAGGGCGCACATATTCCGCTTGTTGTAGATATTGCAAAGGGTGAGAGGTGGGGAAGTCTAAAATAATCATATTTAAAGCCATATATATCTACAATATATTGACTTTTTATTAATTTAGTGTATTGTATAAAAAGATCTGAATCTGTTTAACACAGGTCTTTGTGAATATACCTCATCTCAAGGAGAATCTTTGTGAATATACGCTTTACTGCTGTCATCTCCACCTTCGCTGTGTTTCTCGTGTGCAGTACTTCTTCCATTGCGGGTTGCCGCGACTATTACGGCAGTGGTACCAATTGTGGTTACTCAAGTGGGTCAATTCCGTTCTCAAACGCTTCGATACTTGGAGTGGGTGGTTCGGTGCTCGGTGGTGCGCTCTACAAGTCAAATCCTGCTGCAGGTGCGATTCTGGCTGGTGTTCCGCTCTACTACCTAGGTCGAAATATTGATCAGCGCGAAGATTACAGCCGGGCGCAACGCATTGCTGAGGCTGAGGCAGTGGGCTATACAGATTGTGGCTATTCTGCACAAAAAACTGGTATTGATCCTAACGGTGCATTTCGCCAGTCTGCACAATCGGGAAAGCGGATTGTTGGATATAAACAATCTTGCAATTAACCCCACCCTTCCCCAAACGGACTCATCTTGAGTCCGTTTTTCTTATTTATGATAGTATTTTTAGATGATACAGTGTTTTTTTGGTGAAGATACTCGAAAATCAAGAAGTGAAGCTCGCGCGCTCTTTGAACAGCTTCGTGTTGAGTATCCAACGGCAATCTCTGCATATTTTGATGATGTGTTGTTTAATATGAGCGCTGCAACAGACTCATTTACCTCCGAGAATCTGTTTGGTGGTCAAAATATCCTTTACTTCGATGGTATTTTGGATAGTGCCGAAGGAGAGAGTTTTTATCGCACTGTGCTTCAAAAAACAGATCATCATGTCATCATTCGAGAATTTTCCCCCACCAAAGACTTATTGGCGTTTTTTGAACGATTGGGTGAGGTGAAGAATTATCCTCTACCTAAACTATTTGAGCGTCGTATTGATAGCTTTCCTGTTGCAAACGCTCTTGGTGCTCGCGATAAAAAGGCGTCATGGGTTGAATTTGAAAAAGTAAGACGAAGTGGTGCTGCTATGGAGGAAATCCACGGAACTCTTTTTTGGGCATACAAAACAATGTTTATTGTGAGCGTGCTTGATAAAAAAGACTCATTGCGATCTGGTGTTAAGGAGACATCATATCGGACATATGGAGCATATGCTCGAAACTACACTGCAAGCGAAATAAAAGACAAACTCGCATTACTAAAAGATATATACCATAAAGGACATAGAGGGGAAGGTGACTTCGAAGACCTCCTTGAAGATTTTATATTAAATAATTAGGTTTTACTTCATATTTTTTGTATTAAAAAGCCGGGTTTGAGTGTCCCGGCTTTGATTGCCGACTTGTGTCGGTCTTTGTTGTTGGAGGAAAACTTTTGTGGATTGTGTAAAGAACTACTGATTACTCAGTAGTTCTGTTGATAAATCAACTACTGAGAATCGTCTGATATGAGTATACTATGTCCTATAAAAGCATCAAGGACATAGTGTGGATAACTTAACTCAATATGTTGTTATGATACATGTTTTATATTTTGGCAAATATTTATAGAAAGTCTGCATCAGAATGAGTGAGTATTACCATGTAATCAAAAAGAAGCGCATTGGCGCTTCTTTTTGATTACATAAGATTCATTGTGCCCCCAGCAGGGATCGAACCTGCGACCGTCAGCTTAAAAGGCTGCTGCTCTACCGGCTGAGCTATAGGGGCATGTAATTCTCTCTCAAGTGCTTCAAAGAGAATTTTTTGATACTAACACACGAATCCTAGTTTTTAAAGGGGGAGGTCAATTGCATATGGTCCCGCTCCAAGGAAAAGTAGTGAAAGTGATACGAGGGCAATAAGTGCATAGAACGTATGAGATTCTTTAATTAAGTCAGTTTTATGATTTTTTTTCTTGCTCAAATAAATAGCAAATATCGAGGAAATAAGGCCTGAAAGTTGTGTCAGTAGTCCAATTATGAAAAATATACCTAATATGGATGAGACCCAACCAGTCATGCGCCATTTAGGACTACTGCCTTTCTTCGCAATATGAAGACCAAGGTTAAAAAAGTAATAACCAAGGAAAATTCTAAAAAATAATGGAACATACCAGCTCAAGTCAAATAGGCTTGGAAATAGAGAAAGCATTGTTGATATAGTACCATATCTTTATGTCACATACTGCCATTGATATTCGAATATTACTTCATAATATTCGAAGCGCACACAATGTTGGAGCAATGTTTCGCACTGCTGATGCTATAGGTGTACACAAGTGCTACCTTTCAGGATATACACCAACTCCACTTGATCGATTTCAAAGACCAGTGAAAGAAATAGTAAAAACTGCCCTAGGTGCTGAAACGAGTATTGTGTGGGAGTACTGTATCTCGCCACTTGAGGTTATTGCAATGCTCAAGAAAGAAGGTTTTTTGATAATTGGCTTAGAACAAGATATTCGTTCTTGTGATTATAAAAATGTCACGCCAATAGAAAAAGTACTCCTGCTTGTAGGGAGTGAAGTGGAAGGGCTCGATCCATTGCTGAGGGATGTTTGCGATTTGTTGATTGAAATTCCAATGTATGGAACAAAAGAGTCACTGAATGTGGCAACAGCATTCGGTATATCGCTATTTAGGCTTTTTGATAGGTGATGAATTTCATTTATCAAATTAACCGAGACAACTCTTCACGAGCAACTTTTCGGTCATCCCATACTTCTTTTGATCCTTTTGGACCCATAATATATGGGTCAGTTCCTTTTCCTGTAATAAGAAGTGCAGGGTTTTTATATGTTTGCGCAAGAGTGATTCCTCTGGCAATTGCTTCTCGTCTATCAAGTATATGTTCAGGTGACCCAGACTTAATTCCTGAAGAAATTTCTTCAAGAATAGTTACTGGGTTTTCGTCATAAGGATCTTCATTTGTAAGAATGATTGCTGAGCAGTACTTATCCGCAATGCCACCCATCACAGGGCGTTTCCATTTATCTCTACCGCCGCCCGTGCTTCCGAGAATGCAAATATTCTGGTATCCAGTAAATGTTTCATAGAGTGCAATGAGTGAATCTGGCGTGTGTGCATAGTCGACAACCACAGGAAATGATTGACCTTCTTCTATTTTTTCTGCCCTGCCTTCAATGAGCGTCGTATGAGAAATACCCTTAATTATGGACGTTTTTTCAATTCCTAGTTTTTTTGCACATGTCGCTGCTGCAAGTATGTTGTATGCA
>DALYED010000011.1:0-6688 GCA_031972735.1 Minisyncoccota bacterium | reverse complement strand
CCCATAAAAGTTGGATATGTTCTGCACTTGCTGTTACTGGTGATACATCTTTAATACTAAAGGGAACAGGTGCAATGTTGGGTAATTCGAGAAACCAATGCCCTTCCTTGTCATCACTATTTGCAATCATAAAACGATGTAATTTTGTTGAGCGAGCGAGTGTATGGGCAATCAAAAGTTTTGCCTCTCGGTATTGTTCATAAGATCCGTGTGATTCAATGTGCTCAGGGGAGAGGTTTGTGAAAATAAGTGCATCCATGTCAATAAACCGTTGACGATATTGCTTCGCACCCTCAGAGGTCATCTCAATGATTGCATGAGTACAACCAGCTCGTACTGCGTCTGCTAAGAATTTTTGAATAAAAAATCTTCCAGGCATTGTCATCTTTTTTAAGTTGCGTTCATTTTTTTCACCAACTTTAAATCGCAATGTTCCTAACACCGCTGTTGATTTTCCGCTTGCTTCGAGGATATTGTTCAGTATTTCTGTGGTACTTGTCTTACCTTTTGTCCCAGTCACTCCTATAACAACAAGTTTTTTTGACGGAAATCCGTAGCGGAGAGCGCCAAGGAGTGCTAATGAAAAATGATAAATAGGCAAGATCGCATTGATGCATCTCTTAGGCAAGATGTACTTCAGTATTTTCTTCATAATAAAATCATACCATCATGATTTATATTTTACTCTATGCTTATGAATTGCGTCCGCCAAGTGATTGCAGTGCTTTGCGAATTATCTCTTGAGATGAGAGGTTGTCTTTTGCGAGTAATCGGACCATATCGCGAGTCTCTCGTGGTGGGTAGCCCAACGCCTCAAGAGCAAGTAATGCTTCTGACTCTTCGTGCGGCATTGTCTCAATCGTAAGTCCGGTAAGTTTGTCTCTCAGTTCAAGTAATATTTTCTCTGCTAATTTTTTCCCGATACCAGAGACTTTTGTGAGATATGAGCTGTCATTGGATGCAATGGCTCGAGATATAGTAGCAATATCTGCAAGCGAGAGGATATTTAATGCACTTTTTGGTCCTATGCCAGAAATACCAATAAGTAGTCGAAAAAGCGAAAGTTCATCTTTTCCAGAAAACCCATATAAATCAAGCGCATCCTCGCGAACAACGAGGTGTGTCCATAGTGCAATATTCGCTCCGATCTCAGCATGAATAAGGGTTGCAGGTGTTGTTGCAACCACATAGCCAATACCGCCAATGTTAATTATTGTCGATCGCTCATCCTTGCTCAGTACCTCACCGTGTATGTGTCCTATCATGCTTTTATTATACAATTTACCTCCGATATCACGCCATTACTTGCCTTTTTTCACTTCGTCATGTAGGATTTCCGATTATGGCAATTACTTCATCAGCAAAAAGAGCGGTTCGCGTCTCAGCACGTCGCGCCGTACATAATGCTCGTCGCGCAAACAAAATGCGTGATGAGATAAAGACCATTAAAAAAATGGCGCTTGCAAAGAAGTTCACTGAAGCTACTGCAGAACTTGCGCTTGTCTACAAAGCAATCGATAAAGCTGCAAAGCGTGGTGTGATTAAAAAGAATACCGCAGCACGAAAGAAGTCTCGAGTTGTTGCATTCTTAAAGAAACAGCAAGTAAAGAAATAAACAAAAAAGAGCCCTAATGGCTCTTTTTTTAACTCAAATTATTTCTGTTCTAGGGGTTGTCCTGATGTGGTGGGGTTGGGTGCTATTTGACTCTCTACCATTTCAGCAACTTCATGGGGAAGAATATTTGATTTTATCAGATAACTTGAAGCACCAAGTTTTACCCCACGTTCAATTTCATCTCTACCTCCAAGATTCGACAAGATGATGACAGGGATCTTCTCGGTCGCAGGATCAGCTTTAAGTTTTTCAAGGATTTCAAAACCTCCCATATCAGGAAGCATAATATCAAGGAGAATAAGGCTTGGTTGCTCACTCTTCGCTTTTGAAAGCCCATCTTGACCAGTTCCAGCAGTGATTACAGAAAAACCAGACTCAATGAGTTTTCCGGAAACCAGACTTGAAAGAAATGCGTCATCTTCGATTGAGAGTATTTTTTTTGTATCCATAATATATCACTAGTATAACGGCTGAATGAGTGAATGCAAAGAAAGAGGTGCGTTGATTGCGGTGTGCCATGAAAGGCGTAGGCAATTCAGTCGTAGTTCTCATAAATAGCACAAAACCTTCCATTGGGAAGGTTTTGTGCTTACTTTGTGCCCTCGATAGGAATCGAACCTATATTTAGAGTTCCGCAAACTCTTGTCCTATCCATTGAACGACGAGGACGCATTTGTTGCTACTCCTACTTTGAGTTCAGGAGTAGGGAAACACTAACATGAAAAACATAGTTCCGTCAAAAAAAACAGAACTGTCGAATGTGTGGTGAGTGGTGAGTAGACTAAAAACCAACCCACTCCATTAAAAGCTGAGGAGCTGATTCGTGTAGCTCCTTTTCTGGAAGATATGCTGAGAGCTCGTCATGTAATTTTTCTGCGTCGATATTATCCGCAATATGAACAACAATGAGAGGTAAGAATGTGCGTGTTGATTGAAGCAAAAGTCTTTTTTCTGGGGTGTATTCGATAATGGCAAATCCTTCGAGTGATTGGTAGGGGTAGAGTGTTTCACCAACTCGAATACCATTTTTTCGAATTTGCACATTTATCATATTTGGAAGGCGGGCCGCCATAAGAATGAATGCAATCGTCGCAATGATAGTGAGAGTGATCAATAAAAAGTTATTAATCAGAAATTCCACAGCAATCAATGCCCCTGCAATAATAATTACAGATGCGTACCAGTCATTGGTTTTTTCAGTGTATGAATGTTCTAGTGCTTCCCACTCCATCATGAGCATATTCTAGCACACACAAAGTGTGAGAATGAAATGAGTTACCCACCAAATTGGAAGTTGCGAGTTTTTTGTAATCGAGAAGTGTGATGCATGCAACAAAAAAGCCCCTTCCGGGTGCTTTCTTGAGATTGCGGAGGAGGTGAGATTCGAACTCACGGTTCACGTAAATGAACGACAGTTTTCAAGACTGTTGCCTTAAACCACTCAGCCACTCCTCCTTATTGAATTGTTCTCTACGCCAAATTATTAGCGTGGAGCTTATACTAGCAAAATTTTGCAGAGATGCAATTGTGCAGCATTTCTGTTTATTGCTAGACTGAAACTATGAAATATTTAGGTATCGACTATGGAACAAAAAGACTAGGAATTGCAACTTCTGATGAGGGGGGGCGAATGGCATTCCCATTCCGTGTTCTACTTAACTCCCGGTCAATTATTCCACATCTTGCCAAGATTTGTCTTGATGAAAAAATTGACTGCATTGTTGTTGGTGAGTCAATTAATTTTCAGAATCAACACAATGCAATTATGAAAGAGATATCTCCATTTTCTGAACTTTTAAAAGAAAAAACCGGACTTCCTGTTGAATTTATGAACGAAGTTTTGTCTTCTCGGGAAGCTGGACATATTCAGGGGGATAACTCACTCAATGATGCATCTGCGGCAACGATTATTTTGCAGTCTTACTTAAATAAGTATAATCCCGCTAGTAAAGATGAGCATGATGGAGAGATATGATATATTGCGGAATATCGTATCGGGTAATCACAAACTAAACTCAACTACTCATGGCAACTATTGATGATTTTCATAACATAGAAATAAAAATCGGAACGATTCTTATCGCAGAATATGTTGAAGGAGCAGATAAGTTACTTCGACTCGAAGTTGATTTTGGGGAAGAAACTCCGCGTCAGATTCTTTCAGGTATTCGCGAGTACTACCAGCCTGAACAATTAATTGGAAAGCAGTGTCCATTTGTTACAAATCTTGATCCTCGTACACTGCGAGGATTTGAGAGTCATGGCATGATCTTGGCAGTAAAAACGATTGATGGAGGCGCAGTCCTACTTGGTCCAGACTCGAAAGTTCCACCAGGAAGTCCACTTTCATAAGTGAGTTTCCACTACATACTCCAAATAAGATGCTGTATACTGGTAAGTGATGTCCCTCTTTGTTGCTCCTAAATTTTTATCGATGCCAGCAGTTGGTCTTGATATTTCAGCAGACGCAGTCCGCTTTATTGAGCTTGAAGAGCGAGGGGGTAAGCTTGAGGTGTCTCGCCATGCATCTCGAAATTTTCCACTTAGTGTTGCAGGTACCGATCGCATGCAAGATCACAAGCGACTACAAGATGTCATTGCTGCACTTGCATATGAGTATAAGCTCACATTCGCAAATGTCTCACTTCCCGAAGAGCAGGCATATCTTGCAAATATACGTATCCCAAGAGTTCCACTTAGTGAAGTGCACGACACAATTGAACTTTCACTTGAAGAACATGTTCCAATTTCTGGCGCTGAAGCAATGTTCGATTTTACCGTGATTGGTGAAGGTTCAACACAAAAAAAAGAGAGCATGGATGTTGTTGTTTCTGTTCTCCCAAAGACTGCCGTAGAAGGGTATCTTGAAATATTTCATGGAACTGGGGTGGTGCCAAAAGCCTTTGAATTCGAGTCTCAAGCAATGGCACGGGCAATTATTCCACGAGGTGATAATGGGACATTTCTTGTTGTTGATATAGGTAAAATGGTCACCGATATGTTTGTAGCTGCAAATGGTGTTGTGCAGTTTTCTGCATCACTTGATATCGGAGGGCACAATATGACTCAATCAATCGAGCGTGCCCTGAAGATTACCTACGATGAAGCTGAAGCGCTCAAGATAAAACATGGTCTGATTGGGGGAGTAAAAGAGGAATCATTGCACAATGCAATGATTGCAGTAGTAAGTGACCTGCGCACAAGATTGCTTCGCCACTATTCATATTGGCAGACACATCATGCCGATAAAGTCGGGGGAAATATTGAAGCAGTCTATCTGACGGGGGGCGGTGCAAATTTAAAAGGAATCGCAGAGTTTCTTGGGATGAATCTTGATGTAAAAGTAAAAATCGCCAATCCTTGGGTAAATGTGCGCTCTTTTGAAGAATATGTACCACCACTTTCATTTGCTGAGTCTCATGGATATACTGCTGCTATTGGACTCGCACTCCGTAATATAATGCCACAATAGCATGATCAACCTTCTTCCACAGGCAGAAAAAAGAAAATTACAGAAGGAGTTTTGGTTGCGATATGGAGTACTCTTACTTTTTGTGTTGTTCTTACTCGAGATTCTCACATCTCTATTTGTTGCACCTTCATATGTAATTGTGAGAAATTCAACAAACACACTTGCAGCTGAGTTGGCAAATAAAAAAGGGAATGGAATCCCAGAAGAAGGGGTCACTCAAAATGACCTGAATGTTATTAAGGGTGAGATAGTTTTACTTAAAGATAAGGGAGTTGCTGAAATAGTTCCCTCACAAGTGTTAAGTATGATTCTTGCGCAAAAACCTACGGGTATTCTCATCTCTCACTTTACTTATGTACACACGGAAACAGGTGTTTCTGCGCAATTAAGTGGAAATGCAATGACAACTGGAGACCTTCTGCTTTTTCGCAAACTCTTAAAGGATGATAAGGAGCACATTAAGGAAGCGAAATATGCACAGAGTTTCATTAACAAGAAGACAAATATTGATTTTCTGCTCACTGTCGATTTAAAGTAATATGAAGAAATCCCTCAACATACTTATCGTTCTGGTACTCCTTGATCTGTTTGGTGTTGGTTTGTTGTGGTACGGATACACAACAATTCAAGGAATGAAACAAAAGGAAACTGATATACGTGAACAGCTCCAAGAAGAGGGACAAAAATGGCAAAAAATTGCCAATCTTAAGCAAACACTCGCAGCTGCAACAAAAGATAGAGAGCAACTTGAACGATACCTCATTGACTCAAGTGATGAAAATCAAATTAAGCTCATTGCTCAAATTGAACATCTTGGTGCATCAACAGGTTTACTTGTGACAACGAATACCTTTGACTTGCAAACTACAAAAACCCCATTACTCCATGGTGATTTCGCGCTAACGGGAACCTGGACTCAGCTATTTCACTTCATGCGTCTCATTGAAGAATTTCCATCTCGCGTGGTGATAACTCGTTATGATATTGGTCTTACTCCCTCCACATCATTGCTGAAGCCTACTCAAGATAATTGGACTGGTTCAATGAGTATCGATTTTGCGAGCCTAAAGCAAAACCCCTTATAGTATATGGAAAAAAACATACATTTTTCACTTCAATCAGTTGTTGCAAAATTTCGAAGTGTACAAAAAGAAAGTCTAGACCCAAATGCACTGTGGCGTATCGTACTTTGGGGTGGTGTCGTCGGCATCTTGGCAGTTGGAGCACTTGGCTATACTGCATATAATTGGGCTCTTGAAGTAGAGACGCCAACAGTAACTTCACGCGGAGCACGAGACACATTCTCACTCTCAGAGCTCCAAAGTGTCATTTCTCAATACCATCAGAAGGAAGTAAATTTTGATGCACTGCTAAAGCAGTCTCCTCAACCACCATCATACGAGCGCCTCAAGGGGATACAATCAACCGATACTCCCATTCCTTCTGTGGATGATCTTGATGGAGTGTTACCCTCCACCCCTACGCGAACCCAATAAAAAAATGTGTTCGTACAACAATAAAGACCGCCACGTATGGCGGTCTTTATTGTTGTACGAGTGCGCGATGCAGGATTCGAACCTGCGACCTTCGCTGTGTAAAAG
>DALYED010000010.1:26279-51537 GCA_031972735.1 Minisyncoccota bacterium | reverse complement strand
TCGAGAGCCGGAGATGCCGTGGGGCGACGAGCGAAGCGAGCGGGGGTGCCTGAGTCATTCCATTACCTCAGTCACTCGGGGTTTTGCTCGAAGTGGGTTCTAACTTTCTGATATAATGACCACCTATGAACATCTTCATTATCTGTAGCAAGCGATTCTATAATCGTATACCTCCAATCATGAATACGCTTGAAGATGCAGGACACAGCGTCGTACTCCCCAATTCATACAACAACCCAAGCGAAGAAACAAAACGCAAGGAGCAAAGCTCTGCTGAGCACGCAAGGTGGAAAGGCGAAATGTTCCGACTGAGTGCAAAGAAAATCGAGACTGTTGAAGCAGTTCTTGTGCTTAATTTTGAAAAGGATGGACAGCAGAACTATATTGGTGGCGCAACATTCATAGAAATGTACGATGCCTTTCGACTTAGCAAGAAGATATTCCTGTACAATGATATTCCTCAAGGAATTCTTTATGATGAGATCTTGGGATTTTCACCAATATGTATTTCTGGAGACCTCGCAATGGTAGCCTAAACTGCTTTTGAAAACGTGGAATCAAGCGTACACTAGAGATATGTCTTCATACTACAAACCAAACCGCAATCCATTATGGAACTACGGTGGTCCAAAATGGCGTCTGTCACGTTCAAAAATAGATTTATATGTAGAGTGCAAGCGTTGTTTTTATATTGACAATAAACTCGGTGTCGCGCGCCCACCTGGGTTTCCATTCAATCTCAACTCTGCAGTTGATCATTTGCTCAAAAAAGAATTCGACATTCATCGTAAGGGTAAAAGTGCACATCCACTGATGACACATTATGGAGTCGAGGCAATTCCATTTGATCATCCTGATATAGACATTTGGCGAGAAAATTTTCAGGGTCTCGCAGTACCACATAAACCAACAGGATTTACTGTTTCGGGAGCTATTGATGACCTTTGGGTGAACAGCAACGGAGAGCTTATTGTGGTTGATTACAAGTCAACAAGTAAAGATGAAGCAATCACCGCACTCGATCAGGACTGGCAAGACGGATACAAGCGACAAATGGAAATCTATCAATGGATACTCCGTAAGATGGGATTCACCGTTTCGTCGATTGGGTACTTTGTCTACGCAAATGGACAAAAAGACCGCAAGGCTTTCGACGGTAAACTTGAATTTGATATTACACTGATTGCGTATGAGGGAAATGATGGTTGGGTGGATGACACATTGTTGCAAATAAAAAAGTCCCTTGATGAAGATACTGCTCCAATGCTTGGAGAAGATTGTGATTACTGTCGATATCGAGGTGCAGTGCGAGAGCTCGGAGTAGAGAATGACCTCGCTGGTTAAAAGCCTCTAATCGAGTGCTAAATTACTTCAATATGTTGGTGAATTGTAGATTTGTTGAGCATGGTATAATCGCTTGATGCAGTTGACTACACCTGAATTTGAAGACGCCTACAAGAAACTCAATAAAGAGCAGAAGCTTGCGGTTGATACGATCGATGGGCCAGTGATGGTCATTGCAGGACCTGGTACAGGAAAGACGCAGGTCCTTTCGTTGCGTGTGGGTAACATTTTAAAACAAACTGACATACGCCCTGGGAACATTCTCTGCCTTACGTTTACTGATGCGGCACAGGTAAATATGCGTGAACGCCTTTCAGATATCATCGGGCCTGCGGGGTACAAAGTAGGTATTTATACTTTTCATGGATTTGCTCGAGATGTGATAGCTTCATATCCAGAATTTTTCTATGATGGTGCTGACTTCGCTCCTGCTGACGAGCTTACTCAACTTGAAATTCTTGAGGGCGTATTTCAGACACTCCCACGCTCTAATCCACTGTCCGTAAAACACGAGGAGCAGTATTCATATATTAAGGATGCACGTCGCTCGATTGGACTCTTAAAACAAGCAGGTATTACTCCGCAAGAATTTACTAAGCTCATTGAAACCAATGAAAAGGCGCTACCTACAATTAATGAATTGCTCGGTAGTGTCTTTGATGATCGACTTTCAAAGGGTTCATTTGGAGCTATTGCAGATATAGCAGGAAAGCTCGCACTTGGTGGAAAACTCGACAAAACATCGACCACAAACCTCACTCTTTCGCATATGGTCGGACTTTCACTTTCGCGTGCACTCAAACTCGCAGTCGAAGAAGATAAGACTGCACCACTCTCCGCATGGAAACAGTCGTGGATGAAAATTTCTGCAGATGATGAACGGGTGTTTAAAGATACACTCTATCTAGAGAAAATGCGCTCGCTTGCAGATGTATATACTGCATATCGTACTGCAATGTGGAAGGGAGGCTACTATGATTTTGATGACATGCTCCTTGATGTGGTTACTGCACTTGAAACGCACCCATCACTGCTTTCTGACCTTCAAGAGCGCTATCAATATATTCTTGTTGATGAATTTCAAGATACCAATGATGCACAATTAAAACTCGTGCGTCATTTGGGGAGCGCAGCAGTAAGTGAGGGGAAAGCAAATATCATGATTGTTGGAGATGATGATCAAGCAATATATCGCTTTCAAGGTGCAGAGATTTCAAACATTATTGATTTTCCGAAATTCTTCGCATCACATGCACTAATCGTACTCACGCAAAACTATCGTTCAACACAGCGTATTTTAGATGTCGCGCGCGAGGTGATTGAAAAAAGTGAAGAACGACTTGAGCGAGTGATACCAACTCTTGAAAAAAAGCTTGTTGCAGCAAAACCTGAGCTCGGTGATGGTCATATTGTACATATGCTCTTACCGACTCGCGCGCATGAGTATGCCTATGTTGCGCGAGAAATAAAGCAATCTATTTCAGATGGTATTTCTCCAAACGAAATTGCAATTATCACTCGACGTCATCGCGAACTTGAAGATGTTGCGCGCGTGCTTGTCAGGAGTGGTATTCCTATTAATTACGAACGAAAGCAAAATGTATTTGAGGAAGAACATGTTCGTGTACTCGTTACTATGGCGCGTTTTCTTGTTACACTCCTTGAAAGTGACAAGAAAGAAGCAGACCAGTATTTGCCTGATATACTCACTGCTCCATTTTGGGAAATTTCGCGAGAAGCAATTTGGAAACTCGCTGTCGATGCAGCACATCGAGACGATAGGACTTGGATCGGTGCAATGAGTGAAAGCGAAGATGTGAGGATCCGCAGTATTTCAGCATGGCTGATTGAAGTTTCTGCTCGTGCAAAACACGAGCCACTTGAGCGAATACTCGACGAATTAATTGGAAGCGATGGAGTACTTCTTCCTGGTGGTGGAGAAGATGGACACGATGAGTCAGTAAACCCATATATCAACGAAAGAAAAGTTGGCTCGTGGAAAAGCAACTTCCGTGAATTTTATTTTGGATCTACTGCACGAAGAAACAATGAGCCGAGGTACCTACTCTTTCTTTCAAGTTTACGTGTATTTGTTGGAGCACTCCGAGAATTTCGCAAAGGGAAACAGCTCCTTCTCGTGGATCTTGTTCAATTTGCTGACATGCATGAACGTAGTGGTATTACACTTGCTGATACCACCCCATTTGCAAGTGCAGGTAATGCTGTAAACCTTATGACTGCACATAAGTCAAAAGGACTTGAATTTCATACCGTATTTGTTATTTCATGCCAAGAAGATGTTTGGGCAGGAAGAGGATTTCCAAACAAACTTCCATTTCCTATCAATATGCCGATTGAACGCGATGAGGGTGGTGATGACCGCTTGCGTATTTTTTATGTTGCGTTAACGCGAGCAAAAGAGCGTCTGTTTCTTTCGGCATATCGCAAAGATGATGCAGGTAAGGACACGCTTACTGTCCACTATATCAAACCTGATAAACATGATGGCTCACTCGCTACTCATCTTGATGAGCACGAAACCACAATTTCACCAGAGGAAATAGTGCAAGCGATCGCAAATGTTCCTGATCATCCATCATTTTTTCCTGTCACACATGGAGAGCAGGCAATATTGAAAGCACAGCTGAAGGACTATCGCATGAGTGTTACGCATCTCAATAATTTTCTCAATGTCACAGTAGGAGGGCCCACTGCATTTCTTGAGCAGAATCTACTGCGCTTTCCACAAGCAATGAATCCATCATCTGCATTTGGAAGTGCGATGCACAAAGCAATTGAACTCTTTTATCGCGAGCTGCACATGTCAGGAAAAGTTCCTGCAAAAAATGTGCTCATTGGATATTTCGGAGTAGCAATTGAAAAGGAACGGATGATGAAAAGTGAACGTAGCCACTTTCGTGCCCATGGCGAAGAATCTCTTGCTGTCTGGTGGAATGAAGTTGGAAAACATGCCACAGTTGCTGAGCGTTCTGAGGTCGATTTTCGCACTCAGGGTGTCATCGTAGGTGATGTGCAGCTTACAGGGAAAATCGATAAAATGATTGAAGGTGGTGACGCTATCCATGTAGTTGATTTTAAAACAGGGAGGGCAAAGCATGACTGGGATGGTAAAGATGCGCGAGAAAAAATAACTCTCCATAATTATAAGCGCCAGCTTATTTTCTATAAGATACTTGTCGAAGGTTCACACGAATTTGTAGGCAAGAAAGTCACGAAGGGCACGCTTGAATTTCTTGAGCCAACAGACGACAAGATCACTACACTGACTCACTATATTTCAAGTGAAGATGTTGAACGACTAAAAGCGCTCATCATTGCAGTTCATAAAAAAATTACCGTCCTCGATTTCCCTGATATTGAAATCTACCCAAAAGATCTCTCTGGTATCATTGCATTTGAAGATGCTATCATGGCGGGAACAATATGAACTTACGACAAGCACTCTATGGATGGCGAGATAATGAGGCTGCAAAGCGTTCAGTAGAGCTTTTTCGCATACTTCCAAATACTGCTCTTGATGATATCGTGCGTGCACTTCCACGTACTAAAGAAGATCTTACGGCTATCAAGGGGATCAAGGATGCAAAGTATAACCAGTATGGCGAACAAATCCTTACATTGGTTGCTGAATTTGGTGGTGGACACAGTGTAAAAAGTGACACTACTCAAGGTGATGGGATGGAGCGTATTGGCATGCTTACACACAAAGATCCACGCGAAGTGATGGCAGAAGAAACATCGTACACGGTCTCGACTTACCTCGATATCGTCAATGCAGCACTGTGGCGTTTTACCGCACGAGTCAAGGGTGAGATTACGAGTGTGAAACAACAGGGAAGTGCCGTATACATGGGAATGCGCGACAAAGACGATAATAGCACCATGAATCTATTTATGTGGCTGTCAGATTACCACCTTTCAGGAGTCACTCTCGAAGAAGGGCTAGAAGTAATCGTCGAAGGTAAGAGCGAAGTATATAAGCCAACTGGACGACTAAGTTTTCGAGCACAGACAATCGAGCTTGTCGGTGAAGGTGCACTCAAGAAAGCATACGATACACTCAAGAAAAAACTTGATGATGAAGGATTATTCTCTCCCGAAAAAAAGAGGATACTACCTGATTTTCCAGAGCACATTGGGCTCATTACCTCAAAACAAGGTGCAGTGATCCATGATTTTTTAAACAATCTTGGAAGTTTTGGCTACAAAGTGAGGCTCACTGACGCACGTGTTGAAGGAATTGGTGCAGTAAAAGAATTACTCGCCGCAATCAAATATTGGCAAACCAAACCTATTGACGTACTCGTAGTAATTCGTGGAGGTGGAAGCCTCGAAAGCCTACAAGCGTTTAATCATGAACTTGTCGTGCGTGCACTCGCAAACTTTCCTGTACCAGTCGTTTGTGCAATTGGTCACGACAAAGACGTTCCACTTGCACAACTTGTTTCCGATCTTGCTCCTTCCACGCCAACCGCAGCAACTGCACTTTTAAATGCTTCTTGGAATGAACTTGCAAGTGAGCTGACTTATGCTGAACGAACAATGTTTTTTGCAATACAAGAACGCTTTGAAACAACGAGAAATGACATACTCACTGTTGAAAGTGGTCTTGCTCGTGCATTCACAAGACTCGCGCAGTCCTTTGACAATGCCGCTCGTGCAATAGAGTCTTATGTTCCCCTCATTGCACAAACAATTGAACAACTCCGCATTGAAACTAAAGAATCATTACGGCGCATAAGTGAACGTTACCGTTCATTTCTTATGCTTTCTGAGCAAGAGCTCAGTCGTACAGCGACGGAACTTGAGACACATAATCCACTACGTCAACTCAAGCTCGGATACAGCATTCTCTCGGGTAGAGGAGGAGTGCTCCGCTCGGTCAAAAACCTTAAAACTGGTGAGCGTTTTGAAGCAAGACTGTCCGATGGTACACTGGAGGCAACAATAAGCAGTATTACCGAAGTAACGCAATAATATGACCAAAAGCAATATAAATCTGACTGAAACTATTAAAAAGCTTCGTGCGATCACTGCGTGGTTTGAGTCACAGGATGAAATTGATGTTGAAAAAGGTCTTGAGCGAGTGAAAGAAGGAGCTGAACTTATCAAAGCAAGTCGAGCACGTCTCAAGGAACTTGAAAACGAATTTGAAGAGGTCAAAAAGCAGTTAGCATCAGAAGGATAGAGGTATGGCGAAGTGCCTTTCTTGCATGAAAGCTATCATTGCCATTCTGTTTATTATGGCTAGTTCGACACAGATTGCACATGCAGAGCAAGTTATCCGTGCATACACATCGCATATTGAAGTGATGAGTGACGGAAGTGCAAATGTCCAAGAAGAAATCGTCTATGATTTTGGCGGAGAGCAGTTACATGGTATCTATCGCACTATTCCACTATCTATTCGCCCTCTTGGAAAAGTAGAGTATGCATCGCTTGATATTTCGAGTATTGCTGTTACTGATGGACGAGGAAATCGACTCCAAGCACAATATGATAAAGGAGGTAACTCAATCACACTTACTATTGGAGACCCAGACAAGACAATTACAGGGCCACAGCTGTTTGTCATTCATTACGTACTTAAGGGAGCGGTAGTGGCAAACTTAGCCAATGATGAATTCAATTGGGATAGTATTGGAAATAATTGGCAAGTTTCAATAGATCGGTTACGCACCGAAATTCTCTTCCCAGTAGACATTCCAATGGAAAAGATTTCGTCACACTGTAGTCTTACGTATGATAATGGAAAATCAAGTTCGTGTTCAAAAAATATCGTGAGCTCATCTTCTACACCCAAAGGAGCACTCATACGATTTGAAGCAACAAGCACACCACCCCACACGCAGTTCCTCGTACAGTCGACCTTTCCAAAAGGAAGTATTGTGTATCGATCACAACGCGACAATAATATGCAAATAACAAAGAGTCAGAAGGGAATAGTGAAGTGGTGGAATCAGCCATTTATCGACCTTTCGCTTATAGTGCCTTTCATTATATTTTTTTCAATGCTGACACTACGAATCGGGCACACTCAAGTGTACTCAAGTTCATTCATCACTGCTTCTCAAAGCTATATCCTTACAGGTATCGCACTAATATTATTTTCTTTTTACATTAGCGGATATAATCTCGCAACACTTCTTTCAGGTGTCATTATTACCATCTTTGGTGTTATCCCGATGAAAAAAGTGTAGCTACTATTTCAATCCTTGAAACAAGGTGATTAAATGAGTATATGGAACAAGATATCATTACACGATTGACAACACTTGAAGGAAAAATAGATGAAGTATTTCGATCTGTTGAAAAAACTCGTAAGTATTTTCTCTGGACACTGATCATTTCGGTAGCACTATTTATACTCCCACTTATTGGACTCGTGTTTGCCATACCTACATTTCTCTCAAATTATGTTACAGAAATGAGTGGAACTGGACTTTAATAATTGAAATTCTTACTGGTAGTTGAATGATATTTATTTACATTGTGCATATATTGTTATGCACTCGTGTAAGTTTGCAAAAAAATCATAAAAATACTATTGTAAACGCTATTCTGTAGTAACCATTCTACAGCTCATATTTATGCTCGAAATGCTATTTAAGATTTGGAAAACACCAAAAACCGTCATTAGTAAAGATGTGTTATTTAGTAATGACACGGTATCTAGTGAAACAGCCACTGAACTTTCGGAACACGTTCGAAAGCTCTTTAATGGATCACTTGCCATCCGTGAAGTAGCTGCTGGATCATCGAATGCGGAAGAGCAGGAACTCACTGCGCTCTCAAATCCATACTACGATGTTGAGCGATTTGGTGTACATTTTGTTGCGTCACCACGCCACGCGGATATGCTGATGGTTACTGGTCCAATTTCTCGCAACATGATCGCAGGAGTAAAACATTCATATGAAGCTATGGCTACACCAAAAATTGTGGTCGCAGTAGGAGACGGAGCTATTCATGGTGGAATATGGAGAGGATCATATGGCATTGTAGACTCACTTCGGGATGTAATTCCTGTTGACTATGAAATTGCTGGTGATCCACCAAGTCCAACAGAAGTGATTCAGGCACTCAACAACATTCTTAAATACGAAGCTCAAAAGCGTACTAGCGCATAAATACCATGCTTTCATCTGTACTGATTACAAAATTATTCATTGATGCACTCGGGCTACTTGGTGCGGGAATGCTGTTTTCGCTGATGTTGATCAAATCACGGGTTTTTCTCGCACGGGCATTTGTTGCATATACTGCATCATTTCTTGCCTCACTTTTATGTATTCTCATAGCGATACTTACAATAAAAGGAGGAGAGGCGATTTCTTTTACACTTCCTTCTACATTCCAATTTATCCCTTTTTCATTCCGAATTGACTTACTTGGTTCGGTATTCTTGTTTATTCTTGGTGTCGTAGGTGCTGCCGCCTCACTGTATGGAGCGAGCTATAGCCGTCATTATGACACCACGTACAATACTGCATATCTTGGAATCATCTTTAATGCATTTATTGCAAGTATCGCACTTGTGATTACTGCAAATGATGCTTTCTTTTTTATGATTGCATGGGAGCTTATGTCGCTTACATCATATTTGCTCATTATTTTTGAGTATAAAAAAGCAGAGAACATTCAAGCTGGTTTCTTCTATTTCATCATGATGCACATTGGTGCAACAGCAATTATCGGAGCACTTTTTACACTCGCACATAGTTCAGGAACAACAAATTTTGATTATTGGCGCTTAGGCCAACAAGGTGTCCCTATGCTCGCTGCAAATGTTGCATTTGTTCTTGCGCTCATTGGATTTGGGATTAAAGCAGGAATGATTCCACTTCACACATGGCTTCCTCGAGCACATCCTGCAGCCCCAGCACACGTTTCAGCGCTGATGTCAGGTGTCATGATTAAAACTGCATTATTACTTCTGGTGCGTTTTGTATTTGAATTTCTTCCAACCCCTGATTCATGGTGGGGACCACTTTTGATAGTTATCGGTGCTGTCACAGCAGTACTTGGTATTCTTGAGGCGAGTGGGCAGACTGACTTAAAGCGATTGCTCGCATTTTCAAGTATTGAAAATATTGGACTTATGACTATGACACTTGGGGCTGCAGTCGTTTTTCTTGGTTTCCATGTAAGTACTCTTGCGGCAATCGCACTTATTGCATTTTTCTTCCACATCGTGAATCACGCAATGTTCAAAGGATTACTTTTTCTTACTGCAGGCACGGTTGTTGCAAGCACGGGTACTGCAAATATGGAAAAACTTGGGGGAGTCATTCGATACTTACCTCGAACCGCAATTGCATTTTTCATAGCAGCACTCGCCGTATCAGCATTTCCTCCATTTAATGGATTTGCAAGTGAATGGTTGATATTCCAGACAATGATTGTGGGTCTTTCAGCTCCATATTTTTACATAAAAGCGGTGTTTATTGGGGCAATTATTGCTCTTGCGATTGCATCTGGAATAACAATACTTGCATTTGCAAAAGCATTTGGATCAACATTCCTCGCAAGACCTCGCTTTGAAAAGACAACTGACATCCATGAGGCTACACTATTCATGCAACTGGGATACGGAGTACTGACTCTCATGATTGTACTCCTCGGTTTATGTTCAAAAATTATCATTTCATTCTTTGAACGTATTGCACTTACTGTAGGATCGGAAAAAATTGCGGTAAATCCAGATCACGGACTCAATATGCCAGTCATTGATATGATACCTACAGCAGTTGTGATGGTTACCGTACTGATTTTTGTTATTGCTATCATAAAACTCAAAACAAGAGGGAATACAGAAGAAATTGGAGACACATGGGATTGTGGATACCCGTTGTATCCAAATAATGAAATAAGTGCTACAGCATTTTCACGTACGATACTTATGTTTTTGAAAAAAATTCTTCCAACAACAAAAACCACAACGACCATTCTCATTACACCAGAAAGCCCTTATTTCATGAGTTCAAAAACCGTAACACTTGAGATTGCTGATACTGCAAGCAAGTATATCTACAGCCCAATCATAGCTTCGTGTGAATGGCTTGGACGTAAAGCAAAGCGAATTCAAAATGGAAACCTCAATGCATATATCCTTTATATTCTTATGGCACTTATTCTCTTGGTGACTCTCTATATATGACACACTATCTACTCTACCTCATACCAATCATACAATCGCTTATCATTGCGGCACTTTCACCACTAGTAATTGGAATTATTCGCAAGCTGAAAGCATATCTTGGTAATCGCATTGGAGCGAGCGTACTCCAGCCATATCGTGATCTCTCAAAGCTGTTCTCAAAAAATGAAATCATTTCGAGGGATAGCTCTTGGGTATTCCGTCATGTACCATTTGCTCTTTTTGCAATAACTTTAGTTCTTGGTACTGGCATTCCTGTTATTGCCCCTCTTGCTTTTTCGTGGACAGGGGATTTCCTTATTGTGATCTATTTGCTTGGATTATCTGCATTCTTGATAGCGATTGCTGGCATGGATACAGGAGGTGCATTTGGAGGATTTGGCTCAAGTCGAGAACTTTCAATGAATGCTATTACCGAAGGAGTACTTTTGTTTGCAATACTTCCACTCGTCATTATTTTTCGTTCTACCAACTTGGGTGAAATAGGTGTCGGGTCATTTGATGTTTCTGCGATAGCTTATCTACCTATTATATTTGCAGGAATGGCGTACCTTGTTGCACTAGCTGTTGAAAATGCACGTATCCCAGTAGATAATCCCACAACACACCTTGAACTCACGATGATTCATGAAGCAATGATTCTTGAATACTCAGGGAAGAGACTTGCGCTTATCGAGTGGGCATCATGGAATAAGCTTCTCTTCTTTATTATTCTTGGTGCTCATCTCTATCTTCCATGGGGAGTACTTTCTGCAACAACTGTTCCTGCAGTCATCAAGGCAACCATTATACTTTTTGCAAATATCGTGCTCTTTGCTGGAGCAATAGCACTTATCGAATCAACTATGGCCAAATTCCGTATTTTTAGAGTTCCAGACATGATTCTCACTGGACTCATTCTTGGACTTATAGCGACATTAATAGTAATACTGTAATCCGAATATGACAGAACTTCTCTCAATTGCATGTGGTGTCGCATTTATTGCAACAGTGATGATGCACATCACTCGTAAAAATACCTCGCTCGTCTCGCTCTATGTCATTCAATCATTTGCAGCAGTTGTTTTTCTTGGTGCTATTGCAAATATGGAGTCCGACAGAATACTCACTGTTGTTGCACTCTTGACTCTCATCATAAAAGTCATTATTGCTCCATATTTCTTTTTTGCAGTGATCAAACGTTCTAAGGTGTTTTTTAGCTCAGGGGCGTATATCGGTATCCCTCTCTCACTTGTTGGAATACTTGTACTGCTATTTCTCTCAACAAAGTTAATTATTCCTTTCCTTTCAGGTGTTGCGCTTGGGACTGCACTTCCGGTAATCCTTTACCCAATACTGATTGCAGGGATTCTTATCTCACTTTTCTTTATTGTGAACCACCACGATGTATTTGCTCAAATTGTAGGAGTTTTGTCACTTGAAAATTGGATTATGCAGACGGGCATAGCAGTTGGAGTAAAGCAGGCACTGCTACTCGAAGTTGGAATTACTTTCAGTATTGGAGTGTGGATTATTATTGCAATTATATTTATCACTCGCCTCCACCAAAACTTTGGAACATTACATGTGCAAAGCCTTACTCACCTTAAGGAAGACTAACTTATGTTACTTGCAATACTCACTATTCTACCCCTGATCTCTGCACTCACTGCACTTACCTTACGAGAGCGACACATAAAGTGGATTGAACTCATTAGTACACTTACGATGGGTATTGTCCTTGCGCTATCAATTTTCGCTGCATATACCACCGCAAAGGGTGCACTCGTAGTATCATCGAGCTTGCTTGCACTCGATGCACTTTCTGCGATTATACTCGTCGTTATTGCATTTATTGGCACAAACGCAATGTTATATTCCTCAGGATATTTTGAAGAAGAGTTAAAAAAAGGATATGTAACAAAAGCAAAAATTCGCGAGTACTACATACTCCTCAATGCGTTTTTATTTGCAATGTTTGTTGCAACAACTACAACAAGTCCAATTCTTATGTGGATTGCAATCGAAGCAACAACACTTTCTACGGTATTCCTCATTAGTTTTTACGGAAAATCTTCTTCAATTGAAGCAGGTTGGAAGTATGTCATCATTAACTCCGTAGGGCTTTTGCTTGGGTTTCTTGGTATGGTGTTACTTATCTCAAGTATTGGTGGACAAGAAGGAGAGGCACTGCGCACATGGGAAAGCCTTCGCATGTTAGCAAATAATGCGTCACCAATCGCTGCACATGTCGCATTCATCTTCATACTGATAGGTTTTGGGACAAAAGTTGGACTTGCACCAATGCACACTTGGCTTCCAGATGCCCACTCAAAAGCTCCAGTGCCAATTTCGGCTCTGCTTTCAGGTGTACTGCTCAATGTTGCATTTCTCGCACTCGTTCGATTCAAGAGTATTGTTGATATTATTTCAACAGATAATTTTGCTGGAAACCTCATGGTTGCTCTTGGACTTCTTTCCGTGATTGTCGTTGCATTTTCATTGCTTAGACAAAAACACTACAAACGTCTATTTGCATATTCAAGCATAGAAAACATGGGGCTTATTGCAATTGGCGTTGGTGTTGGTGGGATTGGTGCAGCAGGTGCAGTACTTCACATCATCTATCATGCGTTCACAAAGTCACTACTATTCATGTCTTCTGGAAATGTATTCCTTAAATATGGATCAACGAAGATAGCTTCAGTGCGAGGAATGATACAAACACTACCACAAACAAGTATTGTGCTTTTTGTTGCAATACTTATTCTGATCGGAATGCCACCGTTTGGTATATTTGCAAGTAAATTTGCAATACTTTCTGGCGTTACGAATCTTTCTGTCTATTTACTTATTCCACTACTTATTGCGCTTATTCTTGTATTCACTGGCTTCATCCGTCACTCCACACTCATGTTGTTTGGAGAACATGACAAAGAAATCACGATTGGAGAACACAACACAATGACATTGATACCGCTCTATTTTATCTTGATAGTTGTGGTACTGCTCTCGTTTTACTTGCCTGAGACGATTAAACACTTAATCGATGGTGCAACAATGTTCCTTACACATAATGCCAAATAGTATGAATGAGCAACATAATCAAAATATTTTCCCTGTCGCATTTCCAATCCATAAAGCAGGAGCTTATACAACAGTAACAATTCCTCAAATACACATTAAGGAGCACGTATCAAAAATATATACAGATACACAGTACGCACTACTTACTGTCTTTGCTGACGAGTATGTAAGTGGGAAATTCACCATTCACTACGTTTTTGGACTCATTGGTAAAAATGAATTTCTTACTATTGCTACTCCCGTTGAAGATGACAACTCATTTCTTTCTCTCGCAGCAACCTTCAGGGTCTTTGCTGGGTACGAAAATGAAATCATGACCATGTTTGGACTTGTCCCAACTGGGCATCCTAGTGCACGAAACACTGTTATCCATGCAAATTGGCCCAAAGGAGTATACCCATTACGAAAGAACGTGAAATGGAATGAGCGCCCACCCATGATTGATGATTTTTCATACCCATTCTTTGAAGTGAGAGGGGAAGGCGTGTATCAAATTCCTGTTGGTCCAGTTCATGCAGGAATTATCGAACCAGGTCACTTTGTGTTTAGTGTACTTGGAGAAGAAATTCAACAACTCGACGCACAGCTTGGGTATGTACACAAAGGCGTTGAGAAATTATTTGAACAACTCGAAGTATCAAAACATCTCACACTTGCTGAACGCGTCTCAGGTGATTCCTCTGTAAGTCATGCGCTTGCATATGCACAAGCATATGAATCAATGTGCAGTATCACTGTTCCTGCACGTGCACAATATTTGCGAGTAATTTTTGCAGAGATAGAGCGTGTTGCCAACCACTTAAACGACATCGGCTTTATTATGCTTGATACTGCATATGCATTTGGAGGTTCAAATGGATCAAGGTTGCGTGAACGCGTCATGCAACTTTCAGAGAAACTTACAGGAAGCCGTTTTATGCGTAACACGATTGCAATTGGCGGTGTCTCAAAAGACATCACTAAAGATCTTCTTGTTCAACTTTCAGATGAATTGAAAGCTATTGAAATTGACTACAACGAAGTTATTCGAATTGCAGAGAAGAGTATCACTCTTGCTCAACGTGTAGTAAATACAGGAAAATTAAAGCTTGAAATTGCAAAAGATTATGGCGTGGTAGGAGTACCACTTCGTGCTTGTGGTGTTGAAAAAGATGCTCGTAAAGATTTTCCATATGCAGCATATGAGAAGCTCGATGTATCAGTTGCCACTCGTGGAGAAGGGGATGTGTCTGCACGACTTTGGGTCAAAGTATATGAAGTCTATACTTCAATTGGAATTATCCGCAAAGCGATTGCCGAAATACCTGAGGGAAATATCAACAATGCGCATAATCTCAGTCTCCCAATCAATGCTACTGGGGTGGGAATTGTTGAAGGGTGGCGAGGTGATATTGTATATGTAATCAAGACTGACACTCATGGAAATATTTCACGCGTAAAAGTACGTGATCCATCATTTCTTAATTGGCAAGCTTTCCCGCATGTTGTTGAGGGTGAAATGGTGCCCGATTTCCCACTCTGCAATAAAAGTTTCAATCTCTCTTATACAGGTAACGATCTGTAGCTCAATCACAGAAAAAGAAAAAACTACCTTCTTAGAAGGTAGTTTTATTTT
Source organism: Minisyncoccota bacterium (assembly GCA_031972735.1). Lineage (GTDB taxonomy): Bacteria > Patescibacteriota > Minisyncoccia > Phycocordibacterales > UBA6899 > MHLP01. Next base: position 36,331 of record DALYED010000010.1, on the reverse strand, counting down.
GAGTACTCTTTGTTATGCAGCTGTTTCAAGCTGAGAATCAACGTGCGGTGCTTTCTTCAATGGTTGCAGTACGGGAAGCTGTTTGACGAGCTCAACATATGCAAGCCATGCTTCGTGCTGTGCTTTGTATGCTGGATCAGTTTCAAGCATCATCAAGTATGGTTCTTTTTTCAAGAGATCAATGGTGTGATCATTGGGACCCCAATCACAGAACAAGTCGATTCCGACACAAAGATTGGGTACCTGTTGCTTGATACGAAGTTTTCCGCGAATGACTAGGTCAATCGAACCTGCAAGATTGATATCGCGAGAAATTGCGGCTTTGCATGGCCAGTGATGCACAAGTCGATGTTGTTCAACAGAGACTTTCAGTTCATCAGCCCATCCAAGCACTTCGATAATCTCATTTGTTTTCATGCGACCCCAAACATCAGGATCACCGTATTTCGAAACACCATGTGAAAGTGGGGAATTAAACGCAAAGCGCATTGTTTCGCCACTGCCACGAAATTCGTGAAAGAATGTATCTTCGCCTCCAATGGAGCGACAACGGTCATAGATCATGTCCTTCATATGAGTGCGGAAACCATCAGCACATGTACTGCAGAGCTGTTGGCCAGATACATGCTTGTGAAGGTGAGGAATGATGACTCCTGTCTCACGAAATTTTTCATACGTTTTCTTGTCTTCGGGTGAAGCAAAAAGATTCTTTTTGTGCAAAAGCATTTATATACTCCAGTATTGTTGGTGGAAGTGACAAAGAGCAAATCGTACATAAAGCAGTGAAGTACTACTTACTGTCCGAAGGAGAGATCTAGGGTGTACTGAAAACAAGTTTCAACGCACGGTACATCGCTCCTTCAGGCATGCGATTGGCAATAATGCTTATTGCAAAATAACATACAGATACATATATATTTTGCTCTTATAAATGAAAATTGTCAATAACTAGAATGTGTAAGCAGTAATATGGTGATTTCTTCCATTTTTATTCTAAATATGTTACGGTGTAGCCATATATGGAGGGAGGAATCCACGTTGCGATCCGAGCGGAAGAATTGACCCGATTTATGGGCATCCCACTCACAAATACGCTACTCATGAGTTGGGTAGTCGTATTGTTTATAGTGCTTCTTGCTTTTTTCACAAAGCGGAGTGTGCAGATGATACCAGGCAAGTTCCAAGTGCTTATGGAAATGATGATTGGTGAGGCCTATAACTTCGTTGCATCATCACTCGAAAGCAAATCACTCGCGAAGCGTTTTACTCCATTCCTGCTCGCACTCTTCCTTTTTATCTTGATTGGAAACTGGCTTGAGTTTATTCCGGGAGTTGAGAGTATTGTCTACCACACACAAACTGGTGAAACAGTGCCATTTCTCCGCGCAATCAATACTGATCTCAATATTCCACTTGCACTCGCAATCATTGCCTTTATTACAATCGAAATAACAGGGATCACCGTACTTGGTCTTTGGAAATATGCAGGAAAGTTCTTTAATTTTCGTTCACCAATCGGTCTTTTTGTTGGACTACTTGAACTCCTCTCAGAGATGATTCGTCTCATCTCCTTCTCGTTCCGTTTATTTGGAAATATATTTGCAGGAAGTGTGCTTGTCATGATCATCACTTTCCTTGCTCCATATGCAGTACCTGCTCCATTTATGCTCTTTGAGGTATTTGTCGGATTGATTCAGGCAGCAGTATTTGCACTCCTGACATTATTCTTTATAAAGCTTGCGATCATGGATACAGGGCACTAGACCCGTAGCACATGGATCTTCGTTATCAATAATGAGAATCCATGTGCTCCGGCAATATGCCAAATTATTAACGATAGTATTTAATTGAAACAATATGGAAATCGAATCAGTAAAATTAATTGCAATGGCACTCGCAGCAGGTCTTGGAGTTATCGGTCCTGGAATCGGTCTAGGTATCTTGGTTGGAAAGGGACTTGAAGCAATCGGTCGCAATCCTGACGCATACGGAAAGATCTTCTCAACAATGATCCTCGGCGCAGCACTGACCGAAGCACTCGGAATCATTGCAATTGTTGCGGCATTTCTCATCCGCTTCCTCTAATCGTCTTGTAACTTCTTTATATTATTATGGAAATTTTTCACGCATTCGGTATCGAGTGGAAACTATTGGTCATACAAATGATCAATTTTGGTATTGCACTATTTGTGCTCTATCGATATGCATACACTCCAATAATGACCATACTCGCAAAGCGTGAGAAAGAGATCAGTGAAGGAGTTGCTGCAGCAAAAGAAGCGAAGGAAGCAGAACAGGTCATAAAAAACGAAAAGGAAGGCATACTTCGCACTGCGCGTGAGGATGGCGGTAAAATCGTCGAGCACTTACGAAAGCAGGGTATTGAAGAAGAACAACGTATTCTTCGCGATGCGCAAGCGAAATCTATCCAACTTCTTGATGAGAGTCGTAAAAAATCAGAGGAAGAGCGTGCATACATACTTCGTGAAAGCGAAAAGGAAGTTGCAAAAATGGCAGTTCTTGCAGCAGAAAAAATCTTACGAGCTGACGCGAAAGCAACCTAATATCATGCGTGCTTCTCATTATGCACATGCACTCCAATCACTGATGCGTGCCAAGCCACAAGAACAAGACAGTATTCTTGAGCATTTTTTTGAAGTAATCAAAAAGAACGATCATGAGCATCTTCTAAAAAAAATCGTACGTTCATTTGCGAGACTCCATGAACGAGAGCTCAAACAAAGCACGATCGAAGTTGTCACTGTTTCAGCAATTCATGAAAACGAGGTCCAGCAGATCTTAAAAAAGACTCCTTTTAGCAAGATCCTCACCACTTCACATAAACGTGTCGACCGTAAAGTAGACGACAGTATCGTCGGAGGAGTCATCGTCAGAACTGGAAGCCAACGCGTAGACGCAAGTTACAAACGGGCACTGACAGAACTTTATCAACACATCACCAATTAATCGAAGACATCGTATGGAACATATTGTAGAAAAATTAAAGAAGCAAATTGCAGGACATGCAACCAAGGCAGGACTTGAGAAAGTTGGCGTTGTTGTAACTGCAGCAGATGGAATTGCAGAGGTAGATGGACTCGACGGTGTGATGATGTCTGAGATGGTGCTGTTTGAGACAAGCGAAGGAAAGTCTCTTAAGGATTCACTTGAAGAGAGTTCGCTATTGCTTGGTATGGCACTCAACCTCGAAGAAGACTCGGTAAAGGTTGTTATTTTAGGTGATGCACGTCGCGTCAAACAAGGAATGACTGTAAAAGCAACAGGGCAAATCCTCTCCATCCCTGTTGGAAATGAACTGATTGGACGCGTAATTGATCCACTTGGTGAAGCAATTGATGGTGGACTCCCAATTCACACAAAACAACGAAATCCCATTGAACGTAAAGCGTACGGAGTAATTGAACGTAAAGGAGTGAATACTCCGCTTCACACTGGAATTAAGGCGATAGACGGAATGATTCCTATTGGACGTGGACAGCGCGAGCTTATTATTGGAGACCGACAGACCGGAAAGACTGTCGTTGCAATCGATGCAATCCTTAATCAGCTTAATGAAACTCCTGAAAACCGCCCTGTCTGTATCTATGTTGCGATTGGTCAAAAGGATTCAAAAGTTGCACGAATTGTCCAGCAACTCCGCGATAAAGGAGCGATGGATTACACGATTGTTATTTCTGCCCCAGTATCATCATCAGCAGCTCTTCAATTCTTAGCACCGTATGCTGGAGCTGCAGTAGGTGAATTCTTTATGGATGGTGGTAAGGATGCCTTAGTTATCTATGATGACTTATCGAAGCATGCAGTTGCGTATCGTCAAATGTCACTTTTACTTCGTCGTCCTCCGGGTCGCGAGGCATATCCTGGAGATATTTTCTATCTTCACTCACGTCTCCTTGAGCGCGCAGCACGACTATCGGATGCACTTGGTGGTGGATCACTTACTGCACTTCCTATTATTGAGACTCAAGAGAATGATGTTTCTGCATATATTCCAACCAACGTGATTTCAATTACCGATGGGCAAATATATCTCGAAACGGATCTCTTTAATAAAGGTATCCGACCTGCCATTAATGTTGGTGTATCAGTATCACGCGTTGGTACTTCTGCTCAAACAAAAGCAATGAAAAAGGTTGCAGGAAAACTACGTCTAGAGTTAGCTCAATTCCGCGAACTTGAAGCATTCGTGCAATTTTCATCAGACCTTGATGAAGAAACCAAGAAGCGTATTGAAAAAGGTAAACTCATGGTTGAGATTCTCAAGCAGGATAAAAATGTTCCACTACCTTTTGAAAAACAAGTTTCAATTATCTATGTAGGTGGAGCGAACTTGATAAGTAATATTGATAAATCAAAAGTTGCAGAGTTTGAAACAAAGTTTTTTTCAATGCTTGAAAATCAATACCCAGAAATTCTCAAAGGCATCCGTGATTCACGTGAGCTTACTGATGCATCACAGCAAGCATTAGGGGAGGCTGTTGCAACATTTAAAGGTGAGTACCCTGAATTGTTCATAGACTAATTTATGTCGCTGAAGGCTGTTAAAAACAAAATCAAGAGCATTGACAAGACTCGTCAAGTAACAAAAGCGATGGAGGCAGTTTCTGCGGTAAAAATGCGCAAATCTCAGGCACTTGCACTTGGTACACGACCATATGCGCTTTCAGCACTGCGCATTTTACAAACCATCTCTGGAAGTGTTGAAGCAATGCTTCATCCACTCTTAAACGAGCGACCAGTGAAACGTACACTTGTTGTCATTGTGTCTGCAGACAAGGGGCTTGCTGGAAGCTTTGGTGCTTCACTTCTCAAGCATGCATACCGTTTCATGTCTGAACATGCACTTACTAAAGATAATGCTATTCTCATAACCATAGGAAAGAAAGCACATGAACATTTCGCAAAACGTGAATGGGAAGTGCTTGCACACTATGAAAAGTGGGGTGACACTGTATCTTTTGATCACATCAAACCACTTGCTGATATTATCAAAGAGGGTTACCTTAGTGGCAACTTTGATGCGGCATATATTGTCTACACGAACTTTATCTCTACACTTCGTCAAGAAGTATTCTCACGCAAGCTACTTCCAGTTTCTTTTGCAAGTGTTGAGGAAATAGTACGGGGAATTCTCCCAAAGGAGGGGATGTACGCAGAACTCTCAAGTGACGACAGAAATCTGATCAAAGAGGTTACTTTCGAACCTAGTCCGAACACAATCCTTTCTGAGTTAATTCCGACTTTGTTTAATATTCAGATATATCACTCAGTACTCGAATCAAATGCTTCTGAACATTCAGCACGTATGCTTGCAATGAAAAATGCATCAGATAATGCTAGGGATATTTCTCGAGGCTTAAAATTATTCTTTAATAAAGTAAGACAAGCAACAATAACGAGAGAAGTCTCAGAAATTGTTGGGGGCATGGAATCCATGCGCGTTATAGACCTTTAATCATTAAATAAAATCACTATGGACGAAGATGAAGTAACAGGAGGAGATATTGCACGAGAAGACGTTGTTGATGCACTTGAAGATTTAGAAAACGATGGGGCACTCATGTTGTTGAGTGAATACTTCTATCAGCTAAATGGCAAAGAAGCAACAATTCTAAACAAGATTAAAAATGCCAAAAAATGCGCTGAACTTGTATACAAAGCAAAGCGCTATGAAGAAGTAAATATCTGGTTAGATGAAATAGCTACTGAAATTTCTGATGAGTATGGTCCAGATAGTGAAGAATACATGGCATTTACCGAAGACGAAGACCTTGAGACACTACGAATGAATGCAAGCGATCGTTCACTTGGTGATGAAGAAGAGGAAGAGGACTATGATAATGACGATGAATAGCGCAATTTACTAGTGCACATGAATAAATATGGATACTCAAATTAAACACAAAAAAGGAGCAGTACATGAAGCTGAGAAAGGAGAACAGGGGACAATAAAGCAGATCATTGGTGCTGTTGTTGATGTCCATTTCCCGACATACATTCCTGAAGTCTACACTGCGCTTATTGCAAAAAATAATGACAAAACAACAGTACTTGAAGTCGCTTCGCATCTCGGAGGTAATCAGTTCCGCTGTATTGCCATGGAAACCACAGACGGACTTCGTCGCGGTGATGAAGTAATTTCAACAGGAATGCCAATTCAGGCTCCTGTTGGAGAAAATGTACTAGGTCGCATTTGGAATGTTCTTGGTGATGCAATCGACAATATGCCTGCAGATAAAAAGGATTTTAAATTTGCCTCAATACATCGGGCTCCACCAACATTTAAGGAGCAGTCTACAAAAACAGAGATATTTGAAACTGGGATTAAGGCAATTGACCTCATGACCCCGTTTATTAAGGGAGGAAAAGTTGGTCTTTTTGGAGGAGCTGGTGTAGGAAAGACAGTGCTCATTCAGGAACTTATTCGAAATATTGCAACCGAACACGGTGGATACTCAGTCTTTGCTGGAATTGGAGAGCGAACACGCGAAGGAAACGATCTTTACTTTGAGATGAAAGACTCTGGTGTACTCGAAAAGACTGCTCTTGTATTTGGTCAGATGAATGAGGTTCCAGGTGCTCGTGCACGTGTTGCGCTTTCTGGACTTACGATGGCTGAACATTTTCGTGATGAGATGTCTAAAGATGTTCTGCTTTTCATGGACAATATCTTCCGTTTTACTCAAGCAGGTTCCGAAGTCTCAGCACTCCTCGGTCGTGTTCCAAGTGCAGTGGGATATCAACCAACACTCGCCGAAGAAATGGGTAAACTCCAAGAGCGTATTACCTCGACTTCAAAGGGCTCAATCACCTCAGTGCAAGCTGTTTATGTGCCTGCAGATGACCTCACAGACCCAGCTCCTGCGACGACGTTCGCACACCTTGATGCAACAGTGGTGCTCTCACGTCCACTTGCATCGCTAGGTATATACCCAGCAATTGACCCACTTGAATCTTCATCGCAAGCTCTTGATCCTGTTATTGTTGGTGAAGTACATTATCGCGTCGCAACTCAAACAAAACAAATCCTTCAGCGCTACAAAGATCTTCAAGACATCATTGCAATTCTCGGCATAGAAGAACTCTCGGATGAAGACAAGACACTCGTCTATCGAGCACGTAAGATTCAAAAATTCCTCTCACAACCATTCTTTGTTGGTGAAGCATTTACTGGTGCTCCAGGACGCTATGTTACGCTTGAAGAAACAGTACGTTCAGTCGGTGAAATCCTCGATGGAAAGCATGACGCAAAAGAAGAGCAGTCGTTCTACATGAAAGGAACGATTGATGAGGTAATTTAGCTTTAAATTTTGCGAATCATTATGAAACTTACAATTGCGCAAATTGATAAAGTCCTGCACTCAGGCGAAGTTGCATCAGTGACTGTTCCGGCTGCAAGTGGTGAAATGACCATCTTGGGACATCATATGCCAATCATTACCACACTTCGTACTGGTAACATCACCGTTAGGGTAGAGGGTGCCCCAGATCTCATCATCCCTGTAGATTCAGGCTTTCTTGAAGTAGGAAAGACTGAGACAGTCATCATTCTGTAGATTGTTCAACACCTGTGGTGGGATTGCGGAATGTTTATGCGATTATGCTTCATTGCAAAGCAGATTTACCCTTGATAATATCAAGTCACGTGCAACACACTCTCCAATTTAAGCATCAACCAGAAGAACTACCGACAACGAGTACTTCGGGCTATCTGCCCATACACGAAGTTCCTGAGTGGACAGGAAATTCAGCAACAGATGAAAATATTCACCCTCTTGAACATGTTGAATCTGAAATTATTATTGCAGATGATGAATTCAATAAGAATAATTTCCTAACCCCAGAAGATTTTACTGAAGGAGCAATTCTTGCGAGAAAAAAAAGTAGCCTCCAAGGAAGAATACTCACGACTGGTAAATTACGTGAATCTGATTTCGATTTACCTCAAATAAAAAATGACACAGAGACCTTTCCGTCACTTGTTGATAGTGAAGTCATTTCTGTAGACGATGAATTTAGTAAACGTAACCGTCTCACTCGTGAAGATTTTACAGAAGCAGCCATTAAAGAGAGGCGTTCTGAGATCGGCAATTTTTTTCTTGAGGATACAAATTCACAAATATCACCTGCTCCTTCTGAATTTCAATATAAGGAACAGTCGAAACCTCGGCTTACTCGATCTGATTTTTCAAAAGAATCTATCGAAGCAGAAAGAAGAAAGATGGGCCACATATCAACTAATCCAAATTGGAAGATTGAAACAACTGAATTTGCCAAATTGACACCCAAATCCTCAACAAAACAGGAAAAAAAGAAACGAGGATTTTTCAGCTCTTTCTTTGCAAAACTACTAGGTAAGAGTAGGGAGTAGACTAGGTCACTCATCCACTGCAAAACGTAAATACTGGACAACACACAGAATGTATTTTGCTATTGTATTTTTAGTAATTTTGTGCTATAATTATAACGTGATGAGAAATAAACGATGGTTCTGGGATTATATTATTCCTACGGAAGCCAATGACTTCCAGCCTCATTTCTTACGCCTCCGTGCCACTGCGGCATTACTCGCACTAGTCATCCTTTTTGAAGGAGTATTTCTTGCGCACACATTTATTGTTCTCCCTCACACAAATTTATTTGGAGCGATCTTTGCTACCGTCCTTATTGATGAAACAAATGAAAGCAGAATACATGAGAATCTGAGAAACCTCACACCAAACCCAATACTCGAAAAAGCAGCTCAACTCAAAGCAGATGACATGGCAAGCAAGGGCTATTTTGCACATAATGCTCCAGATGGAAAAACCCCATGGTACTGGTTTGAAGAGGCTGGCTATGATTATGCAGCAGCAGGTGAGAACCTTGCCGTTAATTTTACCGACTCAAAAGATGTTACCAATGCATGGCTTGCATCTCCAGCACACAGAGCAAATATCATGAACGCAAACTACACCGAAATCGGCATTGCATCTGCAAAGGGAATATACAAAGGAAAAGAGGCAATATTTGTCGTGCAAGAATTCGGGAGACCATCGTTGATAGCGCTTCAAGCGATACCTGCATCAACAATAGCTTCCACCACCAAGGATGTATCGCTGATTGGAAATGCTGATACACAAGTTATTTCAATGAAACCTGCACCTGCAGTGCGAATGAATATACGTTCAACTTCTTCGACATCCACACTGATAAATACTGGCTCTTCCTCTATTTCAAATACTATTACTACTGCCACATCTGCAATCGCAGGGGCAAGTAAGGAGAAGCTCTCTGTTGCACCATCTCTCGCTCCCATCAATAGTCCAGTGCTAGAGCACCGAGCACCGACACTTATCGAGCAGCTCATTGCCTCGCCTCGCCAAATTTCAAATTATATCTATCTTATTATTGCTGCACTCCTTACTTTTATTCTGGGACTCACTATATTTATAAAAATCCGTGTCCAACATCCACATATTATTGCAAATGGAATATTGCTCATAGCTGTGATCATTTCACTTGTGTTTTTAAATGGCGCACTCGGTTTTACTCAAGCAATCGGATAAAATTTTGCATATGTACATCTCACCAAAACAGCTCTCGGTAATTGTCATAGTGACGGTCGTAGTTGCCGGTGGCGCATACTGGCTAGGAGGGAAGTCGCTCACTATTTCACCAAAACAATCAACTTCAACAGCTCAAGTAAAACAACTTACACCTGAAGATACTGAAGCGCCTACCTCATCACAAAAAAATATCTCAATACAAACATATAGTTCATCTCCAGTTACTGGAAAATTTGCACCTGAATTTGTGCGTCCTGGAGGATTTTCAAATACTGACCCTTTTCTTCTTAAAGATCTTCGCGGAAAAAAAATTGTATTGCTAATATTTTGGACCACCTCATCACTAAGTTCGACTGCAGTGACTACATATCTCAATGATTGGTATGCAAAATACCATAATTACGGATTATCGATCGTCGCAATTCACACGCCACGTTTCACCTTTGAACGCTCGAAAGCAACAGTAGATCAATTTGCGCAGAA
>DALYED010000010.1:0-26269 GCA_031972735.1 Minisyncoccota bacterium | reverse complement strand
ATACCCGCTTGTTATTGATAATGGCGCGGAAACATGGACTGCCTACAAAAATACTACATGGCCTCATCTCTATTTGATTGATCTTGATGGACGTATTGTGTATGACCATAGTGGGGAGGGTGCATACGATGTGATTGAAAAGAAAATGCTCACACTCCTTAATGCACGTGCCGCTACACTTAAGCTTCCTGCACCGATCGATCAACAACTTTCAAAAACAGTAACTGATGGGACTGATTCTTCTCTACTAAAAAGTTCTGAAGAATATTTTGGAGCAAATAAAAATAAAAATCTTGCTAATGGAATAACGGGCAAGGAAGGAATTCAGACATTTGATACTCTTTCAGAACCAAAACTCAATAAACAATATCTTTTTGGGGGATGGAACATCATGCGTGAATATGCCCAGAGTCTGAGTGAGCACACCTCAATTATTTACCGTTTTCATGCAAAAAGAGTCTATACCATTATGGGGACCCAAAAAATGTCCCGCGTACGCGTCTTACTTGATGGTGTACCTCTCAACGAAACTACATCTGGAAAAGATATTCGATTTGAAAAAGGGGAAAGCGTTTTTTATGTCGACCGTGAACGATTTTATGACATTGTAAATATCCAAGGCACATATGCTGATCATAGTATTGAGCTTATTCCTGATGTAGGAGGACTAAATGTATATACACTGACATTTAAATAGTTCTTGCGCGATTTTTGAAATATACACAGAAGTGCCAGTTGTTTCTTGAAAGTCATGATACAATGTGTTGGTAATGCAGTGCAGAAGTGCACATGAGTACATGGACCAAGAACCACTACAAGAAGGAAGGAGGAAACTTGCGGCTGTTGTACGCCCACACGGTGGAACATTGCTCCTTGTCCTTGCCCCAACAACACTCATCCTGGGGGGTGCACTTATTGCATGGCTTGCGTATAGGCTCCCATCAACCTCTTTTGCTGAATATACTTACCTTGTCATTGCAATGACGACACTTATTGAAGTCGTGATTGTTTGGATTATGCTTCTGTTGGTTATTCCTCAATATAATAACTTTGCAAAGCAGGCAAGCGAAGCACTCAGTGTCGCAGATACTGGTGAGGACAGATACGTTCGAGCCATGATTGGTTCGGGACTTGGTTTTTGGGATTATGATATTTCCACAAGTACTGTGTTTTTCTCGGGGCGAATGATGTCAATGCTTGGATATGCAGATAGAGACAAAGAAGATTCTCTTGATTTCTGGATGAGCATTGTCCACCCAGATGACCTTGAAGGTGTGAAACGAAGTATGGAGTATCATATTGCACGCCGAACCCCTGAATATGCGATAGAATACCGTGCAAAAAGAGCAAATGGTGAATATCAATGGGTTGCCGATCGTGGTCAAATGAAAACAGACGTGGAAGGCAAGCCAATGCGTCTTTCAGGAATTACTGAAGATATTTCAAACGTACGTCGTGTTCAAGAGGTACTTGAATCGCGCACTAGTGAACTAGAAATAGCAAAAAATAAAATCGAACGTGAAGTTCAAAATGCACGTAAATTTCAAAAAGCGGTTGACTCATCAACTGAAGCTGTTTCTATAACTACTCCTGATGGGGCACTTATTTATGTAAACCCTGCTTGGGTTGAGCTCAATGGATACACTGATGCAGAAGCATTAGGACGAAATCCTCGACTGCTCAAAAGCGAAGAGACTAAATCAGATATATTTCTCGCAATGTGGGAAAAAATCAGCTCGGGACTTACTTTCACGACAGAAGAAATCACCAACAAAAGAAAGAACGGGACTATTTATCATGCAGAGCTTTCGATTTACCCAATCCGAGAGGGGACACAAATTCTTTTTTATGTGAGTGTCTGCCAAGACATAACTCAACGAAAAGAAATTGACCGTGCAAAAACTGAATTTGTATCATTGGCATCACACCAACTCCGAACTCCACTTTCTGCAATTCGATGGTACTCAGAAATGCTTCTCTCAAAGTATGTTGGAGACCTGAACGAAAAACAGCGTCAATATGTTAAAGAAATCTATGCCGGAAATTTGCGTATGGTTGAACTTGTCAACGCACTTCTCAATGTCTCACGTATTGACCTTGGTACATTTGCAATTGATCCTGAACCTGTAAACCTCATTGAAATTTGCGAAAGTGTTCTTGGCGAGCTCAATCCTCAAGTCATGGAAAAGAAGCAGACAGTTGAGAAGATATTCACCACGGCTCCCGCCACATACAGTGCTGACTCAAAATTGATACGTATCGTATTCCAAAACTTCCTTTCAAACTCAGTTAAATATACACAACCTGAAGGACATATCGCTGTAGAAATTGCTACAAAAGATGGAAGTCTATACATTCGTGTTTCAGACAATGGGTACGGTATTCCTAAAGCACAGCATGGTAAAATTTTTGAAAAACTTTTTAGAGCTGACAATGTAAGACAAAAAGACACCGAAGGTACTGGTCTTGGCATGTATATCGTAAAGGCAATAGTTGAATCATCTGGAGGTAAAATTTGGTTTGAATCGGGTGAAAACGAGGGTACGACATTCCACGTCCTCTTACCTCTTGTCGGCATGCCAAAAAAGGGAGGGACGAGGGGGCTAGGCTAGGAAAACTATTGATTTGTGGCAAATAATGCTACTATGTAAAAAATATGGAAGAAAAGAAAAAACCAAAAATACTGATTCTTGAAGATGAACGCCAGCTTGCACGTGCTGTCCGTGAGGCGTTTACTGGAAAAAATTTTGACCCTGTCATTGTTTCCACTGTAGAGGATGGACTAAAAGAACTTCACAACCTCAAACATGTTGATGTTATTTGGCTAGACCACTATTTACTTGGCACAGAGAACGGCTTGGATTTTGTAGTAGAACTCAAAAGTCATCCTGAATGGAGTCATATCCCGATTTTCGTAGTTTCTAACACTGCATCATCAACAAATATCCGTTCTTATATTCAGCTCGGTGTTTCAAACTATTACACAAAGGCAGACTATGATATTCATCAGATTATCAACGATATTGAGTATGCGCTTGCAGAAAAAGCCAAAGAAGTAATATCATAAAATAAATTCATGACTGGTAAACTGAACAAAAAAATCCTGATTATTGAAGATGAAGCACCACTTCGTAATGCAGTTTCAGATATTTTAAGTTTTGAAGGTTTTGAGGTTTTTCAAGCAAAAAATGGTCAGGAGGGGCTAGAAACAGCTCTAAAAGAACATCCAGATCTCATTCTTCTTGATCTTATGATGCCTATTATGGATGGTCTAACTATGCTCGAGAAATTAAGACAAGACCAGGCTTTTGGGAAAGGAGCCGCAGTAATACTGCTCACTAATATCAATGATCCAGAGAAAGTTGCAATGGCAACAGAAGCAGGTTCATATGATTTTTTAGTAAAATCAGATTGGAACATCGAAGATGTCGTCAAAAAGATTAAAGGAAGACTTGGTATCGCTTAGTTAGCGTTATCACACAGATTGAATTGAGGAATTTTCACCATTGATATAAAAACGTACCTAATATCAAACCCCGCAATAGTACTTCGCGCATTTGCGAGATACTTCAATTTTGCGATATACTCGAAACTCATAATCGTAATCAACACATATATGTTTAAGGAATTACTGATGAAAAAACTTATTCAAAGCAAACTTGGAAATATCCCGAAAGAACAGCAGGATAAGATTATTGCAATTGTCACCAAAAACCCAGAACTCTTTCAAGAAATTGCATTAAAAATTAAGACACAAATGGATAGTGGAAAAGACCAAATGAAAGCCACAATGAGTGTCATGGAAGAATACAAAGACCAGATTCAAAAATTAATGGCGCAGTAGAAAACTAGCCACAGCGCACAAATTCGGCTATACTCGCATGCATGTCACTATCTGTAGGAATCGTTGGATTACCCAATGTTGGAAAGTCTACTCTCTTTAAAGCTCTTACTCGAAAAGAAGTACTGATTGCCAATTATCCATTTGCGACCATAGACCCATCAGTGGGCGTAGTGATCGTTCCAGACGAGCGCCTCAAGCTACTCTCTGAATTTTCTAAAACCAAGAAGACTGTACCTGCTGTGGTGGAATTTGTTGATATCGCAGGACTCGTAAAAGGCGCTTCGGAAGGGGAAGGACTGGGCAATAAGTTCCTCGCAAATATCCGTGAGACTGATGCGATTGGCCAGGTAGTACGCATATTTGAAGAAAGCGATATTGTCCACGTTGATGGCAAAATTGACCCTATTCATGATATTGAAGTCATTAACCTTGAACTCATCCTTGCAGACCTACAAACCATTACGAAGCGCATGGAGAACCTCGGCCGTGATGTGAAGCGTGGTGACAAGGCCGCAATTCGTGAGCACGCACTCTGCGTACTCATTCGTACGGCACTAGAAAGCGAAAAGCTTGCATCGAGTGTGAAGCTCGATGAAGAAGAGTTTAAGATTGTAAAGCAACTCAATCTCCTCACCACCAAACCATTTCTCTATATTCTCAATAAAAAGGCAGGAGGCAAGAATCTCGATGAGATGGGTGACGAACGCTTTGCCAAGCTGATGGAATTTTTCAAGGCACGTGGTGATCAGTATGTGATTGTCGATGCCAAGATTGAAGAAGAGCTCGGTGAATTTCAGGGTGATGAAAAGAAAATGTTTGCCGAAGAAATGGGCGTGAAGGGTGATGGTGTCGATGATCTAATTGTCGCCGCATACAAACTACTCGGTCTCATGACATTTCTGACAACGGGAGTCGAAGAGACCCGTGCATGGACAGTGCATGTTGGCTCAAGTGCTCCTATTGCAGGTATGGCAATACATACTGACTTCAAAGACAAATTCATTCGCGCAGAAATCATCAACTGGAGGACACTGCTTGATGCAGGTTCATATGCAAATGCAAAAGAAAAAGGTCTCGTACGCACTGAAGGAAAAGAGTACATAGTTCAGGATGGAGATGTCATTGAGTTTAAGATTTAATACTTTTTTTAAAAGTAAAAGAAAATACCTACTTGTGAAAGTAGGTATTTAAGTAAGCGAGAGAGTCACTACTCAAAGTCAGCGTCATGCGCTGTACTTGCATGAGCTAAGCAACCAATCATGGAAGGAATGAGAATCACAGTAGCAATATACCATTTACCGTAATCTGTCCTCCAAAGCATCTGAAACAAGAATACTGCCGCGCAAAATGCAATGACTATGATCAAAAAATCTACAGCAAACTTCAGAATTCCCAAAGAATTATAGAAGTGGAGTAAGCGTAATGTTCTGGGAGTAATCATGATGAGAAGCTCCTTTGCAATTACCATACGACAAAAAACAAGAAATGCACCAACAAAATGAATATATAATGAACCTATCTTCATCCTACCGCTTGATATGAATCTGTCTAGTGTTTATTGCAGAACACTGCCATCTCTAGGTATATTGTATAAATGAAGGAATATGACCACAAAGAAGTAGAAGCGAAATGGCAGGCGAAATGGCAGGCTTCACGCCTATTTAAGACAAGTGAAGACCCAAACAAGCCCAAAAGCTACGTTCTCGATATGTTTCCATACCCTTCAGGGGATGGATTACACGTAGGGCACCCAAAAGGATACATCGCAACTGATATCTTTTCGCGATATAAGCACATGACGGGTCACAACGTACTTCATCCAATGGGTTGGGATGCGTTTGGTCTACCCGCAGAACAGTACGCACTTAAAAACAAGGTTCACCCAAGAGAAGCAGTACAGAAAAACACTGACAGATTCAAAAAACAACTTGCAAAAATTGGATTTAACTATGACTGGGAGCGTGAGGTAAATACGACTGATCCTAAATTCTATAAATGGACACAATGGATATTTAAACAAATTTTTAAAGCAGGTCTTGCTCATGAAAGCCATGAGCCTATCAACTGGTGCCCATCATGTAAGACAGGATTATCAAACGAAGATCTTGATGGGGAGGTCTGTGAACGTTGTGGGACCAAAGTTGAAAAAAAGCCATTACGACAATGGGTTCTTTCAATCACAAAATATGCAGACAGAATGTTGGCTGACCTCGACAAACTTGATTGGCCAGTAAGCATCAAGGAAAGTCAGCGAAATTGGATTGGTAAAAGTGATGGTTCTGAAATTACGTTCTCGATTGCATCATCTACTGAAGTTCCAAAAACGATAGAGCATATTACCGTCTTTACAACACGCCCAGACACATTATTTGGTGTAAGCTATATCGCAATATCAACTGAACTCGCTCAAGATTGGATTAAGTCGGGGTGGAATGCGGACTCTCGTATGCGTGCTTTTATACAAGAAACTGTAGACGAAGAAAAGACTCGAGAGCATAGTTATGGCTCAGTTACAGAAAAGAAGGGGATCGATACGGGGATTTTTGCTATGAATCCCGCAACAAAAAAAATGATACCTGTTTGGATTGCAAACTATATTCTTTCTGGTTATGGCACTGGTGCAATCATGGCAGTCCCTGCTCATGACGAGCGAGATAACGAATTTGCGATAAAATACTCCCTTCCTATCATCCCAGTTATTGAGCCTGTCACAGGTGTGACTAAGGAAGACGAAGAATATCGCGAAAGTATTGTTGCGATTGTTCACGACAAAGTACACAATAAATTTCTATCACTAGATTGGGGAAAGGAATATGGTGGAAGTCTATTTATCGGGGGAGGAAAAGAGCGAGATGAAGATGATGTTGCATGTGCAATCCGTGAAATCAGCGAAGAAACAGGATTTTCACAGCTTACCTTTATTGCAAAGACGCAGGCAATCCATCATCATTACCGTGCACACTCAAAAGGGGTCAACAGAGAGATTAGGGCAATTGGACTATATTTTGAGCTGACTAACGAAGAACAAGGAGAAACACAACTTGAATCAACGGAGGTTGGTAAATTTACCTTGCAGTGGCTTACACCTGAGGAAGTTGAGAAAAATATCACAGACGAACTTCATAAGCTGTGTTTTAACTTATTGGTAAAACATGAATGTTACACTGGCGAAGGAATACTCACTCATTCAGACACTTTTAATGGATTTACCACTACAGGTGCACGAAAAGTCATAACTGAGCATGTAAATGGAAAGCAAACCTCAACCTACAAACTGAAGGATTGGGTATTTGCTCGTCAGCGATATTGGGGTGAACCATTCCCAATAGTTTTTGATCAGCACCACGTACCGTATGTAGTTGCTGATAGCGAACTCCCAGTTACACTTCCTGAGGTAGATGCATATGAACCAACAGGTACTGGAGAGAGTCCACTTGCAGGAATTACGAACTGGGTCGAAGTATACGGCTACATCAATGGTTCAGGTGAGTTTGAATCAGCAGGAATGGATGACCCTCGCGCAACACTATTTACTCGCGAGACAAATACCATGCCTCAATGGGCAGGATCTTCATGGTACTACCTGCGCTATATTGACCCCACAAACGATACAGCAATGGTAAGTAAAGAAAAAGAGCGCATGTGGTCTCCTGTCGATATCTATGTTGGGGGAGCAGAGCACGCAACACGACACCTGATTTACGCGCGATTTTGGCATAAATTCCTTTATGATATAGGTGTCGTAAATTACGATGAACCATTTCTGCGTCTTAAGCACGTAGGTCTTATTCAAGCTGCGGATGGAAGAAAAATGTCAAAACGCTATGGTAACGTCATAAACCCAGATGATATTGTTGAAACATTTGGTGCAGACTCTTTGCGATTATATGAAATGTTTATGGGACCATTTGATCAATCTATTGCATGGTCAACAGACAATATGATGGGAACACGCAGAATGATTGAACGAATTTGGCGTCTCAGAGAATCGGTACATGCCACAGCTATACTGCAAGGTGACACCGAAGTACTGATGCATCAAACTATCAAGAAGGTAGGACTTGATATTGAATCTTTCAGTTTTAATACTGCAATATCACAGATGATGATATTCCTGAATCAACTTGAAAAAATTCAATCAGTACCACAGCATGTTTACGAAATACTGCTTCAACTCCTTGCACCATTCGCTCCACATGTCACACAAGAACTGTGGGAGTCACTCGGCAATGACACCGAACTCTACAGCACAACATGGCCACAATTCGACAATGCAAAATCACTCTCAGCGCAAGTTACCATTGCAATCCAAGTAAATGGAAAACTACGCTATACAATTGAAGTTACTCGCGATGCCAGCGAAGAACAGATTACCTCTATCGCATTTGCGAGTCCGATTATTCAAAAATGGCTTGATGGTAAAGTACCCCTCAAAGTTATCTACATAAAAGGTAAGATATTGAATATTGTCATTCCGACAAACTAGTTTAAAAAAAATATTTTTCAGATAATTTATCGCAAAGATGTGGTTTCTATGAAATATTCAACATGACAATTTGTGTCATAATTTGTGTGTAGCTAAAATAGCTATATTTATCAATGTATTTAAAGCAAAGTTGAGACAAAAAACAGGGATTGACAATTTTTGTAGTAGTGCTAGAACTATAAACATCCGTGTATTGGGGAAAGTCTTAATCTGTAATTGCAGTAATGTCGCAACTGGCATACCGCTACAGGGTATCAATACCGTGCAAATATTATCCATGACTTCCACTTACGCATAACCGTGCAGAGAAGGAGTTATCATTTCCTAATTCATTCATGAGTACTGACACCATCGCATTCAAGCCAAAGCAAGTAACAAAGATTTTTTTGTCGGTACTTCCACGCCGTGCTGCTGATGTGATCACCAAGCGCTACGGACTCGGAAGTGAAGTAAAAAAAATGACACTTGAATCTATTGGAGAGAGCTATAGCATCACCAGAGAACGCGTCCGTCAGATTGAAAACTTTGCACTTACCACAATTCGCAAGTCAGATGAATTTAAATCTCAAGCTGCAGTATTTGATGAGCTTAAAAATGTTATGACTGCAGTTGGTGCATTGGTTCCTGAGCAGTCTTTTCTCAACGACATTTCCGAAGATAAGAGCACTCAAAACCATGTACACTTTTTACTCGTACTTGGAGACTTCTTTACTAAACACAAAGAAGACGATGATTTTGAACATCGCTGGAGTGTTGATAAGGAAACTAGCGACCAAGTACATGATTCATTGCGCAAACTCTATGCATCGCTCGCAGACGACCAACTCATCGAAGAGTCTAAAATGGTTGAAATGTTCCTCACTCATCTCAAGGAGGTTTCGGAGGACTATAAAAATGACGAAATACTGAAACGCTGGCTTTCACTTTCAAAGAAAATTGGAAAGAACCCACTCGGTGAATGGGGCGTAGCTCACTCACCTAATGTGTCAGCGCGTGGTGTGCGTGACTATGCATTCCTTGTACTTCGTAAACATGGTTCTCCAATGCACTTCACTGAAGTAGCGAAAGCCATCGGAGCTCACTTTGACAAGAAAGCGCACATTGCAACTACACACAATGAACTCATTAAAGATAAACGCTTTGTGCTTGTAGGCCGTGGACTCTATGCACTCTCAGAGTGGGGATATTCAACAGGCGTTGTGCGTGATGTTATCAGTGAGATAATTAAGAAGCATGGTCCACTTACAAAAGATGACGTCATAGAGCGAGTAATGCGTGAACGCTACGTAAAACCAAATACGATTCTCGTAAATCTCCAAAATCCGAAGTATTTCAAAAAAGGCAAAGACAGTAAATACAATCTCGCATAGCATACAAAAGACCGCACTACATGCGGTCTTTTGTATGCACAATCAAACCGTCTCGCGAAATCGTAATTCCTGCGATATACTAAACTTATGTTTGATCAATTCCAAAGCATTTTAAACAGCCCCGTATTCCGTATTTTTGAAATTATCTACGCTGTACTTTCTTATACTGCTTTCATTTGGGCACCAATACTTTTAGTTATTATTGCTGCGCGATACTGGCTTGAGTATCGTCAGATGGAATATATACGCAAAAACTTTGAATTTATCATGCTTGAAGTACGTGTACCCCGTATCGTCGACAAAACACCACTTGCAATGGAACTTGTCATGCACGCATTTCAACAAGGTAGCAAGGGGACATGGTATGACCGATGGTGGAAAGGACAGGTCAAACCTTGGTTCTCACTCGAAATGGTTTCACTAGAAGGAAGTGTAAAATTTTTTATACGTACTCCTTCAAAATTTAAAAAGGGTATTGAGACTCATATCTATGCGCAATACCCTGATACAGAGATTCATGAAGTCCCAGATTATGTATCACTTGCTCCTTATGCGCATGAAAAAGATGAGTGGGCAATCAACGGTTGCACATTCACGCTTACTAAGCCGGACCCTTACCCAATCAAAACATATGTCGATTATAAACTTGACTCAACACTGACAAAAGAGGAGATGAAGAGCGATCCAATCTCAAATATTATTGAGTTTTTGGGGAGCATAGGAAGGCATCAATATGTATGGATACAGATCATGATCCAAACAAACAACGAGCGCTACCCGACCGCAGGGAAATGGCTTGGCATGCATGATTGGAAACAAGAAGGGAAAAATCTCGTCAAAGAAATCCAATCAAAGGCGGGTGATGGAACAAAGCTCACCAAAAAAGACAGTGATGCAATTAGTGCCATTGAACGCTCCATTTCAAAGCCTGGTTTTGATTGTGGCATTCGAGGTATTTATCTCGCACGGAAAGAACATAATGATAGCTCCGCATTCACAACTCTTCGTAGTATTTTTCAAGCATTTAGCTCACACGACTTGAATGGATTTAAAGCAAATGGACTTTTCTTTGATTATCCATGGCAAGACTACAAAGACCATCGCGTGAATAAGCGCAAAGATGCGCTTTATGATGGCTATGTTCGCCGTTCTTATTTTTACTCACCTCATAAGTCAAAACCATTTGTACTTAACACTGAAGAGCTCGCAACAATTTTTCATTTCCCAGGTGGAGTTTCTGAAACCCCGACATTTTCTCGCATTGAGTCACGCAAGGGTGAGCCACCAGCAAACCTCCCATTATAATGCGTGATGAAATCAAGCCCATAGATCTCACTCGAGATGAAAGAGTACAAAGTACATCTACACAAAAGAAGGAGGTGCGTGTATTCCCTTACATATTACTACTTGTAGTTATGTTATTTTTCTCATACGGATACTCACAAACCATGCCAAGTTCCTCGTTTATTTCTGGAACTCTCGTTGAGATTCCCGAAGGTGCATCTCTCTCATCCATTGCAACACAACTCAAATTACATAATATTATCAAATCACCGTTATTATTCTCACTACTTGTGACAAATTCAGGGAAGGAGAAGCAGATACTACTTGGAACATATCTTTTTAATACCCCAGAAAATGTATTTACTGTTGCCAATAGGCTTGCATACGGAAAACGAGGAATTGAAACAATTAAAGTCACACTTCCTGAAGGGCTAAATATTAAAGAGATGTCAGTGATTCTTGAAAAAAACATATCTGGATTTGATATGAATGATTTTTTAACGCTCTCTACCGGACAAGAAGGATACCTTTTTCCTGATACATATTTATTCTTGAGTACGGCAACAAGTGGCAAAGTATACCAAACACTACGTGATACTTTTGATAAAAAAACAGCACAACTGGAGCTAGAGTCTCACAACTCAAATAAATCCTGGTCAGATGTTGTCATTATGGCATCAATCATAGAAGGGGAAGCAGTTACTCATGACGACCGAAGAATTGTCTCAGGCATCCTCTGGAGTCGAATGAATCATGGTATGCGACTAGGTGTGGATGCGCCATTTGCATATATTATGAGGAAAGGCTCATTGGAGCTAACCCAGAGTGATCTTGCCACTTCTTCGCCATATAATACGTACCGAAATTCTGGACTTCCCCCTACGCCCATCAACAACCCCGGTATCGATGCGATTGATGCTGCACTGTATCCTAGTGAGACGTCCTACCTCTACTATCTCTCAGATAAGAGTGGAGAAATGCATTACTCAAAAACATTTGCTGAGCACAAGTTGAACAAAGAGAAGTATTTACGTTAATATTGCGTCATGAAATATTCAGAATTAAAAAAAGTTCACTTTATTGGGATAGGTGGGATAGGCGTCTCAGCGATCTTGAGATTATTTGCGAGCTATGGAATTCGTGTTTCAGGTTCAGATGTTCATCTTCCCCCCATTGCATCTCTCCCTCAAGGAGACTACTTTGATACTCACGCAGAAGCACATGTTCCTGCGGATGCCGACCTAATTGTCTATTCACCTGCAGTTCCAAATACAAACCCTGAACGTATTGCGGGACAAAAAAATGGAATAAGAGAAATGAGTTATCCTGAGGCACTCGCATATGTTACGCAAACATTCAATACAATTGCAGTCTCAGGTACTCACGGAAAATCCACGACAACAGCACTCCTGGGCAAACTCTTTGAGGCTGGGTCACTTCACCCTTCAGTTATAGTAGGTGCTGAAGTACCAGGATGGAAAGAGAGAAACCTATTGCGAGGACAAGGTGATATTTTTATCATCGAAGCATGTGAGTATCGTCGCAACATGCTTACTCTTGCGCCACAGACTATTGTGCTCACCAATATCGAGCTTGATCATCCTGACTATTATCATGACCTCGCAGATGTGAAACACGCATTTCATGAATATATCAGTAAACTTCGACAAGAGGACCTGCTCGTCATTAACAGTGACGATGCGAATATTCGGGATGTCACACAATCATTTGATGGAATTACTGTACGCTATGGAATAGGTCATGGCTCAGATCTTTATGCTACAAATGTAGCAGAATCTGAAAATGGTCAAACATTTGAACTCACATGGAAGGGGACAGGCATTGGTACATTTCACACCGTTCTACCAGGTATATACAACTTGTATAACATACTTGCAGCTGTTGCGACTTATCTTTCCTATAGTGGAGATACGGGGGTGATTCAGAAGGTATTCAATGACTTTATTGGTGTAGGAAGAAGATTTGAAACAATAGGTCATATCGGTAATGCAATCGTTGTTTCAGACTATGCACATCATCCCACTGCACTTGGTGCAGTTTCGCGCGCTGCGCGTAGTCGATATAAAGACAAAAGAATTCTTACTGTGTTTCGACCACACCACCGCGAGCGCACGATTAAGCTTTTTCATGAATTTGTTGAAACGATTGCTCTGATCCCTGAAATGATTCTTGTGGAAATATTTGATGTGGCAGGACGCGAAGATGCCACATTGGTGAGCTCAAGAGATATTATTGCCAAAATAAAAGAACGTGACCAAGATGCATCAATCGAATTTGCTGAGGATCTCGATGTTGCCGAACAAATGATAAGAGCACATATCGAAAATTTTGATGTCATTCTCGTGATTGGCGCTGGAGATACTGACGAACTTGCATCACGCCTTGTTAAGCAAGTGTGATTGAGGCTTGAAAGCAATTCGCTTGCATGATACATTCGCCTAATGAATAGTCATCCTCGTAAGGTGTTTGTTGGACTCTCGGGTGGAGTTGATTCTTCAGTTTCCGCACTATTGCTCAAAAAGCAAGGTTATGAAGTAACTGGGGTTTTCATAAAAGTCTGGCAGGCTGATTTTTTGCCATGCACATGGCGAGAGGAACGACGAGAAGCCATGCGCGCTGCTGCTCATATTGGTATTCCTTTTATTACCCTTGACCTTGAGAAGGAATATAAAGAGGAGGTTGTTGACTACATGATCAGAGAATATGGGAAAGGTCTCATTCCGAATCCTGACGTTATGTGCAATAAGCATGTAAAGTTTGGTGCATTTCTTTCATTTGCAAGAAAACATGGAGCAGATGCAATCGCAACAGGACATTATGCGCAAATTGAAATGATTGGGGGAAAGCCAGCGCTGAGCAAAAGCATAGACGCAGAGAAGGACCAGACCTATTTTCTTTGGACACTTGGAAGTAATGAGCTTCCATTTGTGATGTTTCCAATCGGCCACCTGATAAAATCTGAGGTGAGAAAAATTGCTATTGAGGCAGGACTTCCAAATGCAGAAAAAAAGGATAGCCAAGGGCTCTGTTTTATGGGGAGAGTTAATATGGAAGATTTTCTTAAACATTTTCTCCACACAAAGAAGGGGGACGTACTTAATGAGCTCGGTCAAATTATCGGAAATCATGATGGTGCACTGCTCTACACAATTGGACAACGACATGGATTTTCAACCATAAAGCATACCCCAAATGATCTTCCATACTTTGTCATTTCAAAAAATCTTACTGCAAACACACTGACGGTCACAGAGCGAGATCCAAGTAAAACAAATGGCAACACCGACACATTTTGGGTCACCGACTATCAATGTGACCCAATTCCTACCCTTACGCAAAAGTGTATGGTGCGCATACGTTATCGAGGCGACCTCCACAGCGCGACAGTTGTTCCATTTGGGAAATTTCTACGAGTTACACTTGATACACCAATTGAAGCTATTGCCCTTGGCCAGTCTGCGGTATTTTATCGTGACAACATTTGTCTTGGCGGTGGAGTCATTACTGAGCATGTATCCCAGTAGCACAGCAACACTCACTAGGATATACTACATATAATTATCTTAAGAACAGGACCTTATGAATGATGAACAAATGAAAATTGAAGTAACAGAAAAAGGTAGTGGTGCAATAGCAAAGCAAGGCGATAGCGTTGCTGTGGACTATACAGGTGAACTTACCGATGGTACGGTATTTGATTCAAGCATTCCTCGAGGGGAGCCATTTGTATTTAAACTTGGTGGCGGACAAGTGATTAAAGGATGGGAAATTGGAGTTGAAGGAATGGCAGTCGGTGAGACACGCAAACTCACTATTCCACATCAACTTGCGTACGGAGAAGATGGTTACCCAGGAGTAATTCCTCCAAAAGCAACGCTTATTTTTACAGTAAAGCTCACCGCAATAACATAGTTATATATGAAATGGGTTTATGTTGCAGTAATCATCATATCGCTTGGAATCATGGGTTACTTTTATGTATCTTTAAATCGAACGAGCACGACACCAACGCATGCACCAACAAATGACACCTCGAGATCTGTTGCAATCAATGATGCGTTTAAAGATGGAGAACATCGACTGAGTGGTCAAATACGCCTCCCACACTCATGTTATAATCTTGATACTCAGGCAATTCATGATGTAAATAATCCAGAAGCGATCACTCTCGTATTTACTGCATCAGATAAAATGCTCGACAAAACACTCTGCGCACAACTCCCAACCAACTACCCATTTCAAGTACTAGCTGATGGTATTGTGAATGCGACAATAACTGCCACTTTGAACAATGAAATATTACCAATTGAAGTGACTCGATCAGAGTGGCAGGCTAGCACTGGCACATATTTCAATAAGATAGAAAAATAATCAACATGGACAAGGATCCGATATACATTATCAAAGCATCTGGTGAGAAAGAGCAATTTGATGAGTCCAAATTGATTTATTCACTCCGCACAGCACGCGCCGACCAAACACTGACACGAGATATTGTTGACCACATCAAGCAGGATCTCAAAGATGGGATGCGAACAACTGATATATATAATCATGCATTTGAGCTCCTCAAGCGGAAGAATCCACCAGTTGCAGCAGAATACAGTTTGAAGCGTGCCTTAATGCAATTAGGTCCATCTGGTTTTCCATTCGAAAAATTTATTGCTGAAATGCTTCGTGCGGAAGGTTACACCACTTCAACTGGTGTAATTGTCCAAGGAGAGTGTGTGGAGCATGAGGTTGATGTTGTTGCCGAGAAAAGTGGTGAACGCATTATGGTGGAGGCAAAATATCACAATTCACCCGACACAAAATCTGATGTTAAAGTTGCCCTCTATGTTCATGCACGATTTGAAGATATCAAAAAAAGATTTGACCATTCTGCTCAAAAAAATAATACCTTTAATAAAGCTTGGCTCATCACGAATACAAGTTTTACAAGCCAAGCAATTCAATACGCAAATTGCGCTGGACTTGCACTCACAGGATGGAACTATCCAAAAGGTCACACTCTACAAGACCTTGTGCAACGTACACAATCTCATCCTCTCACTTGTCTCACTACATTATCTGACAACCACAAAAAAGAATTACTCCAAACAGGAGTAGTGCTCTGTCGTGATATTGTTAAAGACACATCGATACTTACAAAAATGGGGATGAATAAATCACACATCGCAGATATCGTCACTGAAGGGAACCAACTTTGCCCCATCGAATAGCTGTGTAGATCTTTACTGTATTTCTCTATTCCTCAAGGTATACTAGAAAACATGGAATTATTTGCTGTTTCTGATTTTGAATTAATAGTACGACTTACTTTTGCCGTATTACTTGGTGTCCTTATTGGTGCTGAACGTTCACGAGTAGGGAAGAGGGCAGGTATGAGAACCTACGCACTTGTCTCGCTTGGAGCATGTCTTTTTATCACGATTTCAGGTGTGGTCGCAGTAAAATTCGCTGAATCATTTACATTTGACCCCCTGCGAGTAGCTTCACAGGTTGTTGTTGGTATCGGGTTTTTAGGTGCTGGTGTGATTTTTGTGCAACGTAATGAGCTCACTGGTCTCACAACTGCAGCTGGATTGTGGGTTGTTGCCGCAGTTGGTGTTGCCTGCGCATATGGAATGTACACCATAGCATCATATGTTACATTTTTGACGCTATTTATCTTTGAAGCACTCTGGTACATTGAAGAGCGTTTTATAAAAACATCTCGAAGTGAGGATGGTCTTATTGAAGAAAAAAAGCCTCATCGACATGAAGACTAGGGTAACAAAAGCAGTTATTGCCGTAGCGGGAAGTGGTACGCGCTTTCTCCCTGCCACAAAAGCACAGCCAAAGGAAATGCTCCCCATCGTTGATAAGCCCATTATTCAATACGTAGTAGAAGAACTCGTTGCATCGGGAATACAGGATATTATCTTAGTTACCAAGTGGGACAAAAAGACACTTGAAGATCATTTTGATCGTTCATTTGAACTTGAGCACTCACTCGAAGCTACGGGGAAAATGAAACTCCTTAAAGAAGTTCAGAGGATCTCCTCGATGGCAAATTTTATATATGTACGACAAAAGGGTCCATATGGTAACGGTACCCCAATTCTCTCTGTAGCAAATTTGATCAAGGACGAACCATTTGTATTTGCTTGGGGAGATGATTTAGTGCTTTCGAAAAAACCATTTACAAAACAACTTATACAAAACTACGAAACACATGGCGAGCCAGTGATTGGGGTGCAGAAAGTTGAGAAAGAACTTGTTCATCGTTATGGGATTGTAAAACTCCGTGAAGGAACTCGTGAAATGGAAGATGTGATCGAGAAGCCGACGATTGACAGTGCTCCTTCCCAACTTGCTCAATTTGGAAGAATGATCCTGACTCCTGAAATCGTAAAAATTCTTTCAAAAACTGCACTTGGGAAAGGAGGTGAGTTATGGGTCACCGATGCCATAAGTCAGTATATTAAATCAGGAGGAAAATTTATGGTTGAAGAAGTAGCAGATGGACAATGGCTCACGACAGGGGATCCACTTAATTACCTCAAGGCAATGATTGAGTACGCTCTTGTTCGTGATGATATAGGCGATGAATTCAGATCACACTTAAAGAACTTAGTCCTGTAGAATACATATCCTTGTTCGTGCAAAAGTGTGTGTATGACATTATAATGTAAAGACATATGACGCAGTTACTTGGAAAATTTTTTAAATTACTACTCGTCATTTATGTATTTACATTTGCATATCAATGGTGGAGGCCACTACCTGACGAATTCTTAAAACAAAGCATTGTTCAGACTGTTCCTGACAAAAGTGTACATTTCATTTATGACATACAAAAGACAAGTAAGTCGGGGATAGTCTCAGAGGCAAATACTATTACCCAAGCCTATCAAAACCTCATCAACCAAGCAGAAAAAATAATTATTGTTGGTGAAGAGTACATACCAGAGCATGGAACGACAACTCTCACCACGCTCCTCTCGCAAAAACACGAGTCAGACAAACATGTTGCCATCGCACTGATCACTGACCCCGCAACCACAAGAAATGGAGGAATTATTTCTCAATCTATTGAAGATGCGAGAAAACATGGAACACTCGTTATTACCACTGAATTGAGTACAATGCCTGATGCAAATTTATTGTATTCTTCATTCTGGAGACCTTTTGTATCTTGGTGGGGTAATTCACCCACAAAACCCTGGCTAACTGACCCAAGAAATGTTGCAGATGTGAAAGTTCCGCTACGAAGCTGGCTTGCGTTTTACAACGGTAAATCCAATGAATCACACACACTGATTGCAGACACAGCAAAATCAAAAATACAATCGATTGTTGCTTCGCAAAACTTATCAGAAGGCGTTGGCGCCACAGGAAAAGTAGCTGTCATTGTTGAAGACAAGTTATGGTCAGACATATTTCAGAAACAAACAGCAATTGCATCAATTTCAAATGCTGGACTTCCTTCATTTGGCAACCTTGTAACAAAAGATGAGTCTGGTGAATTAGCAGTGTCACTTTTGAGTATCTCACACCTTGAAGACAAGATCATTGTGCTCTTGCGTAGTCTCAAACGTGGAGACAAGATAGATATCGTTGCTCAATTTTTGAGTAGTAGAAACATTATTTCTGAACTAGCAGCTGCTGCCAATCGAGGAGCTGCTGTTCGAATAATCATCGACCCCAATATTTCATATCTTGGGCACCAGCTCTATGGCATGCCGAATCGACCCGCTGCAAAAGAGCTCCGAAGCAAGTCATTTGATGGCATTACAGTAAGGTGGTGTGACGCTCGCTCACTTCCTTGTGGGGCAAGGGTTATTATTGGTAAAACTGCTTCATCTTCATTTCTCTTAACTGGTAGCGCTGATCTTTCAAAACGAGACTTAGAGGGTTACAATA
Source organism: Minisyncoccota bacterium (assembly GCA_031972735.1). Lineage (GTDB taxonomy): Bacteria > Patescibacteriota > Minisyncoccia > Phycocordibacterales > UBA6899 > MHLP01. The sequence goes on along the minus strand of DALYED010000010.1, from coordinate 7,356 downwards.
TTGAGTCAGAATTATTTATTGAAGCGGTTGGGAATTTTACTGCGTACAATAATGCAGTTTCGTATTTTGATACACTATGGACAAACAACGGGGGTAACTACACAGTAGACTATAGCGAATTTTCAGATAATTCTTCTTGGCGTTCATCGGTATACCGAATGATGGAACGAACGGGAATATCCCTATATTAAAAATAAGACCGATGTGCGTCTGTGCTATAATAGAAACATGAGAATCATAATCAAGCTCTCTGGGGAAAGTCTGCGTGGAGACACACCTGACCTAGGCCAGCAGTATGATGAGCAAACTTTGAAACATATTGCTGAGGACATAAAAACACTTCAGCAAGAAGGACACCAAGTTGCACTCGTCGTGGGGGGAGGAAATCTTTTTCGAGGACAAGAACTCACTGAGAAACTTAATATCGACAGAGCAACAGGTGACTATATTGGCATGCTCGCAACGGTGCAGAATGCACTTGTACTTCGTGATTATTTTGAAATGAAAGGCATGGAAACACGTGTCTCTTCAGCGCTTACAATGCTCCAAATCTGTGAATTATATGCACCAAAACGAGTACTACGGCACATGGACAAAGGGAGGATTGTTATTTTTGCTGCAGGACTTGGTGCACCATATTTCACAACCGACTCAACCGCAGTTCAACGAGCTCTTGAAATGAAGGCAGACATGCTTGTCATGGCAAAAAATGGAATCGACGGACTCTACACTGCCGACCCAAAAAAGGATAAGTCTGCAACGAAAATCACTACTATTTCTGCAAAAGAAGTACTCGATAAAAACCTGAAAGCGGCAGATCAATCTGCAATAGCGCTTGCCAAAGAACATGGGCTAACGATAAAAGTTGTTGGCATACCAGATATCACTCGTGCACTTCATACAGACATTGGATCGACTATTACACCTGATAATTCATAACTATGGATAGTGAAAGCGCTATTGAAATTATTACGGGAGGTGGTATTGGAGTGCTACCCACCGACACACTTTACGGAATAGTGGGGAGTGCTTTTTCGAGCGATTCAGTTGAGCGTATTTATGCAGTAAAGGAGCGAGATGGAGCAAAGCCGCTCATTGTACTTATTGCTCAAATAGAAGATATCGAACGCTTTGGTGTAGTGCTCTCTGATGAATTACGCATCACACTTGAACAGTACTGGCCAGGTCCATATAGCATCATTCTTCCTGTTATTGATGAAGAGTTTGAGTACCTTTCATGTGGAACTGACACAATTGCATTTCGACTTCCTGATAACCAGGAGCTTATCGACATGTTGAGTATCACAGGTCCACTTGTCGCACCTAGTGCGAATAAAGAAGGCAGGCCTCCAGCCACTACAACCGAGGAAGCGCGTCGGGTATTTGGTGACAGCGTAGACTTCTATATTGATGGTGGTGAGCTCAATGGCAAACCGTCTACAATCATTCGACTCGATGGGGATGAGCCCGAGCTCATACGAGAATAGTCACCAAAAATTGCAGGGTGAGCATCTCCCCGCTATAATGCAAAAATCATGCTTACATCCAGAGAAATACGGTCTCGTTTCCTAACATTCTTCAAGAAACACGGTCATGCAATTATTCCAAGTGCATCACTTGTTCCACTTAACGACCCAACAGTGCTTTTTAATACTGCAGGGATGCAGCCCCTTGTGCCTTATCTCTTGGGAACTGCTCATCCGGAAGGAGTCCGTCTTGCAGATTCACAAAAATGCGTACGCACACAAGATATTGAAGAAGTAGGTGACAACACCCATGATACGTTTTTTGAAATGCTTGGGAATTGGTCACTTGGAGATTATTTCAAAAAGGAGGCAATCAACTGGAGCTATGAATTTCTCACATCAAAAGATGAAGGGCTTGGTCTTGATCCATCACGACTCTATGTAACCGTATTTGGTGGAAATCATGATGCGCCAAAGGATGAAGAGGCGTATGCAATCTGGAAAAAAATTTTTGAGGACGCAAATGTAGCAGGGGAAAGAATCTACTACATGACCACTACACCATCTGGTAAAGAACCCAATTGGTGGAGCGCTGGAGAAAATGGTCCTTGTGGCCCAGATACTGAAATGTTCTATGATGTCACTGGTGTACTCAATAAAGGAATGACCCTTACAGAATATATGGCGGCTGATGACAAACAGCATGTTGTCGAAATATGGAATGATGTGTTTATGGAATACCTCAAAGAGGGGGGCAAGGTCGTAGGAAAACTTAGTAAGCAGAATGTTGACACAGGAAGCGGACTTGAACGAGTAACAATGGTTGCTCAAGGTAAAGACAATATTTTTGCAACTGACATGTTTAGTGACATGATGGATATACTCAGAAGTGACGCATCAGCATACGATGAACGTGCAGCGCGTATTGTTGCAGATCATATTCGTACTTCTGTCATGCTTATAGCAGATGGGGTTACTCCATCTAACACAGATCAAGGGTACATTTTACGAAGATTACTACGACGTGCAGTGCGTTACGCAGATATACTTGGTCTTACATCTGGCTTTACCCCGCTAATCGATCAAGTAGCTGTAAATTACAAGGGTGTGTACGACAACATTGAGGCAAATCTTGTACAAATCAAGAAAGAAATTGCAGATGAAGAAGAAAAGTTCAGAAAAACCCTTGCACATGGAATTAAAGAATTTGAACGACTTGCGCTAATGGGAAACATTTCTGGTATTGACGCAGGAGTCCTTTACCAGACATTTGGTTTTCCATTTGAAATTACCGTTGAGCTTGCAAAAGAACGTGGAATTACTGTCGATGAGGCAGGGTACAGAGAAGAGATGAAAAAACATCAAGATCTTTCACGTTCTGGATCTGAACAAAAATTCAAAGGCGGTCTTGCGGATCATTCTGAAAAAACTGTACGTCTCCATACTGCCCACCACCTTCTTTTGCGCGCACTGCAAATTACACTCGGAGAAGATGTCCATCAGCGTGGCTCCAATATCACTCAAGAACGACTGCGTATTGATTTTGCATATGGACAAAAAATGACCGACGAACAGAAAAAAGCTGTAGAGGATTTGGTGAATCAAAAAATTCTCGAAGATTTACCTGTACTTCGGACAGAAATGAGCAGTGGTGAAGCAGAAAAACTTGGCGCAGAACATGAATTTGGAGCTAAATACCCAGAACGTGTTTCTGTTTATTCAGTTGGACCCAAAAGTGCAACTCCAGAAAATCCACAATTTGAAGAGCGCTTTTCAATAGAATTCTGTGGTGGTCCACATGTCACTCATACTGGAGAATTATCGCGGTTTCGCATCTTAAAGGAAGAAGCAGTAGCACAGGGAGTGCGTCGCATAAAAGCGGTTCTTGAATAAGCACGATACAAAACTCTGACGAATTGGAGAAAATAGGTGTCTAGATTTCAATACTGGGACATTTACTGCAATAAAACATCATGAGGTGTACTTCTTTGCACACCTTTTCTTTGAGGACTTCTCAGAATATTGATATACTTAATCATATGGGTTTGTTTTCACGTACGCCCAAAAATGGGCAGCACTTTATAATTGTGTTTGATATTGGTTCCGCTTCAATAGGTGGCGCTTTTGTGAGCATAGACCCCACAAAAAATCCTGAGATAATTTTTTCCATACGAAAAACGATACCATTCCAAGAAAAGCTGAACTTTGAACGCTTTCTTGGGGCAATGATCAAGACGCTTGAAGAAATGTTTGAAGTAATGAAAAAATCCGGGGGGAGTGTCCGTGTCGATCAAGCTTTCTGCATCCTTGCTTCTCCTTGGTATGCATCTCAAACTCGCCTCGTGCACTACAATCAACCTGAACCATTTACTGTCACAGAAAAAGGACTAAGCAAGCTTGTCCAAAAAGAAATTGAACTTTTCAGAGAATCAAAACTCTTCAACAAATCAAAAACTGATGACATACCACCAGAAATAATGGAAGCAAAGAGTATCCAAGTAAAGCTTAATGGCTACGAAGTGCGTGACCCTTTTAAAAAGAGAACGACGAAGCTAGAAGTGGCACTCTATATCAGCATGATACCCGCCAATATACACCGTTCGATCAATGAATCGATCAAGAAATTTTGGCATGTACCAGATGCACACTTTTCATCATTTTCATTCACAGCGTTTGATTCAATTCGAGATATATTTACTGAAGAAAGTGCGTTTCTTTTCATGGATATATCAGGAGAAGTTACTGACATATCGCTCGCAAAAGACAATGTTCTCTTGGAGTCGATTTCGTTTCCAGCAGGGAAAAATATGCTCATTCGTGCACTAGTCGCTGGGATGAAAACCGCACCAGCCGCCGCTCAAACAGAGCTCAAACTCTATCTTGAAAACAAGTCAAATTATGAACATCGCGAGCAAGTAGAGAAAATACTGAGCACCGCAGCAAAAGAGTGGCTCGTTTTTTTTGAAGATGCAATTTCACAATTCTCAACAGAATTTCCTATCCCTCGTACAATTTTTTATACAGCAGATGATGACGTGATGAAATGGTTTGAAGAAGCGATCAAGGAAACAAATTTTGCAAAATTTTCAAAAGAAGAAGGAACGTTTATAGTCAGATCACTAGGAAATTCATTTTTAAGCAAGTTTGTTCAAGTACTAGAGCCAGACTTCCAAGATCCATTTCTTGCAATTGAAGCAATGTTTGCAAATAAATTTTCAAAAATCCCCAAGTAGTCACAAATAACTCTTTTAAGATTTCATTAACTTACGATACAATAGCTGTATGGCAAAATACTTGATCCAAGACATCATTCCTTCAAATAAAAAACGCACAACAAAGACAGTTGAGAGTGGTACGACTGTAAAAAATTCCGCTTCAGTACATTCAGAAATTACGGACACACACCACGAAGACCATCCCATCAAAGCAACCGTCTCTCATGCACTCCATCATGAGCAACAACTTATAGAACAAGCTGAACCAGAGATTCATGATGAAATTATTGAGCGCCCTCAATCGCTCATCATTGAAAACCTCTACCACAATGATGAGAGAAATAGTCCTTCAATCCAAGAAGATACGAGTAAACCACTTACTGAGATAAATAGTGGAAGTTACCCATATAATTCTGTATCTGGAGTAGAAGAGCGAACGCCAAATGCAAGCCCAGTATGGAAGTTCCCCGAACGATCACATGTTACAGATAAGCTAGGAGGGTGGGTACCATGGATACTCATTCCAATAGTATTACTTGTCGGAGGAGTTCTTCTTATGAACCATTTTGCTGGGGCAACAGTACTACTCATTCCAAAACATGACACGTTACCGATTCCACAAGGGGAAACTTTTACAGCCGTGAAAAACCCAAGTGATACTGAGCTTGGATTTTCAGTCATGAAAATTACTCTTGATGACAAGCGAGAAGTAAGCGCGACAGGAACAAAAACAGTCACAGCAAAGGCGAGTGGAAAAATTATTGTCTACAATGAACAAACAGCACCACAACGACTCATCAAAAATACTCGATTTGAAAGTACTGCTGGAAAAATCTATCGAATTAATGATTCCGTAAACATTCCGAAGGCAACAATTAAAAATGGAAAAACTGTACCAGGGTCTCTTGAGGTAGTGGCGTATGGCGATGAAGCAGGACCTGATTTCAATACTGTACCAACTGATTTTTCTATTCCAGGACTGAAGAATACTCCGCAGTCAAAGAAAGTATATGGACGTTCAAATGGACCAATGACTGGAGGTGCATCTGGTACAGTCAAGAGTGTCTCTGATCAAGAGCTCAAACAAGCTGGTGAAGATCTACGCGTCTCGCTCGAGACAAAACTCAGATCAAAAGCGAGATCAGACCTCGCGCCGAATCAAATTGCATATGACCAAGGAATTGTCTTGAGTCTTGATGACCCAAAGCTTTCTACCACCGAAGCCAGTAGTGGTGACAAAGCTGTAGTAGTCGAGTCAGGAACAATTTATATGATTATTTTTGATCGAGATGCGCTCACAAAAGCAGTGACCAAAGGACTTGTGCCTACATACAACGGCGAGAGTATCGAAATGACAAATATTGAGTCACTCAACATGGTGATACCTGCACAAAAAGGGGACACACTTGCCACACTTGATAGGCTTGATTTTACACTTTCGGGCACACCATCACTGATTTGGCAAATTGATAAAAATAAAATCAAAAAAGAGCTTCAAGGTGTACAGAAATCAAATTTTAACCTTATTTTGAGCCAATATTCAAACATTGAACGAGCCAAGGCAAGTATTCAACCAATCTGGAAGAGTACATTCCCGTCTGATGAAAATTTAATCGACATTAAATTGGTGAACGAAATACCCAATTAAATGGCTTTATTCCTTGACCTATAAGTAGCCATCTGCTAGGATGCATAGCACCACATTGAATGAGTGAAGAGAAACAAAAAGAAACGCTAGTCATGGGAGTTATTACCGAAGCGCTTCCCAACACGTTATTTCGTGTAAGCATCGAAAACGGCACTGTGGTACTCGCGTACCTAGCTGGAAAGATGCGCATTCATCGCATTAAAGTGCTTGTCGGAGACAAGGTGGCACTCGAAGACAATCCGTACGGTGGTAAACTACGTATTGTCAAGAGACTGTAGGTACATTATAATGTTCAACTACCTCACGAGAGTGAAATCTCCTGAGAGTATTATTTTGTTTATTTTTGTGAATTATTTATGCGTGTAAAAGCTTCAGTAAAAAAGATCTGTGCAAAATGTAAGAGCGTAAGACGACGCGGGGATCTTTATGTCATCTGCGAGAACCCACGCCATAAGCAGAAGCAAGGCTAATATTTTATCATCATGCGTATCCTAGGTATTACAGTTCCAGATAATAAGCAGTTGTGGGTAGGACTCACTGTATTTTATGGTATCGGTTTTTCTACTGCTCGAGGTATCCTCAAAGAGGCAGGAGTTCCTGAAACCAAGAAGCCTGCTGATATTTCAACAGAAGAAGAAGCAAAGATCAGAAAGTCAATTGAAGCAATGAAAATTGAAGGAGATCTCAAGCGCGAGAAAGCAGCAAACATTAAGCGATTGAAAGATATTAAGGCATACCGAGGCACACGACACGCAAAAGGTCTTCCAGTAAACGGACAGCGCACCAAAACAAACTCAAGAACAGTCAGAGGAAACGTTCGCAAGACCATGGGTTCAGGACGTAGAAAACTTGAGAAGAAGTAATTAACGATCACACATTAGTAACGTAAGCACGCAAAATGGGTAAGAAACGAATAGTAAAAAAAGCAGGTGGATCGGTAGACCAAGGTTTGAAAGCTCGGTCACTTTCACGTGTTCCAAAAAAGAAATTGGTACATGGAGTACTTAATATCCAGTCAACCTACAAC
>DALYED010000009.1:30657-53218 GCA_031972735.1 Minisyncoccota bacterium | reverse complement strand
TCTCCCTCTCCTGTTGCACAACCAACCACATACACAGTAACTGTCACAAATGCAGGAAATTATAGCCCCGCTTCACTTAGTCTTAAAATTGGTGATTCGATTACTATTGTATATAGTGCACCACGAACAAGTGAGGTGATCACTGTGTTTACCCCAGCACCACCTGCAAGTGTGACGGTCGACAGTGAGCGTACATCAAGAACAGTTACTTTTACAACAGCAGGAACTCGCACATTTAAAGCAAAAGACCACAACGGCAACACTGCTACAGTGACTGTGCAGTGATAGCATTTTCAACGCGTGTTGATATTCTGCTTCACTGCTACCTTGCGAGTCTTCGTGACAAAAAATTGCTATAATAAAATTCTATGCCATTATTTGTTGTTTTTTCAGCGGTTTTTTTGTCACTACTTGGCACGGGGGAATATGCAAAAATTTCGTATATTGACCCATCAACACTACCTCAAGTTGTCGATATTACTCCGCCGTCTACAACACATGTGACTTCAGTATCACCTGAGGCTCTTCCTCCCCCTGTGCCAACTCCACCCCCAGCACCACTTGTTGTTCCCCCTCCGACTCCTCCGACACCTGCACCAAAACCGGCACCCCCCACTATTACCAATACTGATAAAACTCCGCCAACAACCCCGAAGGGTCTTGAAGCAACTTATGATGGGACAACAGTGCAGTTATCGTGGTTTGCTTCGTCGGATAATATCGGACTGAAAGGATATAAAATATACCGAGATAAGAAACTACTTGGTACAACAATTGAAACATTCTATGCAGATGCTCTCGTTGCAAATCCAAGTACTCACACATACGCTGTTTATGCATACGATAATGCTGGCAACCTTTCTGCTGGACCATCTGCTACTCCAATAGTAGACACACTCGCAATTACAACCCCTTCCCCATCTCCAGTACCCACCCCATCACCAACGCCAACGCCTAATCCAACACCATCTCCCTCTCCTGCACCTAGCCCAGTAACTCCTTCTCCTACACCAGCACCTACACCATCGCCGACACCTGCAACTCCTCCACCAGCACCCCCCACTCCGCCACCTGCCCCAGTTTCAACGTGCGGGAGTGGGGGCACGTGCTCTGCTCAAGATGTAGCTGGTCACAGCTCAGCAAATGATTGCTGGGTCTACACCACGTCAAACAACAAAGTATACAATATTAGCGCATATGTTCAGGGAGGACAGCACCCTGGTGGAAATGTCATCACACCTTATTGTGGTGGAAATATGACAGCATTCTTTACGGGAAGCATCGGTGGTCAACGACATTCATCTACCGCTAAAAATATTGTCATCAACCAGACATCTGCGACTTACATTGGAGTCTATCAATAGGAAAAACTTGTGTATAAAAAAATATTAACAGTGTTCTTTCAGCCTACCGTATCACTTGCTGTCTTACTTGCAGTGAGTATCCTTGCAGTTACACTGACATGGAGCATCACTACTGGCTTCCTCATAAAGAAAAGTCTAGCGGAGCGAGGAGTTGCGCCATTTGGAACCGAAGTACAAAGTGACATCATGTCCCTGCGCGTGGAACGCGTACGCGAAGACCCAGTCGGAGCACTGCCATTTGTGCCTCACGAAGGAAATACATTCATTATTCCTACAATCATTATCACCAATCTTTCAAGCACCACCCGTGATCTGATTCCAACTCTTGCCCTCTATATCAAAGACAGTGAAGGAAATATATACAACATGGCAGTTGCCCCACTCCTTACTGAGCAATTCGGAGGACCAATACTTCCACATGACAGCGTACGCCAAGAAATGGCATTTGAAGTTAAGAAAAATGCCACACATCTTGTTTTTTATTTTGAAGCAGGAGGCAACGTCATGGCAGAAAATCTAGAACGATGAAGCGAGTAATTTGATACAATACAATCCTATGCAATTTTACTTTGAACTCCCAACATGGCTGAAAAACCCGCGAACACGAGCGAGGACTTTTTGGCTCTTTATGTTTGCAATCAATCTTGGTGTCATATGCTATATCTGGTTCAACAGCTCTTCGCACTACTATATTACTAACCCAGGAGGAGGAAACATGTATATTGCCCTTGGTCGTTTAACGGGACTATTTACACAGTTTGCGATTGTTATACAGCTACTCCTCATTGGACGCATTACATTCATAGAGCAAGCATTCGGTTTTGATAAAATGAATCGACTGCACCGACTGATTGGTGAATGGATAATTGTATTATTAGTTGCACACCCCCTACTTTTAACATTTGGAAATGCAATAGCAGGAGAAATTTCTCTCTGGAATCAATTCGCAAGCTTTCTTGCGACATGGCAAGATGTTTTCCTTGCATTTATTGGATCTTCCATATTTATTTATGTTGCACTGATTTCTTATGCGATTGTACGCAAAAAGCTTCGCTATGAACTCTGGTACTTCCTTCATCTCCTCACCTACCTAGGAATGGTGCTGGTATTTTTTCATGAACTTAATACAGGTGACCTTCCAAAAATAATTACTGGTAGAGTGCTCGATAAACCCTATCTTTATTATTGGTACGCACTCAACTTTTCAGTATTTGCATTTGCCATACTCTACCGTGTCATCAAACCTCTTTGGAATTCTGTTCGATTCGGCTTTAAAGTTGAGCACGTAGTAATGGAAACTAAAGATACATTTTCTGTCTATATTACAGGAAAAAATATCGTGAATTTCAAGTACAAATCTGGACAGTATGCAAACATCACATTCCTTCAAGGCGGTCTCTGGTTTACGCACCCGTTTTCATTTTCTGCTGAGCACAATGACACGTATATTCGCTTCACCATGAAAGCACTGGGAGACTACACAAAACGTCTCGGTGAACTTAAGCCTGGAACAAGAGTGATCCTTGACGGTCCACTCGGACTATTCATCGAAGAGCTTTCGCAAAACGAGAAAATTCTTTTTATAGCTGGTGGTATAGGTATTACCCCAATTCGCTCAATGATTGGTGACATGATGCGTCACCCAAAGGATATCATTATGATTTATGCCGTACGCACAATCGACGACATTGCATTTCGCAAAGAATTTGAGTTCTTTCAAAGCAAATTCCCATTTCCAATTTACTACATCCTCTCAACCCCTACTCCAGGATATGAGAGCGGTTTTCTTGATCGAGAGAAGCTTGTACGACTCATTCCTGACTTTTTTGAGCGAGATGTATATCTTTGTGGTCCACCACCAATGATGAACGCGACAGTGACAAATCTCAAGGGACTTGGATTTAAAAATATCAACCTTCACTACGAAATGTTTTCATATTAGTGAGAAGCAAAAAACAATCACACTCATTATCTAGTGTGATTGTTTTTTGTTCACCACTATGGTGGATGTTGTGGGAGTGACCAATTTGCGAAAAGCGCACCCATGTACCGCTCTGCTTTACTCACATACACACGTTCTCTCCATAGTGAACCGATAAACTCTGACTGGCGATGCGCAAAATGAACCAATCGTTTGTAAAACATAGTATTTTTGTTCTAGGAATGTACCTAGAAATAAATTGCTATTACATACAACACAAACACCGCTCACATACACTAGCCCAAAAGTAGCATCGAGTAGTGCCTACTCTTATTTACTTATATGACTAAATTGCAAGACTTACTTTGGGAAATCACATACTTAAGTATGTGATTTAAATAATTTATTTGCTTTATAAAGCGCGAAGAACTTTTTTCTTCAATAATTATCTCAAGAGTGCATGAAGAGTGTGTGAACGATGTATGACTATCTTTTTCGAAAATGTATTGAAAAAGTTGTACCTTTTCCAATCTTGCTCTTTACGTCAATGTGAGCACGATGCATTAATGCAATTTCTTTTACAATTGCGAGACCTAGCCCGACTCCTTCTTTTTTTTCTACAGTATTTGATGCTTTAAAAAAAGGTTCAAAAATATGAGGTAAGTCCTCAGAGGGAATTCCTCGACCCGTATCATGCACAGTGAGTAATACTTCATCGAATGAGTGCTTGAGTGTTACCTCAACAATCCCACCTTTTACCGTATAGGTGATGGCATTTTTTATAATATTTAGGAGCATTTCCTCAAGAGCTGTCACATTTCCATATACTACTGCCGCTCCTTTATCAATCAGGCGGAGTGTGATATTTTTTTCTACTGCTCTTTTCTGTAAAATATTAATGGCTTTTGATGTAATTTGAGAAAGGTTTACCGCAGACATTTGCACTCGATCAATCTTATTTTGAGCTGTTGAGAAATTAAGGAAAAATTGAATTATTTTTGACATCCGATCAACCTCTTCAATGTTGCTTTTCAAAACATCAATTGCTTGTTCTCTGGTGAGTTTTCCGCCCTGCAAAAGGGCAACTTCTGCACTTGTTTTTAGTACTGAAAGAGGGGTTCGTAGTTCATGAGATACATTTGCAATGAACCTTCGTTGTTCTAAATGTGCTTTTTTTGCTGGACGAAGAGTTACTTCTGAAAGAAAGTACGCAATTCCGACAAACATAATGAGACCGACAAGTCGGATAATCCAAGAAATTCTCATCAGCTGGGAGAATATAGCAAAATCATTATATCCACTCAAGTCAACTGGTTTTCCAAGTAATTCTACAAATGCTTGTCGAGTTACATAGTCTACATAGAGCCCTGTGAGTATGAAAGTTATTCCCCCAACAAAAATGTAAAGTACTGTAATTTTTAGTTGCGCTGAAGCAAAGAGATCTGTGAGCAATCTATGCTTTAAGCGTATAGCCGATACCACGAACCGTTTCCAGTAATTTTCTATCATGTTTTTCATCTAGCTTTCTGCGAAGGTTTTTAATATGGACATCAATAACATTTGAAAGAGATGTGTCTGCAAAATCCCAAATATGCGCAAAAATATCTTCTCTTCCCATGACATGATTTGGATGGCGCATGAGATATTGCAGTAATTCAAACTCTTTCAAGGTAAGATCAATTCGTTCATCTCCTCGATACACTTCTCTTGTCACTGGATTGAGCGTGAGATCATATGCCCGAAGTTCACCTGGTAATGTCTCGCGTGGTCTCCGCAATAATGCATGAAGGCGCGCAACAAGCTCATCAAATGAAAATGGTTTTACTAAATAATCATCTGCGCCACTATTTAAAGCAAGCACCTTGTCTTCAATTGTATCTCGCGCAGTAAGAATAAGGATTGGTAGCGTTACGCCTGCACGTCTGACATCTTCGCATACTTCAAATCCATTTTTAATAGGAAGCATTAGGTCAAGGATAATAACATCATAATCCCCACGACACGTACGAATGCGAGTTTCTGCTTTTTCTCCATCAGTTAAATAATCAGCAGTAAAACCTTCATGTTCAAGCCCTGACTTGAGTCCGATTGCGAGCTTTTCTTCATCTTCAACAATTAATACTTTCATATTATTCATAATATCAAAACTCTATGAGCTTTTCATGAAGAAAAACTCATCAGAAATATCATAATAGCTACCAAGTTCATGACCATCAATGACTTACTTCGTGATCCCTTGAAACAGTGAGACCGAGTGGTGATGCCCCTGGAAGTCGTTCACGACGCGTAACAGTAAGTTGATAGAAACCAAATACCCAGGTGATAACAAGGACAATGAGTTTGTAGAGAGTCCAGTCAACAGGATGAAGTAGGTGGCGAGCAACTTCATTTCCAATTGCAAGTAACAGAAAAAAGACTGCCCATCGTGAAGAGATAATGACCCACCCTCTATCGGTAATTGCCAAAAAATCTTTAAAAAAATAACGAAATGGAGAATGACCACTCATAAGACCGATAAACAAAGCGATCGAAAATCCCAAATAATACAAGGTGTCTTTGATGATGATAAAAAATGGGTTATGAAATCCGATTGAGAGCGAGGCAAAAAAAAGTATGGTGCCTGATGCAAATAAGCCAAATTTTGGGAGTCTTTTCTCCACCCAAACTGAGAGAACAAAAGTAATGACTGTAGTGAGGATAAGTACACGTAGTCCGGCTCCAAAATTAACTGTTTCAGAAATCAATACAAATACAGCAATAGGAAGAAATTCGGCGGTAAGGTTAGCAATGAGTTGTTTTCGTGTCATAAGAAAAGCGTAGCACAGTATTAAAGCTACTGCCTAGCGCGCGAGATCAAGCCGTTTATGCCAAAGTATTGAAATTATTTTTCTTGGATGCTCTTCTCCATATGTAATATGGTGACGTTGTGGAGTATGTTGAGAGGTTGAATTAGAAATAGCTTCTTCATCTCCCACACAAAACCCAACGTGCCCATGGAGTGTGCCATCACTATTCATTTGAGGCTCCCAAAATATGACGGACCCAATTCTCGGTTTATCGATTTGGATCCAACCCACAGACTCCATATCTTTCAGCGTACTTGCAACAGTAGCATGCTGAGTTGAGATAAGATCAAACATTTTAAGTATAGAGGTAACAAAAAATGCACATGAGAGTTCCCCACTATTTAAAATATCACACGCAATATGATTATCATCTTCCAAGTATGAATGTTGAAACATTGTAGTGCCAACTGCGCCAGAAATAACACTCAGGTAAGTTTGAGGGAGATTAAAATTATGAAAAATGTTTACCATGTTTAAAGTATATACTTATCTACCATCACATTCACTATCTATTCTAACTAGATCTGTAGGGCTAATTTGGGAAATGAATTCAAGTAAGTCCTCTTTTGCAAGTGCAACACATCCTCGAGTGGGGGGTAGGCCCTCCCGAGCAATATGAATAAAAATAGCACTCCCCAATCCTTGTACTACTGGATTATTATTGTATCCAAGTTCAATACATACATCATAAATTTCATCATCACGGTACAATTGTTCATAATTCCCACTATGGGGTAGTACGATGAGTGTGTTGTACTGTGCACAAGTGACATCATCACACCACCCATAGTTGTGCTGTATAGGAATAACAGAGAGAGTAGTGTGTGGCAGTGACAGACGATCTTCCCGATAAAATAATCGTCCCAGCGGAAACACTCCCGTAGGGGTAGTCTCGTCGCCTTCTTGCTTGTGATTATTTAAACCATTTGTACCAATAGCTATTGGGTAGGACTTTTCCATATAGCGGAGAGTTGTTTTTCCAACTGATATATACTCATTCATCATATAAGTATAAAGCACCTCCGCCATCCGCATAGTCCTCAAATGTATGCATAAAACGATTATGTTTATCGATATCCACCATCGACCATCATATTTTGTCCATATACATATGTACTTCCTGACCCTGCAATGAATGCCACAAATGTCCCTATTTCTTCAGGTGAAGCAAACCGACCACTCCATATTTTTGCAGTTTCTCTTGTGCGTTCATCTGCAGGAAGTGTGTCGTTTAAATGTGTCTCAATCCATCCTGGTGCAACTCCATTTATTCGAATTCCGTGCGGTGCATAAAACTCAGCGAGGATCTTCATCATATGCCCCTGAGCAGCTTTCGATGCATCATAATGGGCACTAATCTGAGACTGCGAATTAATTCCATTTGTAGAAGTTATGAGGACAATTGAACCTCTTATTAACTTCTCTCTCATCCGCTTTGCGATAGTTCGAGTCGAGAAGAAGCATCCAACAGTGTTTACATCAAACACTTTTTTCCACTCATCAACAGTCTGTTCTTCAAGTGGAGTATTTGGAGAGATGCCGATTGCGTTTACAGCAATCGAAACCTCCTCGCCAACTGAATTTACTGCATCATCAAGAAATCGCTCAACCGCTTCTACATCAGACTGATCAAGTGAAGAAAGATGTACTTTAACATTACGGTCACGTAGCTCTTTTGCGAGTTCATCTGCAGCACCCTTATTCTTTCCGTAAGTAAAAGAGATTGCAGTTGCCCCATTTGCAGCAAGTGCTCGTACTATCTCTGAGCCAATCCCACCAGAACCGCCAAGAACCACTGCATGACCTACTACATGTGCTATATATTTTTTATATTCCATACGCGAGATATTTCATTACCGTTAACTTAATTAGCATAGCACAATCAATCAGAACCATAATAAAACGATGCATAATACTCCGTATTATTCCTATACTATACACATTTAAGAAATGCAGAAATCCGACCACGAACGTAGTCGGATTTTCTTTAAGAGTAGTTGTCATGCACTCTACTTTCTAATACCTACAATAGTAGCTCTTATTTTCCCCGCAACCATCTCCGCGCTCGGTGCTCTCTGCCTAGGGCTACCTTTTTTGTACAATTTTTTATACATGGATAATTCAATAGTAAGGTAACCTCTATTGGAAAAAGGATTGAGCAGACCGAGTGGAGAAAAGAGATGAGTCACAGGATTTATGGACTATGTATTTTTAATTCTCCTTGGAATTGTAGTCACATAACCCATACTTTTGACTCACTCAATCGCTTATTTCACCCCAGCACTAGACGTTGTACCCACAATTACTCCTGTTGTTGTTGGGTTTGTTATAACACGCATATTTACTGGCATACGTTGATATTGATGGTTCTCATTGTTTGATTTATATCCCCAACCACCTGAGCCCATCATCATGTAATGCCTTCCGTGTTCGTTGCGACCACCTCTTTCCCCATAATTTCCCGCTCCATATCCGATTGCGAATGTTATTCCAATAAGTGCGATCATGAATACTGCACGCAAAAGACAGCATCCTTTAAAACAAAAACGATGAGTCCCACCACAGCAGGAATTTTTACTTTTTTTACACATACACTCGTGACCGTCAGTAACCTCACGCTTCACTTCTTCCATATAAATTTAACATTACTACATAATTTACCGAGTGGTGCGATAGCGTAACACTATTTCACCCATCTTTTAATATACGCATCAACCTTAAATTTAGTTGCACAACCATTTCGATTCATGTAACGAATCTGACCAAACACAGGTCGATCAAACCAAGCCCTATCGTGTACACCCCCCATTGACCATGCAATTCCTGCATACCCATTTGGGTCACGTCCATCAAGCTCATATCTATCATTAAGATAGATGGCAATCTCCATTGCCTCTTCTACCGAGGGAGTCCACTCAAGTATCTTTTTTGCCCAATACATCCGCATATAACCGTGCATTTTCCCAGATTTAAGCAACTCTTGCTGACATGCATTCCAGAGATCGTCGTGAGTTTCTGCTCGCTCAAACTGCTCTTTTGTATATGCGTACTCACGCTTGTCATCCTTGTGGCGTTCATGCGATTTCTTTGCCCAGTCGGGAAATCCAAGTGGTGAATCATAGTCGAGATGATAAAAACAAAAATTATCAGATAATTCACGACGGACAATCAATTCCTCAAGAAATGCTGAGGCATGATCCGCAAGCATTAATTTCCCCTTCAGATGAACTTTTGCATTATTTTTATCTTTCGCAAGAAGTTCAGTAATGGGCATATCAATCAGCTTTACTATCTCAAGTGCAACTCGCTGTGGTGCAATCTGTCCATAGTGCAAATACGGAGAGAGATCTGACTGATGTTCCGCATTTGGATCATTGCGAAGGACAGCGTAATGAGGAAGTGTGCGTGAAATAAAATTCGTAAGCAATGCATGTGCGGCCTTGCTACCAGAAATGATGTTCATTTCTAATGAGGGTTGAGCTACTGTTGGTGAAAAAGCACCAAGTGCATTCCAGTCAATATGTTTTATTTTTTTCTCATACCTGAATTGATGCATTTGTACTTGAGGAAATTCTTCAAGATACTCGGGGAGAAGACGGTGCAGTTTTGGTCGTATCGTATATGCACCATATTCAAGCTTTTCTGAAGCAATCCAACATGGAACAATATTATGCGCATCAACTCCATAGATTGGAATACGAAGTAACTCACGCAACTCTTGTACCCAATTTCGAGAATTACGCAATGGTGAAAAGTCAGTCACAAGTGCGCCAATACGATGCTGTGCGCAAAATGCTTCAATTTGAAGTACAGTATCCTTCCCCTCTTCATCAACAAGTATAAAAAAAGGAATATTTTTTGCAGTGAGTGATTGCTCTACTTCTCGAAGTCCCGTGAGTTTAAACTGGTACTGACGGGTGATTCCCCCAAGAAAATTTGGAACAAGGTTAAACATGACAAGCAATGGTACTTTATTTTCTAAAGCAAGTTGTTGTGCAAAAAGTAATGCCCAATTGTCTTCAGCGCGCTGATCGCGATTCATCCAATACATTATTGGACCAGAAGTGTATGTGTTGCTATTGAGCTTGAGAACCCGCTTTTCATTCATATTGATTATTTTGATTCAAACAAAAATTTATGCGCAAATGAAGTTCCCACTGAAATTCCGATTGCTGTACCGATAAGCATACCTGCAACAAATTCAGAAAACCAATGGATTCCCATTGAGACTCCAAGTCCGACATAAAGTGCATACCCAAGTGTGATGTATTTCAAAAATGTATGTTTTGGATAAAGCATGTTGAGTGTCACCATGGTAGCAAATGCCACAGTAGTATGAGATGAGGGCCACCCCCAAAACACCCCACCACGCATGAATCCAAATTGAAATTGATGGCTGATATCAGAAACAACTGCAACCATATGGTGGAGTGGTGGGACTCTACCCGTAAATGCTTTATATGTTGATGAGATAAGGGAGCCGAGAAATGCCGACTGAGCAAGTGCATATCCTGCATTTACTAAACGAGGATTTTTTTTAAGATAACCCAGCATGAAGAATGCGAGAGGAGAAAGGATTGGAATCAGCCCCCCAAGCACTACTGCTGGCCAAAGATATACACTTATTAAAGTCCCATGCAGATGATTAAAATACCACCAATCAAAACCTGAAAATACAAACACAGCAGTAAGGCAAATAGCAACTATGTGGAAAATAATATGTTTCCCTTTAAAACTTACGAGGATATTTTTTGGTAATTCATATACAAATGCGTACATGATGTTGATATTCCCACAATGTTCCTTTGCCTGCAAGATAAAAAAACAACCCGCAATGCGGGTTGTTTTTTTATCTGTTATTTTGCTTCAGCAGAAAGATCAGGAAGTGGGATATTGAGTTCACTACACTTCATGAGATTAATCTCACGCTTAGTAGTCTTGTAGACATACCCCGTGCCGTTCTCAATATCCTTTTTAGTGTATCCAGCGTCATACCATGGCTTGATAATCTCTGGATGATACTTTACTTGGAATTTTTTCACCCAATTTCTTGTTATATTTCCGAAATATCCACTGATGGGAATATTTGCACCCATAGTTTCATTAAGAAATTTTTGGAGTTTAATTACCTCCTCTTTATCATTGTTCTTCCCTTTGCCCATATAACTGTGAATATACTCTGAGCATCCAACTGGGAGCGCTAGGTCGGGAGATGTAGTTGAAGCACCGAGCACCTCACCAGCAGACTGAGTATCGCCTGATGCTTGATTTCCAGTAGGAAGGACGCAAGAATTATCATCCTTATTTGCAAGTGAGTTGAAATTTGTTGCAGAAGGATTTGTACATCCATAGTAGTCAAATGTTGCACTACCATTGCCTGAACCACCAGATGCTGGAGGAGTTACTGGTGATGCACCTTCCCCACTATTTCCTTCATTATTTCCACCTTGAAACGCAGCACATGATGGATCAGCCGCATCAACAAGATCATTGTCATTATTATCGAAACCGTCTGTACAAAGTGTAAGTGTATTCTCTTCTCCAACAGGATCCCCAATATCAACTACTCCATTATCATCAGTTGTCGTTGCTCCATCATTAGTGATGACACATTCAGTGTTTTGATTTGTGGAAAGAGTACCAGTACATCCTGCGGAATATGTTGTTACATAGCCAGGAACTGCGTATTCAGTTACATGGAATGCACCAGCAAATGGGAAGGTTAGCCACGCATTACCTGATGGCATAGAAAAATCTGACTCAAATGACCCAACAACCCAATGGAAGAGAAAGTCAGTAAAGGTCATTCCAGGAATATTGTTTATGATGACTTTGGTTGGAATAATACTTGGTCGGAAATTCACACATCCTTCGTCTGCAATATCAATGAATGAGTTATGGTCATTATCAACTCCATCAGTGCAGAGCAGAAGAGTTTGTTCAGGTATATTATCGCATGCATCTCCGACTCCATTTGCATCCGTATCAACTTGATCAAAATTAGGTGTAGTAACACAATTATCTACATTATCAGAGATACTGTCTCCATCTGTATCAGGAGTTGGTGTTGGAGTATCGCTACCAACAGAAGGAGTTGGTGATGGGGGAGGTGTAGGAAGTGGCTCCTCTACAGCTATAACATCACCAGTAACTTCAAAATCATCAATAAATACAGTATCAGTTACCTCATTAAGTACCGCAGAAAAGCGAACAAGTACATTTGATTTATTGTCTGCTTCTTGAGGAAGAACAATTGGATGATTTGGAAGATTTGAGTACCATACACCATCGGCACTGCTCTCATCAATCGTTTTTACTCTTACCCAAGTTGTGCCTTCATCGAGGGAGTATTCAATAAAGACTTCATCGCTTGGCGATGGAAGATCAGTAAGACCTACTGGTGCCATGTACCAGAAATTTATTCCGATATTTGTATACCCAAGAGTAGAGATGCTCTTGGTAATACGTGAAGCATCCGTAAGAACTCCACTCACTTTGAGTGATGAATTTCCTGAATGTTTCTCGCTTAGATCCAGTGCCCAATTTGAGCCAACTGATGTCCAGCTTGAAAGATCACTCCCTTCAAAACCTTCAGAAGTTACCGTTGCAGCAAGTGCTGACGCTGGCAACACTACCGCGGTAATGAGTCCTGCAATAAATGCAAATTTCTTTTTCATAATATTGGTGTGAATAAATATATTTTTGATAGTAATAGAGAAACCAATCACAGAAGCTTTTACTTCTCTGACATCTTTATGGCGACACTTTCAACAACAAGAACTTAGTCACAATTATACGTTTTATTTCTTTATATGTCAATATCATATTGTCTCACTGGAAAGTAAATTATATCCCTTTATTGAGCCATTATTTGCACCCCCTCACGCATCGTTGGGACAGTAACTCCACTTGCCTTAATGTAGTTAACCAGTGTCTGCAGATCAGCAGGGGTAATTGAAAGTTGCTCTCCCCCATTGTCTACTTGATGGAACATAAAGATGAGCCAGGTTTTATCTTGTTTTGCCTGATCAACCCAAGCCTCAAGCTGAGAGAGTGGTGTTGCAATGTCAACTTGCTGTACTTTGAGCGCGTACTTGTCAGTATTCTTTGAATTAAACCCGCGATCAACAGAGCGTGCACCAATATATCCTGCTGTCTGAGTAGTTTGCTTTACTGCAACATTGTAATCGCCGTATGGGTACACAAGAATGTCAGGATTAGTTACACCAATACCCAATAGGTCACTTCGTGAACCATTAATTTGATTCTGCATATCAATAACAGGGATTGTTGAAAGCGAAACATGCGTTTGAGTGTGGGAGCCAATCTCATGTCCATTTGCCTGCATATCAAGCACTTGTCCTACTGAAATATACTGCTGAGGGTTCCCGTCATCAAGATTTGCAAGATCAATCGTGAGTGTACCGATTGAAGAGAGTGCATGGAACACCGTGAGCGATTGCACATTTGCGGGAACAGTGAACTGAACTGGCAATGTCGCCCATGTTGCAGATGGAGGAACTACAGCTAACTGCGCATATGCATAAGTACTACTTCCCATGTAGTAACGAACAGTAATAGTGCTGGTAGCTGTTGATTTATAGTAATCAGAAAATGTGAATTTTTGCCCATCAATGACATTCACATCTTTGAAGTACCACTTTGCATCACCATCAGTATATGTCGTTATAGAGAGCTGAGCAGCTTTTGCTCCACTGAATCCTGCAACTGGCCACGTGAGTACGGCATTATTCGTTCCCCACCCACCCTTAAACCAATCCTGAGGAGTTGATGCTGTGCCTGTTGCCTCAAGAGAGAAATTTGATACAGGGTTTGATGGAATAGTGTTGAGGGCATATGAACTAATCACTTCAAACGAACCCTTGAGTCCAGCGGAATTAAGAATCGGCACAACTGAAGTGTAATGAGAGAGCCATCCATCGTCGAATGAGAGCGTAACCATTCCACTGCTAAATTGATTTGAGACTACACCACCTTGTTGTGTGAGTGAAAAATTATCAACACTAAGTGTACCGACTGAAGAAAGCGTGTGGAAGATTGTCACTGCAATTGCATTTGCTGGCGGCACGAATAGTGCACTTGTCTTTGTCCAATTAACGGCAGCAGGTACTGCAACAAGAGGCACGTATGCATATGTTCCATCGGTAAGTGTGTACTGTGCTGTGAGCGTAGTACCAACATCACTCTTGTAGAAGTCTGAGTAGGTATACGTAGAAGAAGCAGAAACAGTAATTGGGTTAAAGTACCACTTTGCATCACCATCAGTGAATGTTGTGATTGTTACCGAGAGCGCCTTCGCACCATCTTGGCCAGCAACCGGATATGTCAACACACGATTATTCGTACCCCATCCACCCTGCGCCCATCCTGTAGGCAATGTGATGCCTGTTTCGACCGAAGGATTTGCAATGAGATTTGGAGTGGTCGCAACAATATTATTCACAGTAACAGTCGAAGTGGCAGTTGCAGTATTTCCTGCAGCATCTCGTGTGATTGCAGTAACAACATGAGCACCATTTGCAATACTTGCAGTCGACCATGTTGCTGTATATGGAGCAGTGAGATCTTCACCTCCCAAGAGTACTGCATCAACAAAAAACTTTACTCCAATGACGCCAACATTATCAGAAGATGACGCAGTGATTGTCACATCACCACTGATAGTGCTTCCGGAAATAGGATTTGTAATCGCAATGAGTGGGCGAGTTGTATCTGGTGTTACCACTGAATTATTTACAATAATTGTACTTGTACCAGTATTATTATTACCCACTGCATCCTCTGAGGTGGCTTTAAGCACATGGGTGCCATTGGTCAGTAGTGTTGTATTCAGTGCATATACATATGGAGCACTACTATATACAGGGCTCACAACATTACCGTCAACTGCAAACCAAAGCTTTGTCACAGCAACATTATCTGTTGAACTTGCGGTGATATTCACTGTGCCTGAAACTGTCGCATTATTTGCAGGTGAAGTCATTGCGACAATTGGTGCCTGTGTGTCAGTGTTAATCGTTGTTGTTCCTTTTGCGTTGATACTGAAGTCATCAATATCAAGGGTTCCGATCGCACTGATAAGTGGGTAGAGTGTGAGATTGGTCGCGCCAACTGGTGGTGTGAAATCGGCACTGATCTTCACCCAGCCAGCTGTTGGTTGATTTTCTTTTGCAATGCCAACATAAAGCAGAGTCCCATTTGACATCGTATACTCACCAATCACATCCATAATAGTACTTGATTTATACCAAGCACTAAAATTATAGAGGGTACCTGGTGTCACATTAACCTTATTGAAGTACCACTTCGCATCACCATCAGTATAGGTGGTCATTGCGACACGTGCCGCCTTCAGTCCATCTTGCCCTACAACAGGGTAAGTAAATGTACGATTATTCGTTCCCCACCCACCCTGATTCCATCCAAGTGGACTTATTCCATTTGCAGTCTCAAAATTACCATTTGGAATAATATTGGGTCCGAGTGTTGTTGTCGCAGTTGAGGTGCTATTTAAAACAGTGAGTGGCAGAAGTGTGAAGTTATTATTTCCAGCTGCATCAAAAGCATATACAGCAACAGTATGTGCTCCATTTGTTGTTGATGCGGTATTCCAATTAAAGTTGAATGTTGGATTTACTCCACTCGCAACAAGGATATTATCTACTTTAAACTGAAGAGATGTAACTCCGACATTGTCTACTGCATTACCTGATACCGTAACTTGCCCACTCACTGAGGCACCACTTACTGGTGACGATATGGTGACACTTGGAAGTGTTGTGTCTCCACCTCCCACAACCACATTATTATTCACAACAAAAGAAACGGGTGATGAAGTGGCGATGTTTCCTACTGTATCACGTGCCACCGCGGAGATGGTATGAGTGGTATTACTTTGGAGGGTGCTATCGAATGCAATCTCATACGGACTATTGAGTATCTCACCACCAAATTTAATGTTATCAATAAAGAATTGAACTCCAGCAATACCTGAAAGATCTCCTGCTTGTGCTCGCAGCGCAGAAACACCCTTAATAGTTGCCCCAGAAGTAGGAGTCGAAATCGCTACGACTGGCTTTGTAGTGTCTGTTACTGCTCCTGCACCACCAAGTGAGTAGAGGTCGGTACTGAGCACTCCAACATTATAGAGAGAGTGGAGTACTGTCATTGATACTACTCCAGATGGAACAGTGAAATTATACTGTGCTTTTGTCCAGTTTGCCTGTACAGGGAGAGTCCCGAGGGTTACATATCCGAACGCTCCACTTGTAAGAGTGTATCGTATCATCACCGTCGACACTCCGGTAGATTTATAATAATCAGAGAATTGAAGATTTGCGCCAGGGGTAACTGGAACATCTGCAAAATACCATCGCGCGGCACCATTTGAGTATGTTGCAACATTTATCTGCATCGCACGTGCTCCATCAAAACCAGCAACAGGATATGCGAAAGTCGTACTATTTGTACCATACTTTGCTTGAAGCCAATTCAATGGCTTACCACCCGTACCTGCTGTTTCCACAGATGGATTAAGAATCAAATTTTGTGTCGAGGTTGCACCTCCCGCTGCTTGATTGAGCACCAAGAGCGTGATTGGAGTTGAGGTTGCTGCATTACCAGTAGCATCACGCGAAACAGCAGTAACTGTATGAGTACCGTTTGCAAGTGTTTGAGAATTCCAAGCATAAGCATAGGGGCTTTCCGCAAGCTGGTTCCCAACAGCAATATTATCTATGTAATATTGGACACCCGAAACACCCACGTTATCACTCGAAGAAGCAATAAGAGTTACGAGTCCAGAAACTGTTTGATTGTTGAGAGGGTTTATAATCGCAATATTTGGAGCAACTGTATCTGCCGAAGTCGGAGTTGATTTTATTGAGAACAAATCAATAGTCATTTGACCAACACTTGTCAGTGGGAACGAAACTACTGCTGTTGTTCCGCCAGCAGGAATCACGTAGCTTCGATCAACACGTGTCCAGTTTGTTGCAGGAGATAAATCACCAAGATTTGCATAGGTATATGTACCATCACCATAACCAATTTGAATTATGATACCGACAGGAGCAGATGACTTGTAGTATCCAGAAAAATCATATGAATGACCTCCACTCACCGTGACTGGCTCATGGACCCACTTCACGTCACCATCCGTATACGAAGTAACTGTTACCTGGGCTGCACTCGCTCCATCATACCCTGCAACTGGGTATGTATAATTCTCAGTATTAATTCCATATCCACCAATTGCCCAGTGATCTGGAGATGTTGCAGATGCAGGAGCAGGTGTCTCAAGTGATGGATTAAGGATGAGATTTGCTGTTGTTGGAACAAAATTATCCAAGTACATATTAATACTCTTTGACGAGCTCACTCCGCCTGAGTCTGTGACTGTCAGTCGTATTTCCGTATGAACATCAGTATCTAAATGGTCAGGAGCAGTGAATGTCGGATTTGTTCCAGTGAGTGTCTGGAGAATATGGGTATGGATATTGTGATGAAGTATAATCGTCCAAACCAATGAACTTCCAGAAAGCGTTCCGTCTTCTGGGTCAATCCCAGAACCAGAAAGAGAAATAATGTCACCGACTTTATAAAGTGACCCTGTTGCAGGAGTAATGATTGTTGCAGTGGGGGCACGATTCCCTGCTGCGATACTGATACTTTTTGTATTTTGCCCACCTTGACCATCAAAGACAGTGAGTGAGGCAATGTAGTTACCCTGCACAGTGTAGGTATGACTTGGGTTGGTAGATGTCGAAGTTACACCATCACCAAAATTCCAAAGATACGTCAATGGATTTGCATCGGGATCACTTGATAATGATCCATTAAATATGACGGCAAGTGGGAGTGCGCCGGAAGTAATGTTTGAACTTGCAATTGCAATCGGCTGACGATTCCCCGTGGTATAGAGGATACGCTTCAGTGTGCCTGTATAAATACCAAGATAATATACATTTCCATCTGGACCTTCAGTAATATCAACGGGACCATCAGACCCATCAGCACCTGACATGAAATCCTGAACAGAAACAAAGTTTTCACTTGCATCAAGGACCACACGCTTTATCCAGTTTTGTGCATAGTCACCAATAAACAGTGAGCTATTGTACGCGACTGGATATGAACTACCAAAAGCACCGACGGTGATAGATCCTGCACCATTTACATCATGCTGATATGCATAGAGGGGTGATTTCATTCCCACAACAGTACAATTAAACTCGGCACGCTTTTCATTCCCTTCATAACATGGCCATCCATAATTACCACCAGCAACAATCTTGTTTACTTCCTCCCAAGTACTCCAACCCACATCTCCACTAAAGAGAGATCCTGTAGACTTTCGAAAATTGAAACGAAAATCATTACGTAGTCCATAGGCATAGACTTTGGAACGATTTTCAGTAGAACTTCCAGTATAAAATGGATTATCTGCGGGTGCTGTTCCATCTGAATTTATACGAAGCATCTTCCCACCCAAACTATTAAGGTCTTGTGCGCGTCGTGCAAGCGGATCAGCATAATCAAAATTTGCACCTTCTCCGAGAGTTGCGTAGAGCTTACCGTCAGGACCGAATCGAAGACCGCCGACACTGTGACTCGAAGAATCGGAGGGAATACAGTCAGAAGTTGTCGCATAATCTGCGCAAGATGGCTTAGTGAGATTACCGCCAACAGAACCAACTAATACGACTTTCGTTGATTCATCTGCCGTGTCTCCAACAACAGTAACACGAACAATACGTCCAGTTTTCTTTCCTGCAAAATTTGTACCTGGGGTATTTTCATATGTATAAAGAAGATACATATACTTGTTTGTTGCAAACTGAGGGTCAAGCGCGAGCCCAAGAAGACCGCGGTCTCCATAACTATTTACGTCTGTTAATTTAATGACAGGAGTGGCAAGAAGTGCGCCATTTTTCCAAACCACTACCGTTCCATCTTTTTGCGCTATGAAAATTCTCCCATCAGCAGCAAACTCCATTTGGGTTGGAAGCACCATGTTTGTCGCAAGAGTTTCCGTTTCGAAACCAGACGGGAGTGCCGCAAGTGCGGGAGACGAGAAAGTAGACACAGAAATAACCACAAGGAGAAGTGTGGTGGCGAAGCGACGAGCTGAGATGGTTTGCAAAAATGATGTCATGGTATGTTGTTATTAATTGTTTGGGCGTGATGAAACTTTTGAATCTTTTAATAGTTGATCATTCAACTCTTTAAGCTTATGGAGGAGTTCCTTGTCGTCGTTATTGCTTCCAACATAATTAGTGATACCCAAATATGCTGCAATTGAAACTCGATTCTTAAATGAAGCATCTATATTATGCACACGAAGGAACTCAATTAGCTCTTTATTCACCTCCACCTCAAATTGCGGAGTACTACTTACCGTAGTGGCCATTTGAGAAAAGACTACTGGTTGCGCTATCGTACTGTCAATCGTCGGCATTTCAGCATCAGGGAGAGAACTTTCAAAAACACCGTATTCCCTAGCTATATTTGAAAAATACCCAAAAAATGATAGTAGTGAGTGCGTGGAAAGGAACTCATTTCGGTAATCAGGGTTTGCTACGATTGAGAAAGTTTTGGTAGGTATTTGGTATGCAGGTATCCTTTCCTTGTCTTTCAGTAAAACCACAAAGAGCGAGATGATTGTCACCAGCACAAGAGAAAACATTGTGATGGGAATGCTGAATGCGAATATTCGTCTCATGAGTGAGTCTTCCTCTTTTACTATGAATGGAGCGAAGAAACTCTGAGAACATTGATCGATAAATTTACTGTGACGTGAAAGATACTGAGTGGACTTCCCAATCATTACAACAACGATATTTAGAAACATTGATACTCCGCCAAAAGGTGATTGAAACATATGTGTTAGGCTATTTCTCTTCGCTCTGGATGAAACCAGACGAGGTTAGTGCGACGCAGAATAACTTCTTTCCAAAATTGTTCAAGGAAAATGAATGAGTTTACAAATATAAGGACAATATAAGTTGGTGCATAGTAAAACAAATCCCAGCGCTTTCTCACTACTGCAGCGTATGCACCGAGAGAGAAAATAAATACCAAGTAAGGAGGGATAAAAAACAAGAAGAAACGGAGATCAATAACAGGAAGAATGAATAGTGCAACTGAGAATATCAATCCTTCAATATACGTAAGTGAGAGTTGGAGAGCATTATTTGGTTTTTTTGCGATGGAGTAGTGTTTTCTCAAATTTTGCCATCCACCACAATACCACCGTCTCATTTGATTAATGTATGAACCTAATGTTGCAGGGTCTTGAGTAAAAGAAACTGCTTTTTGTGCGTAAACGATTTCATAATAACGCTCGTGCAATTTATAGGTAAAATCTAAATCCTCTGTAAGTGTATCGTGATCAAATGTAATCTCGGTTTTGAAAAGTGAAGTTTTGAATGCTCCTGCGCAACCTGGGATAACGAAAATTGAATGAATGTACGACTGCGCAAGTTTATGCAAGTTTTGACCGATAACATACTCAAGTTCACGACATGCAGTCAGCCAATTAAATTTCAAACTCTTCACATACCCACAGACAGCAGCGGCATCAGGTCGCTCAATGAGTTTCGTTTCAATCTCTTCAACAAAGTTATTCGAGAGAATGGTATCTCCATCAGTTGCAATAAATACATCTCCAGTGATCATCTGTAGACCCCTTTCCTGTGCGTAACTCTTATTCCCAGTTGCATTGGGGATAGTTAATACCTGAATTTGATCTCCAAATTCCTTCAGTATTGCAGCACTATTATCAGTAGAGCCATCATTCACAACCAATATTTGATCTGCGGGTCTTGTCTGATACAAACAAGACTCCACACATTGGCGGATTGATTTTTCTTCATTATGACATGGGATAAGAATCGATATTTTCATATATCGTTGAAAGTAAAAACTAAATTCCTCAAGTAACGAGCGTGAACTATATATACACTATTTTATTACAAAAGTCAAGTGTAGCAGCTTTTACGTGCACTAAGGCAAATTAGCTTTAGTTACCTTAAGGAAGTACGGCTTTAAATGCGGATAGTGCTGCCGAGCTAGAGTTGACAAGCCAATTATATTGCTTGTTTTCATTAAACCAGAGCACTCCTGAAACCTCTGGGTGTAAAGCGAGCTGAGCACCAAGGCCATCAATAATCCAAGCTGGCTTGCGAACATCCTCAGCAGCGCCCATTGAGAAAATATAAATTGGTTTTTTGTATACCTTCAAACGACTAAGAGGGTTGTCGAATACTTGGGCAAATGTCATCCAAGTAGGAACTCCGCTATTAAATCCATCAACACCAACGATATCAACATACGCATCACCTGGATAAAAAAGTTCCATTTGATTTGCAGCAGTATCGGGAACGGAGTCAGCGTTCACTGCCCATCCAAATTTCACATTGGGTACATTGATAAAAAAATTATGAACATAGCGGTACGCAGCAATATATTTTTCAGGGGTGTTATTCCCAACTACTCCCCCCCATGGAAACCAGTCACCATTGAACTCAGAATATGGGATGATGACTACCTCACCACCATAGTTTTTTGCATCAAGGGCAAACTTGGTGAAATATGCATCTTGCTTTCCTGCAAGCACTGAATCAAATGAGTACTCGGGTTGTGTGAAGTAGTTTCGGTTATAATCTATTGCTTCCCAAAAAAGAACCATCGTTCTTCCCTTCTCTTTGATGCGAGGTGCGTACCAAGATGGAAACTGATCATTGCCCCAATGAGCAAATACCATTTCCATACTTGGCTGCTTCCCGACAAGAGTTTCAAATTCACTCATTGCGGTATCTTGCCACCCAACATAGGCACCCCACTTAACCCATGAGGGTATTTTCCCAATTGCCACAGTATTACCGACTGAGGATACAGTTGTGGTCGAAACTGCTGTTGTGGGGGATGGAGTGGGTGTAGGTACTTGGGTAGCTACTGGAGTCTGAGTAGCCACATCAGGAACAAGAGCAACACCGTCAATTGAAAGCGTACCATTTCCATTCAGCACATGTGTCACAGTCAAAAAAGTAACACCCGTTGGCACAGTGAAAGTTCCACTATATGTCTGCCATGTACCAACAGACGAAGGAAGCTTTGCGAGAAGCACATAGGTTGGAGTGGAATTTACACCAACATATGTGACGAGTATTTGCGTTAATTGAGTAGAATAATAGTGATCAGAAAATTGATATGTCTGACCAGCGGTGACTGGAACATTATCAAATACCCATTTTGCATCTCCATTTACGTAGCCGCTAACAGTAACACCTACCGCTCGAGCACCATCAACTCCAGATACTGGATATGCGTAGGTACGATTATTTGTCCCCCACCCACCTTTTACCCATTTATCAGGCACACCATCATTATTCAGATCAACTTCAAGG
>DALYED010000009.1:10390-30647 GCA_031972735.1 Minisyncoccota bacterium | reverse complement strand
CCTGTGATAGGGGTGGTAGGAGTTGAAGTCCCAGATGAACTCACGTCTACACCTGAAGCACAAGAAGTGATATTGATATTCAAAGATGGACTCAATCGACTGCTTAAGCTTGAGAATGCGCGCACTCGATACGAATAGAGTCCGACACCGTACCCAAGAGACCACGTTGCATCATCTAGCGTCAATGACTTTGTTTCGCCTGTAACTTCCCACGAAGAAGCCCATGGATACTTGCGTTCAAGATGATAGGTAACTGCATTCTGCGAAGTAGACCATGTTGCTGTCACCCTCGGCACACCTTGAACACATTGAGTAGTGAGAGTGGTGATAGCAAAAACACCCGGCCTTTGACCAGCAATTCCTGCAATAAAATCTCTTACACCATCGATGGGTTTACCTGGAACAAAAAACACCGTAGTGAGTACTAAAGTAAGGATTGAAACGACAACGATGCTAGTTTTTTTGGTCATGAAATACATCAAAATTCGGTAAAGCAATTAAGTGTAAATAATACTATATACTCACTCGATTGCCCTAACATCTCTGCTCATATGCTCATCACATGCCCCAGACAATACTCAAAGACTTGCTTTTTTTTATATTTATGTCAATATGCTAATTACCTATGGTTGCCAAAGCGATCATGATTCTCTTTCCTGTGGGGGTACTCCTGACCCTCGGTTATTCTGCTACGGTATTTTTCAATAAAAGTACAACCTCCACTCTTAAACCAGCACCCACAGAACAAGCGGTGAATACTTCCTCCGTAATACAATATGCATCAACTTCCCTTGAATCAGAATTTATTGCTGACATAGAAAAATCGACGAACAAAGAGACAGCAACGTCCACAAAAAAAATAGACGTACCAGCGACAACCACAAAAAAAATTACCTCAGCATCATTACTCCACCTTGGTCAGTATGGTGACGGATGGGCAAGTAACTCATGGGGAGCAAGTATCGCGAGAGAGAAAAAGACCGCAAGCCTTGGTGTGTTTTTTCATAACCCATGGGACGCACTATCTATCTACACAACACATGAATTTCTTTTGAACACACATCATTCATTAGAAATAAACCTCATATCGACATCATTAGATCCACACACTCTTTTTGTCTCTGCGTACAACAATGGGACCAAACTTGGGAGTGCTCCATTGTATCCATACGCTGTGACCGAAACGAGTGAATTGTATCGTATTCCATTTGAAGACATTCTTGGCACAAGCACCGCACTTACACAAATCACTCTTGAAAGCGATCGATCACAAGTAATTTTTGTCTCTGAGGTGAGATTTTCTTCAGCACGAGAAAAATCTCGACTACAAGAGTTACCTATACCAATTATCCCAACGCCAACACCTGAAGTAATCACTCCAGCAGAGCAACCAACAGAAATAGCACCTCCTACACCGGTCATAACGCCTGCCACTATTAATCCATACATTTATTTCAATGGCGTCCAAGCTGGATGGAATGTCATTGCGCGACGAGGAGTCGTGATAGAGACAATGGGTGACGAGAACCAAAGTGTCACAGGAAATGCCATTAAAATGCACTTCGATAAACAAGATGGGTCGCTTTCTTTTGAGCACGCAGGTGGATTTCAAACAAAAGGATACAAGAACCTGCACCTTAAAATCTACGGTGGTACAACAGATCGAGGATGGCAACAGCTGATTGTTACACTCTATGACAAAAATGGGAAAAAATTAGGATCAAGTGATGTCATGATGTATTCAGGAAATGGAAGAATTCTTATGCAAACATGGAATAGTGCCGATATTCCGCTACGTGAACTTGGAGCAACAGATACAACAGTAATGACGATTGATATAGAGAATGTGAGTGTCACTGAAGTTGGAGACCATGTGTGGATTGATGACGTACGCTTTATCGGAGAAAACGAATAGTTGAAACCGATCAATTGGGAGTTGTTGACATATATGCTTTGGGTGTGTTATAAATATACACAAACGTAGTCCTTTTCACGAAACAACTGCACAAAGGAGCAATCATGAATTTACCAGTGTCACACACCGCACACACTCAAAAAAAGAAGATTGTTGTGATTGGTGGGGCAAAAGGAATTTGTAATGTCATCATCGGTCTTCGCGCATATATGGACGCAGATCTGACAGCCGTAGTATCTACCGCTGACAATGGTGGCTCTTCCGGAATACTTTCGGAGTGCTACAACATTGGACCTGTTGGGGACCTTCGTCGGGTCTGTGGTGCAATGGCAGACAATGATGAACCAAGTGAACTATTGTCACTCGCTGAACACCGATATCCGGAAGGATGTCTTTCTCCTCACACGTTTGGAAACATTCTCCTTGTGTCGCTATTTCAGCGTTACCAATGCATTGAGCGTGCAATAAAAGTGTACTGCGAAATGATTGGAGCAAGAGGTAGTGTCATACCCGTAACACTCGGCAAGCAAACACTCTGGGCTCTCCGCGAAGACGGTAGCATTGCTGAGGGTGAGTCACGTATCGACCTTGAAGAACAGACGAGTAGAATCACGAAAGTCTGGCTGGCTCCACAAGGAATCGCCAACCCGAGAGCCGAACAAGCAATCAGGGATGCGGATGCAGTCATCATTGGCCCAGGGGACCACTTCACCTCGATTATTCCAAATCTGCTTGTGCGAGGAATACCGAGAGCCATCAGAGAAACAACTGCTATTGTTGTCTACATTCCAAACTTGATGACAAAACCAAGTGAAACCCCCAACTACCAAATGAGAGACCTGGTAACTGATATCAACTTTTCACTTGGAGGCGACAGTGCGATTGACTTGATTATTGCAAACGATGAGCCATTTCCAGATGACATAATCAAGCGATATGCAATGGAAGCAAAACATCCTATCTACCCTACTCAAAAAGGTACTGATGGAATAAAGATTCCCATACACTGTGCCCCATTATTGAATCACCATGAGTACTGGCACCATGATCCATACAAAATTGGCAAAGTAATCAGTGAGCGATGTGGCCAACTTGTTCAATAGTTTTTAAATACCAACACCATTTGCTTGTAAGCAAATGGTGTTTTCTTTGCAAAAAAAATTAAACTACGACTCCAAAAAACTTTCCCACGACAAAAGTAACTACCATCGCAATGATGCCACCAACAATAACCCTCATTGCAGCTTTGCGTTTTTTTGACCCTCCAAGTTTCGCAGATAAAACACCTGTGGCACCAAGTGCAATGAGGGCAGCAGTAAATGTTGCAATGATACGCTCCTGAGTAGGAAAAATTATTATGGTAAAAAGTGGAATAAGACCACCGATGGTAAATGAAATAGCAGATGCAACTGCCGCAGAAGCAGGATTTGTCAGATTATTAGGATCAGTCTTTAACTCAGCATCAGCATGTGCCGCAAATGCATCATGAAGCGTAAGCTCCTCAGCAACCATTTGTGCGGTGGAGGGCTTTAACCCCTTTGCAACATAGAGTGATGCAAGCTCTTCAAGTTCATGCTCAGGATGATGCAGGAGTTCATGTCGCTCTTTATCGAGCAGTGCTTGTTCTGTGTCACGCTGAGTTGAAACCGAGACATATTCCCCTACTGCCATTGAAAGTGCTCCAGCAGTAAGACCCGCAACACCTGCGGTGACAACAAAACTTGAAGCGGAAGACGCCCCAGCAACACCAACAACAATCGATGCAACTGAGACAATGCCATCATTTGCACCAAGTACAGCGGCACGAAGCCAATTAAGTTTTTTCCCAGTTAATGTTATGTTGGGATGTAATTCTTTGTGTAGTGTCTTCTCAGGTTGTTGTTCCATCGGGGTAGTATAGCAGAAGTCAGTAAAGATGTGGTGAACATGCTTATATCAAACGACTACTTCATTGACTACTTTTTTGCTGTTTATAGATGACCCACTGAATAACATTTAACGTCACACCAATTGAGACAATTGCCATTACTGCCTTAACAAGAAAGCCAACATTGTTTTCCCATTCATTCCCAAGATAGTACCCCGTAAGTCCGTACAACAATACATAACAAGACTCACCCAATAACGCAGAGATAAGAAAAGTACGATAATGCACTCTTGAAATTCCCGAAAGGACACTTACCGCGGGTCCAATTTCCGTAAGAAAACGAGATATAAAAATTAACGTGTGTGGAAAATTACGAATATAATTTTCTAGCTTTTGAAATACTGAAGTTGTGAGAAGCTTACCCAATCCAAAGATATGAAATATCCTTACTCCGTATGTGCGAGCAAGGAAGTACCCCGTTGCATCACCTAAAATATTTGCAAAAAATGCAGTGGTAAGTACCAATGAAATACTTAGATACCCTTGTGCCGCAAATGCTCCCGCAGCAACAAGTGTGGTACTGGCTGGAATTGGCAGTGCAATTGCGGCGACAAAGCCGATACAGAACAGTGCAATATATTTATATAGCAGTACAAACGAGAGAAGCCCACTAATGGCAGACAGCACTAGTTCCTCCATATTAAGGAGTCGATGATGTAGCGGATAACACGAGAGTAAGATCCTCCTTCATGATGAGGAGTAGTTCACTTGTTTGGATACTTTTTGCTTGTGCAACTGATTCAATGGTGAGATTTGGATATTGCGTACTCGTGATACTCAATAAATTTTTAAAATGTGAAGGTGGGAGATTAAAGATCTTGTTTACAAATGAAAAAGTCATCCATGGGGCAAGTGCATCGACATCATACTGAGTTGCAACATGACGCTCATGAGGATGCCATGCACGTGGTCCGGGCATGAATCCACCACGATGTAATCTCGTGTAGTCTGTAAGCAGAAGATATGTAGAAGTAATTGCCCACACAAAAGAAATCACAAGAAGTGCCAAGGTTATTTTATTTTTATGTTTCTTGATTACATCCATATTTACAGATTAGCACTTCCAACTTTAAATGCGAGTTATAAAAAATTTTTGTACTACACAAGCAACGCACAGATCTTGTGCGTTGCTTGTGTAGTCATCATTCATTATTCTTACAGTCCGAGTGTGGTGTGAATTTCTTTTTTAAGTTTTTCAACTTGCACCATCTTATCGAAAAGTTCTTGGGTGATCACAGCTTGGTTTGAGTATCCACTCATCGCAGTTTTCCACGCACTGAAGTCAGTATTTTCTACTGCAGTATGTGCCGCTTGATTGCCGAATCCTCCTTTGCCACCATGACCCATCATTCCTCCTCTTTTGCCATGCCCACGATCAAATTGTGTGAGTCCAGCTTGTGTAAGGAGTGCATGCGCTTCTGTCGTCTTCCCTGCGTCACGCAATGTCTTTACCTCCTTAAGTGTTGCCTTCTGTGCATCAGTAAGTGGAATATGGGCCACAACCGAAGTTGCCGTACTTTCTGTCGTACCCGTTGCTTGCGCAGCATAGGCTACTGAACCGCCAAGTGAAACAAGTAAGAGCACTGGCAGTGCTATTACGGTTGATTTAAGTAGTGTTGTTTTTTTCATAAAGAGATATTAACTAAGTTAGTGTTTGTTTGTATGCAGAGTCGTACGCCCCTACTTAAAAGTATACGAAGTAGAAACCTGATTTGGTTCAACACAAACCCAAAAAATGTCTGTTTATATTACTTACATTTCTTCATGAATTTTTAGGTAATCTACGAAGTATTTATGAACAATGACAGCGTAGTCACAAAACGACCTATATTATTGTTATATTATATAACTATGAAAAATAAACCTATCTATATAATTGGAGCTATTCTTATAATTGCTGGAGTGTATGTTTACATGACGAGAACTACGCCACAATTGGGCATAGTACCAACAAATGAAGCTATCGATGTGGCGCCAACTACTACTATTTCATCAGACCGAAGAATGGGAACATCGAGTGTCAAGCAAAAACCAACCCAGACTCCAGAGCGATTTTCTGGCACTCTTACTGCGATCAATACTGGATGTTTTTCAGATGGTGAATGCTTTGCAATAGTTGATGAAAAACATGTCACCATACTTTGGGGTTGGACAGAAGAAACCGTTGGGAAAATTGAAGGCGTTCCAAGTATTGGTGATCTGGAGACACAGGTCGGCAAAACAGTTTCTGTATACGCAAATAAAACTGCAGAAGGAACTTATGCCCTCTACGGTGATGCAAACTATTTTATAAAAATCTAGTGAGTATTATCACTGAATTGCACGTAACTCTGCATGAATGCGTGAAAGGTCGTCTACCAGTGGACTTTCAGGAAAGCGCACCAATAGTGCTTGTATGACTGAAAGATAATTTGCTATTGTTTGCGCTTTTGAGGCATGAAATCGATTAAACATATCATCTCCATGCTTACGGTGATCGTCTAATATCTCTGATACATTTGAAATGGTATCTGCTGATTTTACAAGTACTGATTCCTGCGAAAAGTCAGCAATGTGCTCGAGTGCTTCCCTTTTATTCTGCTCCCAGCTACGTGTCTGATCCTCTTCAGTCACTGAAAGAACGAGTTCCGCAACATGTTCACCAAAACGTTCTGTGAGCATTTCTTTATGAACTTTTTTTTCTGGAGAACTATCTTCTATCGTATCGTGGAGCAATCCTGCAATGACAACATCTTCATTTGCTCCAGCAAGCAAGAGAATAATGCCGACCGTAAGAGGATGCGTAATGTATGGAATATCTTTACCTTTTCTTTTTTGTTTTTGGTAGACCTCGTGAGTTTTAATAGAGAACGTGATTGCTTCTCTTATCTTATTCGTATAAATCATATGTAGTAGAGTATAAATTGGACACTAATATCGTTACAACATTTACCCTATACGCCACAAGTGTGTGTGGAAAACATGTTGATGCAGTAATGCCCTGATATTATCATGCAGAAATTTCACTCACAATACTATAGCGAGAAAGTGAAAAATGTATTTGTGGCTGGCTACTCTACTGGGCAAGTACTTTTCCCTATCACAGCACAGAATCCACACCAACTAAACAGAGCTTCAAAGAAACAGAACCCTGAAAAGAAAAGGAGAAATGGGCTCCAACTCGTCTTGCGCAAAAAGCTTTTACACAACAATAATTTTTGCCCATAAAAAAAACAAACACCATTCGGTGTTTGTTTTTTATGAACGACCTTTTGCAATTATGCTTTGATTGCATTTTTAAGATCAGTAGTTGCCGTTTTTACCGCTTCCTTAAATACAGTAACTGCTTTTTCAATATCCTCATTGCGTACTTTTGCAAGTGGAGTAAGCGTATCTTTTTTCCCATCAAGTGCTTTCACTGAGGCCTTAAGAGTATCTTGCGCAGATTTCATTGACGACATAAATGCAGTACGGACCTCTGAGGGAGTTTTGCCTCCTGCGCAGTCTGCTTTTGCGGTAGCGATTGCATTCTCTCGAGATGTCTTAAATGCTGCAATAGTGGCATCAACAGCTGTCTTTCTATCAACAACCGCCTTATCAAGTGCAGTGCGATAGTCAGCAACTGCTTTATCTACTGCCAATCGACGAGCGGCAACAGCAGTATCAATGGTTGTCTTAAAAGTAGCTACCGCAGTCTTTGCTTCAGTGGTAGTTGCTTTTTCATCAAGCTTTGTAAATAGTGATGTGCGATGTGCATCCCACGCATCACGATGATCAGTACGTGTTACATCTCGACCACTCTGGCGTTCATGTATTTTTGTGTCACGCTCTGTTCTTTTTTCACCAAGCTTTGATTCACGTTCACCTACTTTTTCATTTAACTTTTCTATTGTGGCATCAATACGTGTACAAAAATTCTCACTCATGCGCGGAGATCCACTCGCTGTGCGAGGTGTACCACTCGCCATGTGAGTTGTGCCCGTTGCGGTTGTGCGTATTTGAGCACTACCTGAAAATCTCCCTTGCTGTGCAGATGCTAAAACTGGAAAGACAAGACTGACAAGAAGTACGCCTGCAAAATACTTAGAATGTTGTTGCGTCATAGGTAGTTGTGAGTCCTGATAATTCAGCTGAATCATTCGCTACAAGCGTAGCATCAGCTGATGTGTCTGAAAGGACAGTACTGTCTCCTGAATTTTCTGCATCAATAGTTGTGACAATGTCTGCAATAGGATCACCTGTTGAGACCATCGCAGGTACTGACGTAGCCACCATCGCAGTAGGAGGAGTGACTGGATTTTCATTAATAATAGGCGCAACTGCAACTTTTTCTACCTCATCACTACTCATGCGTAATGTCGCAACGCCAAGCACTGCGAGCACGGCGACGGCGACAATTGCAAATGGGAGTACAAATCTCCAATTCATATATTATAAATTTAAAACTGATAACGTACTTACAAATAGGCATTTATGCCACTCCACACAGTATAGCATCACTCACGTGGTTGTGTGCACATCACGTTCCGAGCTTTTCTGCTCAAGATATACATTAGCTTTGTCGCTTATGGTGAAGAAGCATATCTACGGCTTGTTTCATGTTGCCTGCCTCGGTGATGGCACCACCATTTACAAAAAATATGTCATCAGCATTCTCAATGGTATTGAGTCGGTGAGCAATAATCACACGCGTAGTTGATGTGGGGAGTTTTTTTAAGATTTCCTCAAGCAGTTGTTCGGTAACCGTATCAATGTTCGCTGTCGCCTCATCAAGAATCAGAATCTCTGGACTTCTCAATACTGCACGGATGAATGCAACAAGTTGTTTTTGACCGAGACTGATCGTATCTCCAGTCGAAGCGACGCGGGTTTCAAGTCCGTCCCTAAAATGAGCGATGAGTTTGGCAACGCCGACTTTCTCAAGAAGTGCAGTCATCTCTTCGTTGTTTAGTTCGTGATATGCATCGTTACCGTAGAGAATATTATCTTTGACGGTGCCGGTAAAAAGGAAAGGCTCTTGTAGGATGAAGCCGATCTTTTTACTACGCTCACTTGGTGAAATACTGCGAATATCGCGACCAGCAAGAAACACCGTGCCACTGGTCGGGTCATAGAGTCGCGCCATGAGTGAGGCAGTGGTGGTTTTTCCGCCACCTGTCGGACCCACAAGTGCGTAGGTCTTTCCTGCTTCTAGTTTAAAATGAACATCTCGTAGTATTTCCTTGCCTCCAGGATAGCAAAATGAGACGCCACGAAATTCAAGCAATGCATCCGACACCATTTCTCCCCCTGGAATAATCTCCATATCGGTTTTGAGGGAGAGTACTTCAGAAATGCGGTCGAGTCCTGCAAGTGCGAGCTGTAGCGACGACCACACCTGTGCGAGTTGTCGCAGTGGCATATAAAAATTATTTACATAGAGAATGAAGCCAACCAAAAGTCCGACAGTAAAGCTACCTTCCGAAATGAGCACGAGACCGTATGCAAGTACAAGAAGCTGTGCAACATTCGAAGCAAGTGAGTAGAGCGGAGTAAATGTGTTTGACGCGATACCTGCTGAAATTGACGCATGGTAATTTTCTTCATTTGCTGTCTTGAATTTTTCGCGAAAGAAGTCGAGTCGATTGAATGCAACAACAACTTTGAAATTACTAAGACTCTCCTGAATTTCACTGCTCATTCCTCCGAGCTTGCGTAGACTGTGAAGACTTGTACGCTTCACCCATGGTGAGAGTAGCTGAGTGAGAACAATGACAACAAGTGCGGGGAGTAGTGACACTGCTCCAAGTTTCGGATGGATAACAATCAGAAAGACTCCTGTGCCGAAGATAAGTGCAGCGTTGCTCATGAACTGTACCAGCGCTTGTGAGAAAAATTGATTGAGCTTGTCAGTATCATTGTTGATGCGCGAAATAAGATCACCTGCTTTATTCTGATTAAAGAAGGCAACTGGCAGTTCACTGAGTTTACTGAAAAGTGCATTCCTCAGATTAAAAAGTACACGGCGACCTACGCCACCCATTGTGCGCACCTGCACATAGCTTCCAACAAGACCAAACAAATAGACCAGCGTGAGCAGTCCAGAAAATCGTAGTACACCCACGAAGTCTTTGTTTACAATATAGGTGTCTATTGTATGCGCGATGATAATTGGCGAGAGTAGTGTTGCGATGGAAGTGACAAAAATTGCGCCGGTGGCAATCGCTACTGACTTCCCTTCTTGTGCCATGAGTGGGACGAGGCGGGACAGCGCAGTCCGAAGGACGCTTTGCTGTTTATCTTTTTCGTCAGTTTTCTCGGAAAGTTTATAGTTCATATTGACTGGTGCTACGCTGTGAATCCTGTATCTGTACATATTCAGGGGATGTGCAAACAAGTTCTTCATGGGTTCCTTTTGCAAGAATCTCTCCCTCCATAAGGAGAATAATTTGATCATAGTGCGCGACAGAGGCAATACGCTGTGTCACTGAAAGGAGCGTAAGGTGCGGATAATTCTTTGCAAGATGAGCAAGAATCTTTTGCTCAGTCTTCGTGTCGACACGCGCAGTAAAATCATCAAGTAGTAGTACCTTGGGATTGAGTGCGAGTGCTCGAGCAAGCATGATGCGTTGCTTTTGCCCACCAGAGAGCGAAGTACCGCGCTCAGAGACAATTGTATCGAGCTTCTCAGGAAGCGTGTCGGCAAAGTCCGAGAGCTCTGCTGTCGCAATTGCGAGTGCAATATCTTCATCCTTTGCGAGAGTACTAAATGCAATATTCTCTCGTAGTGAAAGATTGAAGAGGACGCTATCCTGAAACACAAAGCCAATTTGCCGATGTAGATTCTCTTGATTGTAAACACTGATAGATTCTCCGTCGTACAGAATATCCCCTGCAGTCGGAGCCAAGAGTCCGGTGAGGAGATAGAGCAGTTGAGTCTTCCCCCCTGCAGTCGGTCCAATGATTGCAACTTTTTGCCCTGCCTCTACATTGAAAGAAATATTTTTGAGAATATTCTTCTCGCCATAGCGAACCGACACATCACGCATCTCAATCGCACCCTTGAGTTCCTTGATTATTCCTCCCTCATTCTTTTCGCCAGGTGCAGTGAGTACTTCACTAATGCGCGCATATGACGCACTCGCCTGTGCGATGACATTAGACATAAAACCAATGATGAGAATCGGGAAGATAAGAATGGCAATGTAACTGTAAAATGCAGTAAACTCACCGAGTGACATTGCGCTATTGATGACGAAGCTACCTCCAAGCATGAGAATGATCAGAGTCGCGAGATTTGTACAAAACGTGATGACTGGAATGAGGCTGGAAAAAAGTCGCAGGATGGCAAGACCAATGTTGCGTGACTCTCCGTTTGAAGTAAGAAATTTTTGATACTCGGACTGCTGCGAGTTAAGAAGTCGAATGAGCGAAGAGCCGAGAATACTTTCATTGATGACAGCATTCAAACGATCAATTGCTTCCTGCGCTTTTTTGAATAGTTTGCGCACTCTCCCAAGGACGTAGTAGAAAGTACCACCAATGAGAGGAATGATAATGAGGGTCGCAAGTGCGAGTTTCCAGTTAATGAGAAGGAGGAGCACTGATGCACCAACAATGAGGAAGACTGAGGAGACAAGTGAAGCAATCGCCTGTGAGACAAAGGACTTTACCGCATCGACATCCGAAGTGAGGTTGGTGAGTAGCTTCGCTGGAGTCACTTCTTCAACAAATGCATAAGACTGAAGCGAGATGCGCTCAGAGAGTTGATGGCGCAAGTCACGCGCAACACGCTCGGATGCATAGACCTGCACAATGTTCTGTAAATAGGTGAACACAAAGATGAATACAATGACCAATGCAAACTCAGTAACGAGCGTGCTCATAACAAAACTCCCGAGTGCATACGTATCGATGGCATTCGCTATTAATTTCGGCACAACAAGATTAAGCGCATTACTCACTACAGTAAGCACAACCAAGAGCACTAACAGTGAGGTGTATGGGCGAAGAAGCCCAAACAAGTTTGGTGGCTTTTGGGGCGTAAGTATATCGGGTTTTTTATTAGCGTGTTGTTCCATGTTGGTATCAATGAAACGCACCAGTGCTCTCGTGAGCGAATGCGATCACATAGTTCCTGATGCCTATTGTATCAAGTTCTGCCTCATCTTAAGCTTAGCAATTTACCGCAGTGTGACAGTTCCCTGTTTATCTCTTAGCTCGAGAACAAGTTCACCCTTTGAGGTGAAATGATAACTAGATACATTCGAGACCATCGCAGAAAACTCTTGCTCTTGCGAACCTTCGCAAAACATCATCGTTGACATCATCTTATCGAATGTAAGTGCGCTTCCCGAAGTCTTGTACTCACCGCCAACGCCATTACAGTCAGTCTTTGCGGAAAATCTGCCATCAGTTGTGAACGTAAGTATAAACACTTCTGGCTTCTTTGGGGTAACTTTTGTTCCGTCAGTATTATCAGTTTGTATCCAATTCCAGCTTTTCATCGTGAGGGTCATCTTTGCTGGATTGGCTTCACCTTCAAAATTTTGCACAAACTCTCCAATTTCACCAGTCTTCGCATCAAAGTGTATCCACACACTTTTACCAACTGAAGGTTGAACAGAAAATGCCTCACTGACTTTTCGGTCAGCAAAGTTTGCAACAGCATTATTTTTTTCAGCAGTAATATTCTGGGGTGCAATACGGTCACCGAGCAACATCGCATTGGTACCCTTGTAAGTTCCATTGGTGTTCACTGCTGCAACAACATAAAAGAAGGTGCCACTTCCCCCACCATGCTGAGTAAGGTAGGTTACTGCATCGAGATCTCCATCCCCGTCGAGGTCAACAAAGGTTGGCTCACCGAATAACATGAAGGTTTCCTTCGAGGCTGAGCCGGGAGCTGCTTCGCGTTCAAACTTGCCATTCGTAAGTGTGATTGACTCACCTGCAATAAAATATGTCACGTTCTTTAGGTTAGAGACTTGAGAGGATGTGGCAACAGATATATCAACGGGAGGAATGCCCGTTTGTTGGTCATCGCGAGTATTTACAAAAACCCCAATTCCTATCAAAACAGCAAAAACAATGAGGCTACTAACGATAATGTATGGTGAAGATTTATTCATGAAGAAGTTGAGATTTTATATACTGATGATAACTCGTGCTGGAGAGATTTTGTGACAAAAGCAGCGATGCTCCGCTGTGTGAAAATTACTGTGAATTTTTCAAAATTGCCTCATCGAACAATTCGGGTTTTTGTGGGTGATGCGCATTCATCGCTACAATAAAATCCGATTCAGAAAGTAACATACGAGGGTTTAATTTGAGTTCATCTTGAAGCAGTACTTGAGTTCGCCCGTTATAGTTATGTCCTGGACGAACTATTGTCTCCCCAGGGAGACGCGCAATAACGAAGTGGAGGCTCTGATAAAGTGACTGACTGTTACCAATCTGAAAGTCTGTTCGACCAGTCCCTCCAATAAGGAGTGTGTCGCCAGTGAAGACTTCACTGCCATTATAGAGCGACACACTCTCGTTGGTGTGACCTGGAGTTCCAAGCACTTTGAGTTTCTCCTTCCCGAGCAGTAATTCTTCTCCCCCACTCACTGTGATATCTTTTGTCGCGGATGGAGCGAGTCCATGTCGAACCAGCGATGCACCTGTCGCCACTCTCATCTCCTTCGCAAGAGAAATGTGATCTGCGTGTGTATGAGTCTCTATAATATATTTAAGCGTGAGTCCATTTTCCTGCAAAAAGCTTTGATATACATCACACCCTATTTCTACTGATGGGTCGATTAGTACTGCCTGTTTTGAAACTGGCTCATAGGTAATGTACGAGAGGCACCCGCGTGCTGAATGAAAATGCTGTGTTTTCATGGTGTATTTGATTATGACTATTCCATCGATAGCCCTGCGTCACACCAAGCCATCGTACCTCCTGCAACATTAATCGCATTCACGCCAAGCGCACAGAGCATACTGACTGCATGCGCACTGCGCCCACCAGACTGACAAATAACGTACACGCGTTCAAGACTCTTTAATTCCTCAGCACTGTCACTAATAATATCGAGTGGAATATTTCTTGCTCCTTTGGCGTGACCAGTGGCGTATTCTCCCTTTGTTCGAACGTCAATAAATCCGACTCCTGCCGTTATTACATCACTAGCAATTGTTAAGAGTGGGACCGATGGCGTTTTGTTGAAAAAATTAAACATGGCATGTTGATAAATTTATAAATTTGCGTGCGCGCAAATGAACTTCTTTAGTCCATTCATGAGTGCAGTCTTTGGTAGCTTGTAACAGATGCGTTTACCTTTTCTTACTGGGATGACAAGTTCTTCTTTCGCCATAACTTGCAAATGATGCGACGTAGTCGCAATGCTCACATTGAGACCTTTCGCAATGTCAGTTACACAGATTTCTCCATTTTTCATCAAGTAGCAAATAATGCGAATACGCTGAGCGTCCCCTGCGGTCTTTAAATATCGTGCTAGTACATTCAAATGCATGTTTGAATGTTAATACATATAGATAAAACATGCAACATGGATTAAAATAATGATATTATTGAACAGCAGTATGGTTAATGTAAATTTTCATACCAAAAAAGCACAACTATACATCGGCGCAAGCCTTCTTGTATTAGGATTTTTGCTTGGATCTTTTTTTGAGTATTCACTTAATGCGGTAAACCAGAAAGAACTCAGGAGTGAGTTTACCCAGCTTCGTGAGCGTGCTCCAGAATATCGACTAATAAACCCACTACTCGCCTGTAATGCCCCTGAAACAGCAAC
Organism: Minisyncoccota bacterium; assembly: GCA_031972735.1. Taxonomy (GTDB): domain Bacteria; phylum Patescibacteriota; class Minisyncoccia; order Phycocordibacterales; family UBA6899; genus MHLP01. The sequence continues at coordinate 16,042 of DALYED010000009.1, read as the reverse complement.
GGCAAACGAGAATTTAGACTTAAAGAACAAACTCCTTCGTGTAGTGAATCAGGAGAAATCAGAAGGAAATGCAAAAAATATTTCAATTTATTTCCGCGACTTACAAAGCAGTACGTGGATAGGTATCGACGAAGAACAGACCTATGACCCAGCGAGCATGCTAAAAGTCGTACTCATGATTGCATATGTGCGAAGTGGCGAAAGTGATCAAAAACTTTTTGCTCAATCATTGATTTACACAAAGGAAATTGCAATGCAGGAAGAAAAATTTTCTTATTATGGAAAATCAGTATTAGAGGTTGGAAAAAGCTATAGTGTTGGAGAATTAATCAATCTCATGATCACACACTCAGATAATGGAGCAAAGGGACTTTTACTTGCACATGTCGATCAGGCAATGCTCAATAAAGTGCATATTGATCTTGGACTACCAACCCCAGCCGAAATGCAGGATGGGTATGTAATTTCTCCAAAAGATTATTCAATCTTTTTTAGAATTCTCTACAACGGAACCTATCTCAGTCGAAAATATTCAAATATTGCACTTGAACTACTGACTCGTACAACATACAAAAACGGACTTGTGGCGGGAGTCCCTTTTGACACCACCGTTGCACACAAGTTTGGGGAATACATCCAAAGTGACTCAAGCGGAAATATGTTAAATGCAGAACTGCACGACTGCGGGATTGTCTATCGCCCAAATTCACCTTATTTTCTTTGTGTCATGACAAGTGGAAGTTCGATTGAGACATTGCAAAATGTCATCTCAAGAATTTCAGAATCGGTGTACTACACCACATCAAAATAAAGAAAACCCCTTTCGGGGTTTCTCTTAAAATACTGCGGGGTGCCGTGGTGGATAGATTTCGAACTTGTTTGGTCATTTTCCATTTTTTAAATAAAAAATATACCCCTTTGGCAGGGGTACTGGGTTTTCGACAGGAGTGACTATATTCCGCTGTGCAACTTCATAATCCTTTCCACAATGGCGGTTGTTGAGACATCATCATCATCAGGAAACCGCTCCACATAATAAATCTCTGAATGTGGGGAGTACAATTTGAGACGTCTTTCTCTTTCACTCTGCTTGGACTTCCACTCACGAGAATCTTCCGTCCCGTACACGACTCGGTCTGGGAGCAAAACAGTCAGGGTGTCCTTGTGAGACGTTCCTACATCTGAAATATAGACGCGATCAACACAACGTAATGCTGCGACCATTCTTGCTCGATACTTCTCCAAAATGATGGGGCGAAGGTTTCCCTTATATGATCTAACATTTAGGTCGGATTGGACACATACAACGAGTAATCCTCCGAGCTGCTTCGATTTTTCCAAAAGCTCAAGATGCCCTACATGAAGTAAGTCCAGACTTCCCCCAACAAGTGTGACTGTCTCTCCGACGGGAATTGATGTTTTGACGTCACTCACGGTATCATAAATCTTCATGTTACTGTTCCCAAAAGTTGTACTGACTTACTTGTAAATAACACAAATTTCATAAACAGCAAGGCAATGATGGAATTTGGAAAGTGGTAGAATAGTCAAATGCCAAAGAAATATACCGATGAAGAATATGCTGCCCTGCTTCCCAAAAAACAAGTTGGGGTTGCAGTACTGCTCTTCAATAACAAGAATGAATTACTCATAGTGAAGCCAGACTACCGAGAAGGATGGCTCGTTCCTGGCGGTGTCACTGACGAGGATGAATCACCGCTCCATTCTGCAATACGCGAGACAAAAGAAGAGATTGGTCTCGACATTACCGATCTTCGACTAGTTGGTGTTCACTATCGACACAAGAAGGGGGTATTCATGGATTCTCTCAAGTTCATATACTCTGGCGGAACACTCACAGACGAACAAATCTTACAGATAACGCTCCAAACCACTGAACTTGAAGAGTGGAAATTCTCACCTCTCGAAGAAGCACTTACACTATTAACTTCGGGCTTAGAAAAAAGCATCCCCACTTGTTTAGACGCGATAAAAAACAACTCTGTCGCATATATAGAGTCTGGGTCGGCTATCCCCATAGCAGAAAAATAAGACCGCCAATAGAGGCGGTCAATAAAAAGTGAACTCATTTCTTCTAACCCTGGTGATCGACAGACCATGGAAAAGAGTAGTTGCCTCGCGGGAGGATGGTGAAGTCTGATTTTATTTCTTCAACGCATGCGAGTGAAGCAGACTTAATCGCGTTCGCCCCGTGTTCATATAGATATCTTGTCGCAACATTAAGCGTCGCACCAGTATGGATTGAATCGTCAACAATTAAGATGTTCTTCTCTGCTAAATCAGTATCAGAAACTTTCGACACGTGCGGAATGACAGTTCTAAAAAGGTAGTGATGATAAAAACTCATGATCCCTCGTAGGGGTATTGGGTCATTGCCGTATCGATGGGCGATGTCAGTATTTCGTCGAATGACGAGGTGGACAACCGGAATACTTAGGTTGCCTCCAATCAATTCACCTGGGGTAGAGCCACCGTAATCAATTGCCACAACTATATCTGGGGAGAATGTGCACTGAATCTTTAGAGACAAGTCACGACAGAGCGAGACTACTTCTTCACTTGAGACTTTTATTCGAGTCGTGTCAGCGAACGTATCTCGAAAAGTATTTACCAGCAGTCTTATGTATTTCACGAAGTACCTCTTTTTTGGACACTAAACAGATTTCACTATAATATATTATTATTAGTATGTCAATTTAGGTGCCTATAGGGAATTTCGAAGCTTAAAGCTTCAGTACCCGTTTCCGATTTGTTCACGCAGGGATTCGGTCACAAGTTTCTAAGTTGCTTCAGTCTAAAGAACTCTCGACCCCGACTCGGCGACAACTTCGCTTCAGAAAGCGGCGTCGTAGACCGCCTCCGTCTTTCGAATCCCTGTAGGAGCTCTCAAATGAGACAAAAACGGAGCGCGAGCTCTGTTTTTATCATTTGGGGTGGGCGGAGGGATTCGAACCCTTCTCGGTCTCTCTGGAAGGGTGGCTTAAAATATAGTTAACTTATCTTTTACAACAATCCTCGTTTTACAGCCTCTTTGAAGAAAATGTGATCCCGGACGATATTAAAAGCTGTGTTGTAAAAGTCGATCTTGCCCGCATAGAGTAGTTCCTCCTGCTCGTTAAACTTCTTTTCAGCCTCATCTCTGGATACCCAAACGACACTTAGTTGATTCTTCTTTTCTTCATCAGTGCGCAGGTCTTCAGTGATTTCATTGAGTGCTTCAGCAAATACGCCGTATGTCTCGTAGTGCTTTTTATCTCGTGACCGAAACTCCTCAATAGTCCCGATCATATCTAGCGGCTTGATTGAATATCTCGCTTCTTCCCGGCTCTCTCGGTCCGCTGCGGCAAATACTTCCTCTCCCGCATCAATACCACCACCAGGAAGAAGGAAGCAGTTATGGATGGGGTTGGTGACCAAAGCGATATTGCCCGCACTATTCTTGATGATGACTTTTACTGTTTTGCGAGGAACCCATTCGGTAACCTCGGCTATTTCTTTTGCAGGAAAAACATCCTTATCACTAATCGTTTTGAGGTGTGTCATGCCCATAACTATGTCATAAAAAAGTCGCCCCTTAAAGGGGCGACATACTACTTCACAACAAGGAGCGGCTCAGTAGCGACAAATCGGTCTTGAGCAGGCACGTACTCGAGTTCAAGGTGGTATCCATTGGGCGGATTCCGTAGCTTGCGAAACTCGTCTTCAGCAATCACGAGCAGTGATCGTGCAATTACCCGCAAGGCAAATCCGTGGGTGACCACGATAATGTGCTCTGGGAAATCCATCTCACTGCATCCGAGGATAAGTTCTCCAACAAACACGTCGATCGCCCGAACATACTCTGGCGTATTGGTACCACCAGGGAAGCAGTAATGAAGCACCCCCACCGCATATCGCTCAGCTTCGATGATCGTCCTTGTCTCTAGCGAGATATTTCCCCAGTTGAGATTTCGGATACGTTCATCAACACTGCCCTCTACGGGGTTGGTGAAATAGGAAGCGATACCAATCCATATTTCATTCGCTCTATTCGAGGGTGAGAGGACGGCCTTGAGTTTTGCTGATGGACCTATCTTACTCACGATCCACAAACCAAGTTCCGTTGCTTGGATTTTTCCAAACTCAGTCAATCCAACCACACTGTCATCTGCGATGTTATGAATGGTCGGATCAACGTCTTCAAGCGATTCCGCATGTCTGATCAGAAGAATGGATTTGAGTGTCACACCACACCTCCTTTCTTTTGAATGTGTTGATGCACTGCGGTAACTAATTCGTTTTCCGCAGAAGTTTTCTCATCTCGCCGAGTCCATTCGTTTTCATTCTTCACGAAATACCATCCTGAACGCTCGGCTGCGTATTGTCCGAACATGACAAATTGAAACTCGAACAAATAGCAGTTCCTGCCATCGTAACCGATGTCGATTGAGGCGTATGGCACATCAAACTCAGTGAATGCTTGATGGGCGCAGTCGAGCACTTGGAGCGGAACTTCTTTGGGGAAACTCAGCCGACCACTCCCGCTTGCACGAAAATCATTTTCTCGGTTCTCTCGAAAGAGAACGAAATACTTTTCTCCGTAGATCACTATCTTGTAATCACCCGAAAGATTCGGCACATACTGCTGCACGACAAATTTCCGCCGATGATCTGATCTTGGTGTAAAACCTTTGCCATCAAACCAATTGCGAATTATCATCCAAAGGTTATAGAGACTCGGCGTTGCGGAAAGTTTTCTCGCACAGGCATCCGTTTCATTCTTATTTCTCGCCAAAAGTACGTTCACACTCTTTGATCCGTCGCTTGGCTTAAATACGATCGGATACGACGGCGGGCTGAATGATCTCTGGTAATCCTCATACGCACCGAAACTTTGAGAGAAAAATTCGGCTCCGGAAACGGGAATTGTTTTGCGAAGTATCTCCATGAACACCTTGTTGTGGTGGGCACGGAATTTTTCAAATCTCGGGATGAGAATTGCTCCTTGCGTTTGGAGTCCCAGCAAAACATCTTCTATATAATCCTTGTACAACAAAGAAGGATCTTCTGAGGACTGATACAGAACCAATGTGTCCGTCCAATTTGAATTACAGAAATTGAGATCTGAGTAATGCTGGACAAGTACGCTATATCCTAATTGCTCAAACCCTGCCTTAACAGCTTCGACATCCATTGTGTCGCCGCGTGCACGGGTAGAGGAATAGAAGTGTGATCGATAGTCGAGCAGAATGAGTAGCTGCATCATTACAAACTCCTTGATAGTTAAAAGATCAGTTTAAATAAAACTAACAGACAAACTCTTGACATGCAACTAATTGTGGGTTGTCTTCTGAAAAACCCTTCAGGGATATGAACTTTTACAAAATTGAAATTCTACGACTCTCTGATTAGATGAAATGGGGAAAGTGAGGCTATAGGGACTAGAACCTGAAAAGCAAAAAACCGAGGCTTCTCGGTCTTTTACTCGCTCTCTGCATCGGGGGTCGAAAGCGGGATGTGTTCGGAACTTTTCTACTGCTTGATTGGGGGCAGATTCAAAGAGAGCTGAGTATTTTCAAGGCGAATATAAAGTAAGCCCTGTAGCCCTTGTGCTAGTTTTGCCTTTTTACCGTAAAGGCACTAGAGTACCCT
>DALYED010000009.1:0-10380 GCA_031972735.1 Minisyncoccota bacterium | reverse complement strand
TGTTTACATCATTCTCGGGGTAGCTTTTGCCTTTGTTGCACTAGCAATTTTAAGCATATTTGGTACAAAAAATACTACTACCGTAAACCCCGTTGCGACAACCACAGTGGCAACATCAACGACCGCAAGTACTTCGTTAAGTGGAATGCAGATATATGAGAATGAAAAATACAAATTTAGATTTGAGTACGCCACTGATACAAAAATCACCGAAGAGGCAACGACTAGTGTAATCTATTATGATGAGCTATTGATGTCTACTGATTCATATGGCAACAAAAAAAGATTTGCTGCCATATCAGCAAATCCAAGCGCGATTGAAGATAGAATGCACCAACTTATGGGTGAGCCTAGCTACAGGCAAATTTTTGTTTTGCAACCAGGACAGAAGGCAACAAAAAAAGTACTCGGGAATGCATATGGTACTATCGAAATTCAGGTAATTGGAGAGAAGCTTGTAAATACGTATGGAGTTACTGAGGTTCATGTAGCTGATGCTGATAAAAAAATCTGCGAGCTATACACAATTTCTCCATCGAAAGCATATTACTTGGTAATAGACTGTGGGTATAAAAGTGTCCTCGATTCGCTTTCTTTCTTCTAGGTTTACTTACGGAAGTTTCGAAGAAAATTAGAGTTGAAAATTCCGACTTTGCCTTTTCTCTGTAAATGCACTAGAGTACCCTCATGAAATCCCCCACAATTTATATTGTTCTCGGCGCAGCAGTTGTCCTCGTTTCATTGGGAGCTTTTAGCATGTTCGGAGCAAAGCAGCTTGTTCCCACAACCCCTGTTGCAACTAGCACTGTAGCGACATCAACAACTGCAAGTACTACCACAAATGGCATGCAAGTGTATCGAAATGAGCAATTTGGCTTCCAATTTGAGTGGGCTAAAAACGAGATATTGTCTGACAAACTTGATGTTATGTTTTTTTCTGACACACTTGACTCTCCCCCTAGATTTTCTCTTGTTGTTACATCAGATACTGTAGCGCTGCAAAATGAAATTCAGGATAATACATTCCCAGATTTATGGAAACCCACATGGGAAGTCTCTAGTATGTCGTACGGCACAGTCACAAAAAAAACTTGGATCACGAATCCTCATGTGAGCAATTCACGATCATGTATGTGGTATGTCGAAGCTCCTAAAGCGCAATACCTTGCGAGTATGTCATGCAAATACATTTCTTCACTTGATCAAATAAGTAAAATGTTTGACACACCACTGTCAAGCAAAGATCCCAGTGACAAATACCAAATATATTCTAACAAAAAGATGGGTATAAAATTTAGTTGGGACAAGAGCATCCCTCTTTCGCAGAAAGAAATACTTAGCGTAAATGTAAAAATTGATGAATATCAAAATTATGAATTACTAAGTATTGACTCTGATTTACAAAACTCTATTAATGAACAACAGAAATTTTTAAATGATCCACTTATTAAAGTAACAAAAAAAGTCTTTGAAAAACCTTATGGTGCAGTGACAGAGATAAAAGGAGAATACAATGTCCCGTCTAATCCTTTTTGTGCTTGGTCAATTAAGAATCCATATAAAGACTATGTAATGAGTGTGAAATGTAGTAACGTAAAATTTTTAGACTCCCTAACTTTCTTCTAAAAAAAACTCCCCGCCAATTGGCGGGGAGAAATGTTTAACAAGGAACAAACAGCTTAAGGAACCGAAGGACCTGGCTTTTTCTGCCAGAGAATCAGCGGATGACCCGCTGTGCCATCACCGTACGGGTCTTTCATTGGAATTGGATCGGAAAACTTGTATGCCCCAAAGTGGAGGTGTTTGCCGTAGCTGGGGTAACCTCCAACACAGGCAATCATGTCTCCCTCGGAAACGTCCGCGTAACCCTTCGCAATGATCTGCGCATGGATGTCAGGGTGCAGTCCCGACGACGCACAAATTCCCCCTGGGGTGTACTCCACGTGCAAATACCACGATTCAAGACTTGTCACTGTGTGACGCACAAAGAATGCGTGATAGGCTCCCCACTGCGTGGGTGCCGACGTAGCCATGCTGCAATATGACGGGTCACGCCACATGCTCACACCGTCCTTGATCGTGAGTGTCGAAGCAATACACAGTCTTCCATCATGAGCGGCGTGAATTGGTGTCGGAGCGTCAGCGGGATAGTCGTAGCCGTTGTGGTTGTCATAGGAGAGATATCGATGCTTACTTCCGCCTAACTGGTCGTCGTAGCCATCTAGCAGTGAGAAACTGAAATCAGTGCCAATATCTCGCAGGCAGTTTTTTACCCCACTAGCAATGATACAAGCAGTGTTTCCAACTTGGTTGTTGTAGGCAACAATTCGACTGGGGTGATTCGGATCGTCATCATGATCCATCACACTCACCACCTGTGACGCATATGGGTCACCCAAGTTGAGCGGGAAGCGGAACTCCACTGGGTTTGGCCGTCCAATGCGCACATCGTGGAAGAATACCGTATCTGCGTACCTGCTCGTGAACGCGATGCCCGTGACCACTTGGTTCGTGGCATTCATGGTCGAAAGATCGATGCTGTTGTGTCTCCACGCACCATTCGATATCTGTATCAGTGTGCCGTTCGGGTTGAGCTTCACCTTGCCAGGACCGTAGAGGATTACATACACCTCATGTTGCGCACTCACCGTGTCGCTGAATACATCGAAGTTGAGCTGTCCGCCACGGTTGGCGGTGTTCACACCTGTCGTGTTTTCGAGATACAGATCACCCCACGCACCCAAGAAGTCCACCCGCAGTGACCAGTAGCCCTGCGTTGCTTCGAGCACGGGATAGCGTGTGCTCTGCCACGAATAATCCTTCCAGCCACCGTTGAAGCCCTCGCCGAACATCACTGAGCCGTCATCATGCACGAACCGAATCTCGTCGAAATAGAAGCGCGATGCATAGCGACTTTGAAAACTGACCGAAACAATCGGGCCTGCCGCGAAGTACGAATACGGCACGGTTATTTGATACCACGTGCCTTGCCCAATCACACCACCAGGGATAAACGTCGTTACTGGAGTGTTAAGGAGTACTGCGCCGTTTCTGCCATGGACAACAAGGAAAAGGTCTTGGCCTGCGCTTTCTGCTTGGAACGCAAAACGCAGCCCCCCAGTCTGTACTCGGTCAAATTCCTGCGCTCCCGTGAAAGACAGGCCTGCCCAAGGACTCTGGAAGTCAGCGGCAATCGAGAGCGGCGGTGTGTGCACACGCTGAGTCGAAGCGAAATCAACCGTTGTTCCCCACGAGCTGTTGATCCAGCCGCTGGTGGTCGAGCGATTGAGCTTGTCGCGGTAAATTACAGGCGGAGTGCCTTCGGCAACGATAGAAGTGAAGCGCACATCATCGTAGTACGCCGTCATGGCGACGTTCGATTCGATGGCGACGCGCGTCACGAGGTCAGTCTGCGAAAGTCCGATGTCGAGAAGAGGGATCTGTGTAACGTACCAGGTGTTCGCGTTGATCACTCCGCCAGCCACGTAGTTCTTGAGCGGTGCAACAGTGTACACCTCACTTGTGCCCGATTTTTTGTAGACAATCAGGTACGGCTGCGAGTTGTCGGCACTGGAGCGGCTCTGCTGGAATGCCACCTTGAGGTAGTTGTTCTGTCCAACAGCAACACCTGCGAAGTTGTTCATCGACAGGCCTTGCCACGCTGCACCGTAGACCACCTTGATCGAGTTCGCTCCTTGTTGAACAGGAGAAGTATTGCTCAAGGTCACCGTTGCGCCATATGAGCCGCCGACGAATGAGTTTCTGAGAGCATCGTCATAGACGAGCGTATCTGCTGCATGGGCAAAACTGATCTGCCCAATGAAGCAAAGCAGGAGAAAGAAACGCAAAAAGCTTTTCATGATTCAAGTCCTAATAAGTTGTCAAAAAACAAAAGCACCATTCGGTGCGGGAAGTTCCTCACGCAAAATACCATGCAAGAAAGAGGGAGTAAAGAAATCGATTTTAATATTTGGTTCTTGTTTATTAGGATTATGAGTTCTGAAGTGAAATTAGGGGTATCAAAAAACGACTCTTTGTTGAGCCGTTTCTTGAAATTGGGTGCCGTCGTAGAGGATGTTAGAACTGTGTTTGAGCGGTTGGATGATGCGAGTATATATATTCCTGACCTTCGTGCGATGGAATTAGTGTAATTTACACCACCACACAAACCACTATTTCTATACGGCTATCGTCGCAAGATAAAGAAGATACACACTAACGAGAATTACTCCAATTGAGCGGGGGCTGTATTTTGTTGAAAGCGAACAAATAAGTGTCGCAATGACCGCAAAGACCACAGGAATGGCAATTTTTGTTGCCGAAATAGATATTGGTTGTATCAAGCACACTAGCCCGAGGATACCCAGAGAATTGAAAATGTTGCTCCCCAACAAGTTACCCACTGCCACTGCATTTTGCTTTGTCCGCACGGCAACAATCGAAGTCGCAAGTTCGGGCATACTCGTACCAAGCGCGACAACAACGGAGCTGAAGAAAAATAGATTTACTCCAAGCATACTCGCCAAGGTTCCCGCACTTTCAGTGAATGTGTACCCAGCTACCACAAGCATCCCCAGACCAATGGCAAAATGAAGAGAAGTTCCTTTTCTTCGTTCTGGTTCTTCTGCTTCAATTTGGTTCTCCTTTGTGAGCCATCGTAACCAAAATGCAAAGAGGAACAGGAGAATGACACCATCAAGTTTTGAGAGTATTCCATCAAATGCGAGAAGCAGTACAGCAAGCGGTGCGATGCTTGAGAGAATAATATCTTTTATGCGGATGCTTTTTTCCGAAAGACGGTTAGAGGATAGTAGTAGGAAAATACCGAATATCAGTGCGATATTCGCCACATTACTTCCGAGAATGTCGCCAAGTGATACCTCGGGGATTTCCCGAAGAGCAGAGCTTACGCCGACGAACAATTCTGGAGATGACGTTGAGATGGAAGCGATGAGTAGACCTGCGGTTATTCCCGAGAGGCGAAGCAATCGACGTACGCCATCAACTCCTTGAATAAAAAGGCTTCCACCAGCCCAAGCGACAAGAATTGAAATGAGTAGGAGTGCGACAGGAAATATCAACTGCATCTCATAAGAGTGCCACAAAAAATCTTATACTCAAAATCTCACTTCGTTAGAACTGAAATCTCTTTAGCCTGCTTGATTATCCGCCCAAATTCCCGTTAGGGTGCCTACAGGGATTCGAACCCTGACTGACGGCTCCACAAGCCGTAGTGCTAACCATTACACTATAAGCACCATGTATCATCCAGGTGAGAATGAAAACGCACCTTGCGGTGCTTGAGAGCATCATACCAGATAACTTTGATAAATCAATCCCTCGATATGCTTGGAAGATTTAGTAGTGTGGCTTCTCTTCAGAGACACCCGCACGGTGATTAGCGAGTCGAGCAAGTGCATATAAAAGCGACGAAAGCCGATTAAGATATGCAAAGATCGGAGGCTTTTGCTCGGTATGAGGAATTTCGAGCGCAGCGACTACCCTCCGTTCAGCACGACGTGCTACAGTGCGCGCAACATCACAATGAGCACCGAGCTCTGTGCCACCAGAGACAAAAAATGAGGTGATGGGAGGAAGCTCCTGTTCTATTGTGGCAATCCAGCCTTCAACTTTCTTTACCCGCACTTCATCCATTTTTTTATCTGCACCTGCAAGTTCTGCTTGCACCACAAAAAGATCTTGTTGCACATCAGAGAGGAGGTCGTGATAATTCAACGGGGCGACCGCAAGTACTTCTTTGCCTTTCATTTTCACAAAGCCGATCACTGCATTGATTTCATCAACAGTGCCTAATGCCTCAGCAATAGCTGAAGATTTCGTCATACGCTGATCACATCCAAACAGCTTGGTAGTACCATTGTCTCCTTTTCCTGTATACAACATAATACTGACCAGTATAGCAGAGAGTTTTATTTTCGTATGGGTTTTGTTTTTTTACCCTTTCTGTTAAGCTGTTTTGGTTTGGTAGTTATTTGTATTTTGAGTGGGCGCGTGGCGGAATTGGTATACGCGTACGTCTCAGAAGCGTATCCCGTAAGGGTTGGGAGTTCGAGTCTCCCCGCGCCCACTCAGAACATAAAAGAGTTGTGTGTTTCACTTGGCATGCATGGAGCATAGAGATTTCTTGCAGAGATACCCGTCTTTCTGTAGGGTAAAGTGCGGAAGTACACATAGAGAGACTTTTACCACTCATTCAAGAGGAGTCTGTCGTGGCAAAACCAAAAACTGAACGTACGCTTGGTGCCTGTATTCGTTGCCCTCATACAAAAATTCTTAGTTCAAGAAAATTATGCCCATCGTGTGATACGCAATACTATAAATATCGCTATCGCACAAAGCATGCAGGTATAGTACGAGAGATATCAGTACGAGAATTTATTCTTGAAGTTCCCATCCGCAAGACTGCTGGCGAGGCAAGTACCCTACTCAGTACATCATTCACTGAACACGAGCGTGTGGCGAATCTTTTTTCTCTTAGTCCGTCAATGCGGATTGTCGCACACAAAGCAATGAAAGCGGCGGCGCGCAATATCAATGTATTGATTGAAGGTGAGTCTGGTGTCGGCAAAGAAATCATCGCAAGAGCGATACACAACTTAAGCCTGCGCAAAGATAGACCATTTGTTATTATTGATTGCCCAAGCCTTACACCTGACCTTGCATCGAGTGAATTGTTTGGTCATGAAAAAGGTGCTTTTACGGGATCACGCGATGCGACAAAAGGATTATTTGGAGAAGCAGACGGTGGGACAGTATTTATCGATGAACTTGCGGCACTTGATACTGCAATCCAGCCAAAGCTCCTGCGTGTACTTGAAACAATGACACTTAGGCGTCTTGGTGGAACAGCATACCGACCAATTGATGTGCGCGTCATCTCAGCGACAAATATCCCACTTCGGGTACTTGTGGAAGATGGTCGGTTTCGAATTGACCTTTTGTATCGACTCAACACTTTTCCCATTCGCATTCCCCCACTTCGCGAGCGAAAAGAAGAGATACTCCCACTTGCTCAACGATTCATTGCGCAAGCAAGTGGTCAGTACATACGATTATCGAACCCTGCGCAACAAATCATGACAAACTACAGCTGGCCAGGAAATGTGCGCGAGCTCAAGCACGCAATGGAATACGCGTGTACAGTAAATGAAGGGCGATTGATTCAGGAGGATGACTTACCTGAATCGATACTTAGTGCGAATGATTCGCAAATTGGAATGATGCAACATATGTAACACCTTAATCACCCAACATTGTTGGGTGATTTTTTATTCAAAAAAAATAATCTCTTCAATATTAAAAGTGGAAGACCTCAATTCTGTCATGCGAGCATTGAAATGTTTACATGAGGCACAGGATACGAATACAAAAAAATCGCCCTAAAGCGACTTTTTGTATCTGTGCCCGAGAGAGGATTTGAACCTCCATGCCCTTGCGAGCGCTACCACCTCAAGGTAGTGCGTCTACCAATTTCGCCACCCGGGCTTGAGTTTCACTACTATAGACAATTACTGATTTAATTTCAAGTTTTTAAAAAACGACCACCATGTTATGGTGGTCGTTTTTATAGTTAAACTACTCTGCAGATTTTTCTTCGACGACTTCTTTTGGAAGAGGTGCTGTTTCGAAGTCTTTTGTTGATCCACCACCCATGAGCGTTTGCTTCATCTTGCGGCGAACATCGCGAACTGCTTTCTCACGAACATAGTAAAGCTTTGCACGTCGAACAGTTGAGCGTTTTACGAGTTCAATCTTATCGATTGCAGGAGTATAAAGCGGAAAAATACGCTCTACACCAACTCCACTTGCAACTTTGCGGACAGTAAATGTTGCACCTGGCTCAGAGCCATGTTTTCGCGCAAGCACAAGTCCTTCAAATGCCTGGAGGCGATACTTTTGCTTTACCGCATCTTCAAGCACTCTCACCCAAACACGAACAGTGTCACCAGCATGGAAAGGAAGCGATTTACGTGCCTCCATATTTACTGGGGAAAGCTTGATATTCTTAACGAGTCCTGTATTCATAAGTGCCTCGAAATTTAACATACCCACTTAAGTTTTGCAAGATATTAGACTATTTCACTCTTTGCTTGCTCAAAATCAGCAGGAAATGGGGCTTCAAAAGCCATACGAACGCCATTGGGGTGGGTAAATTCGATTTTTTGAGCATGGAGTGCTACCCGATCAAATCCAAGCGCATATGAGCTTCCATAGCGACTATCTGAGACAATGGGGTGTCCAATTGCATGCATGTGCACCCGCAATTGGTGGGTTCTTCCTGTTTTAGGAATTAGCTCAACAAATGAATACTTCCCATTTGTTGCGATAATATTGAATGTTGTTGTTGCTTTTCGCAATGTACCTCTCGCATCAACACCGGTTGCAAATCGACGAAAGTCACTCCGTGACCGTCCAATAGGTAATTCAACAATGCCAGATTTAGACTCAAAGACTCCCTCAACAAAAGCACAGTATGTTTTTTGAATCGAGTGATCCGAGAATTGGCGTTGCACAAAATAAAAGACTTCATCATTTTTGGCAACAAGTAATATTCCAGAAGTTTCTCGATCAAGACGATGAAGTATGCCCATGCGAGGTTCATAGCGCGCATTATCAAGTGTATGCATTCCACCAACAGTGGCAAGTGCAGGTGAGCGAGTGAGTAGCCACTCCGCAAGTGTGGGCTCACTGGTGCGCTGATCACTGTGCACAACAAGCCCTGCAGGCTTATTGATTACAATCAGCGATTCGTCTTCATGGATAATTGTTGGTTGCATGTATGTTTTTTCACACTCCGATTCGTCGCTCTCTCATGGCGAAATCGTTTACGATCGAAAGAAATTCTTGTTTTGAAAAATCAGGCCAAAATGTTGTTGTGAAAAAAAATTCACTGTACACACTTTGCCATGTAAGAAAATTTGAAAGACGTTGTTCTCCCCCAGTACGAATAATAATATCAGGATCGGGTGTATTTGTAGTCCAAAGATAATTCGCAAACACCTCCTCACTCAGAGTGATGCGGTCAGCTTCTGGAATACGCCTTATTGCGTCTATGATTTCCTGTCGTCCTCCATATGAAAGTGCAATAGTGAGCGTGAGCGCATTGCACTCATTGGTATCTACTTCGACCTGCCTCATTGCACGTACAATATCCTCACGGAGATGGTGGGTTTCACCAATAAAAACAAGACGGGTATTATTCTTTTTTGCATCACTTCCCATATCTTGTATCACTGACGAAAAAAGTTGCATGAGATATCCCACTTCCTCAGTACTTCGTTTCCAATTCTCTGTAGAAAATGCATACACAGTGAGGTATGGAATACCGATTTCTTTTGCCCAACTTATGAGTTCGCGAAGTTTTTCATAACCACGGCGATGACCTTCGAGACTTGAAATTCCTTTTGTTTTTGCATAGCGCCGATTACCATCCATGATAATCCCTATTGCTTGAGGTAGTGCAGTGTTGTTTTCCATACTTATGCGAAGTGTAGTGATAATATCATGTAAATAACACTCACTATTTATATACAATAGTAAAGTTCGTAAATACACCCTGAGGCTCACTCCAGACAACCGTCACTTGTTCGACATGGGAGAGCACTGAACCTTTCTGTAATTTCTTAATATATGTAGTGAGCATCTCTTCTTCCCCTTCAGCAATCACAAACACTTTTCCATCGTCCATATTACGTACTGACCCAACAATGCCAAGTGACTTAGCCTTGCGCGTTGCAAAGTCTCGATACATTACAAGTTGGACTCTTCCATATACAACACATTCAATTCGCTTGATCATATGGTTACTCTAACCCAACTATACTGAATTATGATTCTTGACATAAATAATATATTTACGCATAGTTTAAATTATGCGTAATGCATATCTCAGAAATATCACATGGGTTGGAAATATAAATCTTTTTTTCTTACTTGTTTTGCGATAGAGTATCTCTACTCAATAAAAATGAGAAGTAAAATACTGTAAGTAATGTCCTCGTAGTTCAATGGATAGAACGAGAGCCTTCTAAGCTCTAGATCTAAGTTCGATTCTTAGCGGGGGCACAAAATAACACTAAAATCTCCCACATCGGGAGATTTTAGTGTTATTGGGCAAAGTACGTGTTATTCAATAATCCATAACGGTAAACTGGGGTCGCAAAAAATTCTCGAGGAATGCTGAGGGACTCACGTGACCAGAAATCGAATGCAAAGTACTGCATGTTACCCTTGCGTCACATGGAAGGTTTGCGAAATATCATGAAATACTTTATTGTTCATAAATCGCAGAAATATCTGCGCGATTAGCTCAGTTGGTAGAGCAGCGCTTTTACACAGCGAAGGTCACAGGTTCGAATC
>DALYED010000008.1:43957-53874 GCA_031972735.1 Minisyncoccota bacterium | reverse complement strand
TGCACTGATTGGTACACATGTCGTTATTATTTCCATTGCCATCATCACACTCCTCACCTCTATCTTGGGTACCATTTCCACATAAGTTTGGTACTGTAGGAGGTAGTGGAGTCATTGGGGTGGGTGTAGGAGGAGTTGAAGGAGCAATAGGTGGATTTATCTGAGTTGTTGCAATTGGGGCAGGTTTTGCGGTTGTGGTGACTAATATATTGTTGATATTTGAAGAATTTCCCGCAGAATCAAACGCCGCAACTCCGAATGTATATTTTGTCGATGGGCTAAGGCGAATGAATCCTTGTAGTGTTTTAATTGTTGTGCCAATGAGCTCACTATTTTGATAAATGGCATACCCAGCTACTCCTCGGTTATCTGTTGATGGAGTCCATGAAATAATAACTTGATTATGACTCACAGAGCGCACTACTAAATTACTTGGTGTGGTGGGTGAGAGTCTATCAACAGTCGTAGTATTTTTTGCTGTCACCTTTTTGTTTGTCGTTGAACTCGCTGAATCATGATTCAGTGGTAGTAGTATTGTGGAAGTTGATTCCATGATGTTACGAGTCGAGCTCCCAGAATCCGCAATCTCAGTTGCGAGTATGTTATCTTCTGGATGCGGAGTGATTATTGTTGGAGCACTCACAACACCCACAGGCTTTAGTGCTTCAGTTGGCCACCACACAGCGTATGCAAAAAGATTTGCAAGACCAAAAAGAATTGCAAGAATAAGATAAAAAAGGTTAATCCCACGTGTCGGCTGTGTTGTTGACATAGATAAATCGTAGCACGGAAAAAGCACCTACTGCTACAGCTGATGGGGATATGAATATTAATAATTACTCAGAAAGTATTCCAATAATAGGGTACTTCTGTTTGATTGTCTCACTACCCATAATATGGAGTGTTTGAGATGAGTCTTTTCCGGCGAGATAGTGGTAGACTGCTCCAGATTGATAGAACTTCTTACCACTTGTTACATCGTAAACAAAGCCATCAAGTCCTATGTAAATAGGAAGAGTCGGGTCATTTCCGTTGTGCACAGCTAGTTCATGTTTTGAGATGAACAGAAGTGGAGTTGGATTGTGTTGTGCATGAGAGATAACAGGAATTGATGAATTATTCCTTGTGACCCTGTATGAAATGCTTACTGAAAGTAGCAATGCAAAAATACCTATGATTATATGTATTCGTTGAACACTCATGTTTTTCAGTATAGCTATTTACTTAATGTATTTCACCTCAAACATCTGTATCTTTGGTAACAAGATAGAGTAGAGAGGTAAAAAGAACAGTGATATACTTATACATATGAGCGATCAGAATCAGCGAAGTATTGAAATTTCTAATATTATCAAGGGTGATGTTGAAGAAAATGCAATGATGCGTGACATGTATAGTCATGACACAAGTCTGTTTGTCGTCACTCCCGAGCTCGTGACTTTCCCAAAAGACACAGAAGACATTTCTTTGCTGGTTAAATATGTCCAGGAAAAACGTGCATTGGGTGAACAAATCTCACTCACTGCTCGCTCTGCGGGGACTGACATGACAGGAGGATCACTCACAGAATCGATTGTCGTAGAATGCATGCGATATCTCAATAAATTTGTACGAATGGGAACTGATGAAGCAGTTGTTGAGCCTGGGATGTTTTATCGTGATTTCGACAAAGAGACAATAAAACACGGTCTCATCCTTCCTTCATATACTGCATCGCGTGAAATATGTGCAGTTGGAGGCATGGTTGCAAATAATTCTGGTGGTGAAAAAAACCTCATGTATGGGAAAACAGAGCGGTATATTCGGAAACTCAAAGTAGTGCTTGATGATGGTAGTGTTGAAGAATTTCAACCACTTACACTGAGTGAACTAAAGTTGAAAGAAAAAGAAAAAAATCGTGCGGGAAAAATATACAAAGAGTTGCATAAACTTATTGATAAAAATTATGAATTACTACAGAAAGCAAAACCAAATGTTTCAAAAAACTCTTCGGGATACGCACTTTGGAATGTACTTGATAAAGAAAAAGGGACATTTGATGTAACAAAGCTTCTTTGTGGCTCTCAAGGGACACTCGGAATTAATACTGAGATAACATTTGGATTAATAAAACCAAACCCACATCGGAGACTTGTCACAATTTTTCTCAATGACTTGTCGTTCTTGGGGGAGTTAGTTAATCATGTGCTCACTCATCAGCCAGAAAGTTTTGAATCATATGATGATCACACCTTTAATTTGGCAATGCGCTTTTTCCCACAAATAGCAAAGCGGTTAAAGGGTGGGCTTATTAAGCTTGGAATAAGTTTTATTCCGGAATTCTGGCTTGTCTTAACTGGTGGTGTTCCAAAACTGGTATTACTTGCAGAGTTTTCTGATCAGACTGAAGCTGGTGCGGTACGTAAAGCTGAAGAAGCAGCAAAAGATGTACGTGAAGCATTTCATGTGCAAGTTCGCGTTCTTCATTCAGAAGCTGAAGCTGAGAAATATTGGGTCATCCGTCGTGAGAGTTTTGCACTCCTCAGGCAGAAGGTTAAAGGTGTTCGAACTGCTCCATTCATTGATGACTTTGTTGTGCTCCCGTCATATCTCCCAGAGTTTCTTCCAAAACTCAACCAAATACTCGGTAAATACCACTTAACCTACACTATTGCTGGGCATGTTGGAGATGGTAATTTTCACATCATCCCCTTGATGGACCTCTCAGACCCTGCATCAAAAGATATTATTTTAACGCTCAGTAAAGAGGTCTATGAACTTGTTTTTTCTTATGGTGGTGTCATAACAGGAGAACATAATGATGGAATTATTCGCACACCATACTTAGAAGAAGAGTTTGGTAAAGAAGTATATGATCTTTTTGTTGAAGCAAAGAACATCTTTGACCCGAATAATATTTTCAATCCTGGGAAAAAAGTAGGAGGGACGCTGGCTTACGCGATGAATCACATTGATACAAAAAAATCAGCGTAAGCTGATTTTTTTGTACTGACTTGAGAGTGATTTCTTAGAATGTCGGAGTGCAAATGTACACAAGATGATTCGTATAGTCACTACCAGCAGCTTGAAGTGCGGAAATTTGTATCTTGTACGCAACACGTACTTTACCGATATTCTGTGTTGTACCATCCGATGCTCCTGTATTTGAGAATATAACTCGGGTTGTTGTGCCAAAATTTCCTGCATATTTTGTTCCCGTAAACTCGCCACTATTTAAGTCTGCGTCGTCACTAGTGATACCGATATGACCATATGTAAGTGTGTTTCCGACGACACTCGTTGGTGTGGCCCATGCAGTTGGAACTGAGTTTGCAAGTCCATCTTTGAATAAGTAAATCTGGCTTCCTGCACTGGATGTAAGGTTTTGGTCCTCCTGTACTGTGACAGCAAATCCATATGTTGCATTTGTTGTAACCGATAGCTCTTGACCTGCAACAACTGGTGTACCAGATGCAAGTGTGCCAAATCCAATTGCTGTCGCACTCGTTGTTGTTGATGTTGTTTCGCCGTTAACAGTTTGACCAGACGCAAGTCCAGTAATTGAAAAATCAAGACTTGTGGCAACTGATGCTGATACGGTAACTTGATTTATGATTACAACTAGGGTTGTACCGCTGTCAGCTTGGGTACCACCGACTGTTACAGGGTATGAGCCTGGACTTGAAGGATTCTGCACATGATTCCCAGTGAACGAGATCGTCTTTGTGCCCGTGGCCACTGTACCACATGCAGTGAGCGTAACACTCTTGTCACCAGCACTATTTGAAATACCACCATTGATTGAAACTTGATTTGGTGTTGCTCCACCACAAGCACCGGTAATAATGCTGAGGTTTGTTGGTGATGCCGAAGTGGTTACTTCGTTATTTGCAAGCGCTCCTAAATCAAATGTGCTATTACCAGGGTCAAATGAAATCTTAATTGTTTGACCAACGGTGATCTGGGTTGCATCAGTCCAGCGTACACTATAGTTCGTACTTGCTGAGGGGACACTTGAAGAAGCTGTGGCACTAAACTGTGTTACGGTCGCAGCAGATGCAAAGTTTAATGCAAAAGGTAAGCCAGTAAACCAAAAGAATACAGAAATAATCAGCGCGAGCGCTATACTCGGGTTCCTCGAAAGGACCCGTAGTGAATGGGTGTAGTTCATGTGGGGAACTATAAATTATTGGTAAAACTTGTGAGTGCGGAGCATGTTGGGTGTGCTTCGCTTGTCATAAATGGCTAAAAACTGGGAAATTCACATTTCTCTAATGAAAATTAGAAAATATGGATCTCGACCGAACGACTGGGATGGTCGTGTGCGAGTTTTCCTCCTTCAATGTATTTGAGTTACAAATACGGGAATAACTACGCAAATACATTATAACTCGTTCTGTGAATAATGCGTGGATAAAGTGTGAATAGTAGTGGATAACTCAATCAATTTTTAATTTTGATACAATGAAAATCTCTGCATTATGATGCTGGTGTAAACATGGCTCATGTAGGGCAGTCTATTCATTGCTATATGTATAAAATGTTGATAGTGAGATTTGTGGGGTTTGCGAGTTTTTTTATTCCTGCATTTGCCTCTGCTCATTCTTTTGGACAAAATTTCTCACTGCCAATTCCTGTGTGGCTTTATTTTTATACTGGTGGGGCAGTTATTGTTGTGTCATTTTTAGTGCTAACACTGTTCGAACTTCAGCAAAGTGCAGTGATGAAAAAATACATAACAAGCACTATTGAGTTCAATGTCCCTTTATTTTTTGAAAAGTTAATACTCAGATTACTGCAAGTTGTCGTCGCCACACTATTAGTGACAGCACTTATTGCAACTGTATATGGGAAAATGTCACCAAGTGAAAATTTTGCACCTCTTTTGATTTGGATCATTTTTTATCTCGGTCTGCCATATTTTACGTTAATATTTGGAAATATCTGGATTTTTATTGATCCAATCAAAAAGGTACTCAGTGCTCTTCCCAAGAAATCACTTTTTGAGTTTCCTGTGTCGTTGCGCTATGTACCAGCATATATAGGATATCTATTATTCATTTGGCTCGAGCTTTTGAGTAATGGCTTTGCCTCTGAACCCGAACATCTCCTTGTTATACTTGTTTGCTATGCGATGTATACATGCGTAGGTGTACTCTTATTTGGGGTAAGAAGTTGGTACCTTTATGCAGATATATTCAGTGTCCTCTTCACACTTATCGGAATGGCATCTCCTTTGCAATATGCAAAACATCGCATGTTGATTCGAATCCCATTTAGCAGGCTAACGCAGCACCCCATTAATGAATTTCCGCTCATGTTGTTTGTTTTATTGATGCTTTCAGCGACTACATTTGATGGATTTCGCGAGACGACGCTCTGGGGTGCATGCTATAGATTTTTACTATCCTATACGCAATTTGCGGGAGAAAGTGTTGGGGTGGTAATCTCCAGCATTACACTTTTTCTTTCTCCTTTGATTTTCTTTGGGTTATTTTATCTTGCAATTGTGCTGATGAAACGGATGACTCACACAGCCTATGATTCATTATTTTTGTGCTCTCGATTTATTCCAACCCTTATTCCTATTGCAATTGGTTATCAGATCGCACATTATTTCTCGCTTTTACTGATTCAAACACAAGCATTTGCAATAGTGTCATCGGACCCATTTAATGTCGGATGGAATATTTTTGGAACAGCAGACATGGTTCCTAATATAGGAATTATTGGCATTGCATCAATATGGCGTATTGAAGTCGCAGTAATTATTTTTGTTCACGTGGTGTCAGTCATGCTCTCACATGTCATTGCAATTCAACTTTTTCCCGTGAAAAGACTTAGTATCATAGGTCAAATACCACTGCTTGTGGTAATGGTTGTGTACACACTGTTTGGCTTATGGGTACTGTCACTTCCCTTAAAAGTAGGGTGAACGTGAAGCGCAGTGTCGTCTCTGTTATACTTGATGAAAGAGAACAGTGTGTACGCCTCTTGTTATTAACTCAGTAAATTTTTATGCGAATTGCGTATTTTTATAACGAAGAATGGGAGAAAGACTACTTAGTGAAACATTTTCCTGATGACATTTTTAACTTCATCAAAGGAAATACGAGCGAAAACGCTTCGCTCCATGACCCAGATGTCACGGTGCTATCAGTGTTTGTCAACTCACCTGTTACCGCCGATGTGCTCGATCGTTTCCCGAATGTAAAGATTATTGCAACACGCTCAACGGGGTACGATCATATAGATTTTATTGAAACAGCAAAGCGGGGAATTATTGTTGCAAATGTTCCAACCTATGGAGAACATACTGTTGCTGAATTTTCAATGGCTCTCTTACTCGCACTTTCTCGGCGTATCGTTGATGCGTATAAGCGCATTGAGACCACCGGGTCATTTTCTCAAGATGGATTACGTGGGTTTGATTTGAGGGGACGCACAATTGGGATTATTGGTACTGGTCATATTGGTGAGCATATGATTCGTATGGCAAAAGCTTTTGGAATGAAAGTGCTTGCTTTTGATGTCTTTCCAAAACCAGATCTTGCAACTGAGCTTGACTATCAATATGTATCACTGAATGAACTACTCGCATCGGCAGACGTGGTAAGTCTTCATGCTCCATACAATGAGCATACTCACCACATGATTAATATGGAAAATATTACAATGTTTAAGCGAGGAAGTTATCTTATAAATACTTCTCGCGGTGGTCTTGTAGAGACTGTTGCTCTTGTGAAGGGATTAGAGGAGGGGATACTTGCTGGTGCGGGACTTGATGTACTTGAAGAAGAAGGTCAGATGGTTGATGAAAATATGCTTCTTGCAACAGCACATCCAAATGAGCAACGCCTGCGAATCGTGCTTGCAAATCATTACTTAATCAATCACCCTCAAGTGATTGTAACTGCGCATATTGCTTTTAATACACAAGAGGCTATTGAGCGAATTTTAAATGTGACAATTGATAATATTCAGGCATTTAAAAATGAAGCACCGATACATATCGTAAATCCACAGTAAAATAAACACCACCATGAGGTGGCGTTTATTTTACAAGCTTGTTTACTGAGAAGAACTCGTTGCTTTGTGAGTTTCTTGTGCTTGTGGTCTGATCTGTATCGATTGTGCCGTCACACTCCCGTCAGTGTTTACTGTGCCTACTGCCATAATCTGTGTGCCAACAGCGAGATCACTTGTCGTTCCTTGCGCAGATTTCATAACCTGTGTTTCATTTGAAAGAAAAATAATCTTTGAACCTGCGCCACCATCTATTTGCGCACCACGTAGCTGCACTGTGATACTTGTTACATCTTTTGCAATAATCTCACCACTTACTGCTCCTCCGCCCACCCTGTTGCCCCTAAATCCAGTACCTGTAACATTCCCACGCCCACTTGCTTGCGAAAATGTCGGGTTACTTGAAGTTGCATTTTTTTTGCCATATACGTACCCAACTCCTCCTGCAACGATCGCAGTAATAATAACTGCAACAATAAGATTCTTTTGCATAAATATATATAAATGATAATTCTTTCTCATTCAAATCTGAGTGCTTCAATTGGGTTTAAACTCGCAGCGTGTCGTGCTGGGTAATAGCCAAACACAATACCAATTACTGTTGAAACACCGAAAGCGAGCAAAATAGATGAAAGTGACACACTTGTCTCAAGGAGCCCTGAGTATGTAATTGCATACGAAATTGAAATTCCCAAAATAATTCCAATTATTCCGCCAAGGAAAGTGAGTGTTACTGCTTCGGCGAGAAATTGGACACTGATATCATGGTTCTTTGCTCCAATTGCTTTGCGCAGTCCAATCTCCTTTGTGCGTTCAGTTACAGATGTGAGCATCATATTCATAATGCCAATTCCACCAACAATAAGTGATATTCCAGCAACTGCTGCGAGAAGAATTGTGAATGTTGAGGTGATACTTGATGCAGTTGCAACAATATCTGATTGATTCAGTATGTTGAAATCAGCTTGAGTTGCATCACTAATATGGTGACGAGTAAGAAGCAGGTCAGTAATTGTTTGTTGCATCTCAGACATCGATGCTGCGTCTACGGCTTGAACGCTAATTGTACTTACATATGCGTCACCAGTGAGATATCGTTGAGCACTTGTAATTGGGATATAAATCATGTCATCTTGACTCCCAAACCCTGATCCACCTTTTGCTTTTGTTATGCCAATTACCTTAAATTCAATATTTTTTATGCGCACTGATTGACCAATCGGCTCAGTTCCTGGGCCGAATAAGTCATCTCGAGTTGTGGGTCCGAGCACAGCGACCTTAGAAAGACTTATATTATGTTGAGTAGTAATAAATGACCCAATATCAATTTCAACATTTCGTACTACAGGGTATGTTTCGACAGTTCCAATGATTGACGTATTTGTGTTCGTTCCTTTTGCAGTTACTTGATAGCGTCCCGATAATTCTGGTGCAACTGCTTTTGCAAGTGTTATTTCCTTTGTGATTGCATCAGCATCCTCTTGTTTAAGTGTACGCGCCGATCCTCTTCCTGAACTTACTTGTGACCCTGGTCCGCGTTGCGCTCCAGGCATCACGAGTACAAGATTTGAGCCGATTGATTGGATGCGAGATTGGATTGATGTCTGCGCCCCTTGCCCGATTGAAATCATTGCAATGACTGAGCCAATTCCGATAATAATACCAAGCATTGTAAGTCCAGAGCGAACTTTGTTTCCCGAAAGTGCAATATATGTCTCTTCGATGATGTCTTTTGTTGTCATGTTTGTGAAGCTATTCTGCGATGAGTATTTACAACATCGTCAATAATTTGACCATCTCGAATAAAAATAATACGTTTTGCATGTTCAGCAACGTCACGCTCGTGCGTAATAAGTACAATAGTGTGCCCCTCCTCGTTCAGTCGTTGAAATGTCCCTAGGACTATTTCGCTTGTTTTTGAATCGAGGTTCCCGGTTGGCTCATCAGCTAAAATGAGCGATGGATCATTTACCAGTGCTCGCGCAATCGCGACACGCTGTATCTGTCCACCTGAAAGTTGATTTGAAAGTTTTCCAAAGTGTTGCTCATCGAGACCTGCGTCACTTAGTGCTGTGCGCGCGCGTTTCTCGCGCTCACTACTTGTAATCTCAGCATAAATAAGTGGGAGCATGACATTGCGAAGCACCGTCGTTCTCTTGAGGAGGTTGAAGCTTTGAAATACAAAACCAATCCTTTTTTTTCGAATCTCCGCTAATTCATCATCCGCAAGAGTCGAGACATCCTTTCCGTCAAGGAAGTATGTGCCCGAGGTGGGTGTATCGAGCGCACCTAGGATGTGCATGATAGTTGATTTTCCAGACCCTGATGGACCCATAATTGCCACAAACTCACCATCAGAAATAGTAAATGATACATCAAAAACAACCTTATTATCGACGCCACCTGTCGTGTATGTTTTTGTTACGTGTTTAATTTCAATCATATGTTGGATTAGCCCCCAGGAATTCTTACACTCCCTCCTCTCGTGTTGCCACCACCAAGAATACTTGGCGCTGTTGTTGTTACAGCTGTTGTGATTGTTCTTGTGACAACTTGTTCACCTAAAGTGAGCCCTGTGCGTATTTCAGTCATACTGTCATTTGAAAGACCTGTCTCTACCGTTACTCTGCGAGGTGCAATGAGAGACATAGTGCCTTGTGTGCCTGCAGTAACAGGAAGAGGGGAGTCAAATACTTCAACAAAGTGCGATTGACCTTGTGTCTTTACTGCGTTATTTGGAACTGCAAGCACATCGGTTTTCACTTCAGTGATAATTGACGCATTCACACTCATTCCACTCTTGATACGTGGGTCTTGAGTATCAAATGAAATTTTCACATTGTATGTAACAACACCCTGTGCAACAGTGCCAAGTGTGTCAATTTCTGATACGACACCTGTGATCGAGAGTC
>DALYED010000008.1:38816-43947 GCA_031972735.1 Minisyncoccota bacterium | reverse complement strand
GCTACTAGCTGATCAACGCCCACTTCACCTTGTAAAGATCCGCAAGTACCTAAACGAATTACTGAAACCGATTTTTTAGTTTCTTTAATGCATCTAGTCTCAAAATCAATATTCACCAAAGCATCAACTTCATTCAAGGCAATTATGGCAAGTTGATTTTTTGCAATAAGTGTTGCGATTGTGGATCCATTTCCAATATTGTCAAAATTTTTCACCGCAATTTTTGCAATAGTTCCTGCAAATGGTGCTCGTACAGCATAGTTTGCAAGTGCTTCTTCAGCATCTCGAAGTGCATTTTGTCGCCCCAGTACGGTCAGTTCAGAGCTCTGAAGGTCAAGTGGGTCTGTGCCTCCTACCAACTTACTGTACGATTGATTGTTTTCTGAAATCGTTCTATCAGCATCAATAATTGTACTTTTGTAATTTTTTATCGTACTTGCAACTGCAAGTAATTCAGTTAAGTGTGAATTTGTAGTGGCTGTGTAACTATTGAGCGATGCAAGTTGTGTATTTGCAAGTGATGGAATTTTTTGTGAGTGTTGAGTCATTTGGTCTTCATAAAATTGAATGAGGCTGTTGCTACTTTTTGCTGCATCTGCAACTGCAAGTGCTGTGTCATAGGTTTCTTCGATCATTGCCTCAGTGCGTGCTCGGTCCACGCTTCTGTCAATTACTTTGTAGTCCGCAAAACTCTTGTTGTATTTTGTGAGTGCTATTTGATATTTATCATTTGCATCTTTTCCGTAAATAGCACCACGGGGATCAAATATCGTTGCTGAGCTTGAATAAAAATCAATGTTATTTACATTCGAACCACCAAGTTGACTGTTTGGCAAAAAGAGCAAGTCATGTAATCCAGATACTACTGTAGGAAGATCAGTGAATGCGTTTGAAATAGTGTTAAACCCATCATTATATGACTTCTCAAGGTTATCGAGGGCATTTTGTTTTGAGGTCGATGCGCGTGCAAGTGCATTTTGAGATTGTGTAATTGCAAGTGTGTCTGCAGGTTTCTTGAGTTTTTCAAGAGTGAGTTGTGCACTCAAAAGACTTACCTGCGCATCACGCACTGCTTTCTGCGCATCAGTATCATCAATGCGCGCAAGTATTGTTCCTGCTTCTACGACACTTCCTTCGCTAATAGGAAGTGTATAGATTTGTCCAGGTGCTTTTGATTTGAGGTCGATTTGATTTGAGGATGATACTTGTCCAGATCCAGAAATCGAAGTAATAATCGTTTCTTTGGTTACTGTCCCAACCACATAACGAGGTATTCCCACTGTGCTTGTAAGTTTGCCATACACAATAAAGAGGATCCAAACGAGAGCAATCACTCCAATTCCAGCCCAGAATTTGTGGGCAAGTATAAACGACTTGGTTTTCAAAAAATAATGTTGCATATAAATTTACTGACTAGTTGTTGTTGAGTATTGAGTTGAAGTAGATTTTCCAACATATCCAGCTGGAGGTGGAATCATTCGAATAAATTTTGCGTTAATTTCTTGCTGATCATTTGGTTCTCCAATCACTACAACAAAGTCGCTTGTCGTAATCTGTGCCTCACTTATTTTCACACGGTTTTTGCGGATAATGGTGTCTGGTGCGATGCGGACTATTTTTTCTGTATTTTTATCCTCCACAATGATAGTAGGGAGATGCACGGACAGTACGCGACCAATTGCTCCATGTGCTTCAGGAAAGTCATCATTTGGGATTCCAAATGGACCGCTTTTTATGTGATTTCCGTAGGCTCGCTCATAGCGTTGGTCAACCATAAATCCCATTGAAGCTTTGTGAAATCCCACAAACACTCCACCCTGAAAAGACAGTAAGAGAAGAATAATTACCCCAGTCCAAATGATGAGGCGACGATATTTTTGAGAGTTAAAAAATTGTTTCATGTGATAAATATTATGCAAAGCGTGTCGTAATAAGCTCAGTTACTTCTCGTGATTTTGTTCCTACAAATTGAATAGCACCAAGAAGCATAAATATAAGCACAAGTACTAATGTAATACTTGAAAGTGGTAGTGATTCTATTAGTGAGAGTAAAAACTCTTTTGAATGAAGAATCGGGATATCAACATCGCTCACAAGTAGCGACGCGTATGAAATGAAGCTCGATTCAGTAATTTGAACTGCAAGATAGTTGTATGTTGGAATACATGCTGAAATAAAGAGGGTAGCAATGGAAAAAAAAGAAAAACGGCGTACAAGTGTAATTCGTTGCTCAAGTTTTTCTATCTCAACTCTTATTTGCTCGTAAAGAGTAAGTGGGAGGGGTTCACTTTGGAGTCCATGAAACAATGTATAGTAATAGTCTTTCACGTTAATATGTACGGTTATCCTTGGTAATTTGGTGCACTTTTTTCAGGAATGAGTTCGAGTAGCTTCGTTCTGAGCAATTTCACTCCTCGGCGATGTTGGCTTTTCACAGTGTCTATTGGCTTATCGAGTAAGTTTGCAATTTCCTGCAGAGTCATATCTTCATAATAATAGAGATAGAGTACCTCACGGTAGAGTGGTGAAAGTGCATCTAGTGCAGTTGTCAGCAACTTCTTATCTTCAAGTTCCATCGCTACTTTATCGGGAAGTGGAAGATCATCTTCCTTATTATCAATGGTTGGGTTTTCTCCATTTGCAAGTTCAATGTCTGAAAAAACTAATGAGCGCTTTTTTCGTAAATGATCTATTGCAGTATTGCGTGCAATCGCATAAACCCACGTCTTCCATTTCTCACCCACTTTGAATCGATCAATATTTTTCCATGCTTTTATTGATGCTTCTTGGGTGATATCAGTTGCTTCTTCGCGTGATCCAGTGAGTCGGAATGTGAAATTAAAAATACCATCCACATGCCGTTTGAGTAGAATCGGGAATGCTTCACGCTCACCTTCGGTGTACGCGATGATTAACTGTTCATCAGTACGATCCATAGTATATGTTCATAATCCTATACGTTTTAGTCGGATATATGGGTGCGTATGCTTTGTTTCTCTGACTTTTGCTGTCATGAATTCTAGCGAATATCATTGTATGTTTTGCTGTAGGGTTTCTTGCGTACGACTTCAGAGAGGAAATTGAGTATGTAGACGACTGCGGTGTTCATAACACCTTCACCTTCGAGTCTTCTTGCTGAAGTTGGCATAAGGAGTGAAAGCAAAAATTTTACTTTTCCGAACTGATGCGCTCGTCGTGCAAGATTGGTGTCTTCACCATAAAATTCAATTGTTGTATCGAATCCACCCATTTTTTCAACAACATCTCTCTTGATGGCAAAATTTCCACCAACCGCCATGTATCCTAAGAAAAAATATATTGGCATTGCGAGAAGTCTCCAGTAAAACCACTTTGTGATAAATTGTTGAAGCCAAGAAGTGTCATAATAAATATATGGACCACTGACACACGTAATTTTTGGGTCAGATGCAAATTCGTATAGTATTTTTTTTGCCCAGCCAAGTTGCATTTGGGTATCTGCATCAACAAATGCAAGAATATCTCCTTTTGCTTCTAAAAACCCCCGCTGTCGAGCATGAGTCAGTCCTTTCTGCTCTTCTCTCACAATACGTACTGTCGGAAATGATTGAGCAATAAGCCCAGTATTATCATTGCTCGCATTATCAATAACAATTATTTCCAAAAATAATCCTTCTGAATTATTAAGCACATGAGAGAGGCAATTGCCGATGTACTTTTCTTCATTATATGCAGGAATAATTAAACTCACTGTAGTGCTTTCCTGAAGATTTTTTTTCATATGACGTATCAGTATTGTACCCCATTGCTTAGTCTGATGACTATTGATGTGATTGCTGCATTTTCCATTTCTTATGGAATATTTGATGTTGCAAAATTTTTGTTTACGAAAGAGTCGTTGCTCTTTTCCTTGTAAGTCCCTTGTGCTTGTTTGTTACTGCGGTAGGTAAAGCTATTTCGGTATTTTGCCTTTTGCGTTACTATTGAGAAATATGAAATGTCCAAACTGTAAAGCATCACAACTCTCAGAGCTTCACGTCGGGGGTACTGTTGCGCATGTCTGCAAAGAATGCCATGGGTTATTATTTAACATGAGCGAACTTGAAGCACTCAAAGATAATATTCAAGATCATGGTTGGTTCGATATTTCACTGTGGGAGAAAAAAGAGCTTATAAATTCTGCTCCCACTGAACATGTTTGCCCAGTATGCCAAACAATGATGCATGGCATAGACTGGAATCACGGAGAGTTACTCTCTTCTCTCTGCTCCTCATGTGGATCAATGTGGATACCAAAAGGTGAGTATCAAAAGGCGATTCGATACATAAAAGAGTGTGCTGATGAAGAGGTGCTGCAAAACTATGGTGCATTACTCGAACATGAAATTGAAGAAATAACACTAGGTCAAAAGCCTATTCGTGATGAGATGCATCATGTCGCGTCTCTTGTGCGATTTTTTGAATATCGTTTTATGGTAAAACATCCATTACTCACTGAATTGATAGAGGAATTGCCATTCACAAAATAGTCATGATTACGCTTGCTCGTCAGCTATATCACATCTTTCTTCCAAGCGTACACTTGAATAAGAGCCTTAGGATCTTAATCACACTGAACATGATCTTCACGTTTGTGATAGGCATGTTTGCTCCGTTTTACGCACTGTTTGTAAAGCAGATTGGCGGAGATATTGCGATTGCAGGTGTCTCGTGGGCAGTATTTGAAATTATTTGTGGGTTACTTACGCTCATGTTTACGAAGTGGTCTCTACGCGTTCGTGAACAGGAATTACTGCTTGCGCTTGGATATATACTTCGTTCAGTTGTTTTTTTGAGCTATGCATTTATGGGGAGTATTGCCCAGTTAATTATCACTCAAGTATTGTGGGGAGTTGCGGCAGCAATTGGTGTTCCTGCTTTTGACTCAATTTATAGTGCGCATACCACAAAAGATAGTTCAATTGCGGAGTGGGGAGGTCTTGAGGGGATGACTGCAATAGCAACAGGAGTCGCTGCATTATGTGGAGGTTATGCAATAAAAGCATTCGGGTTCACATCGATTTTCTTTGTGATGTCTTTCGTGTCACTATTTCTCGCACTTTTTATATGGCGCCTTCCGCGAGAGGTGCTCTAAATATGTAGTGTTCTAGAG